>CAZTKA010000134.1:0-9158 GCA_964614015.1 uncultured Bordetella sp. | reverse complement strand
AGGAGCGGTGTAAGATTCTTGCTCGCATCGGATTCAAGGGCCTGGATCTGCCGACAGCCCAGCAGGTGCCGATCCTCAGAGACAACGGCCTGACGCCGGCCCTGATGACGGGCACGGGGACCAGTTTCCAGAACGGCTTGATCCGCAAGGAACTCCACGACCAGATTGAAGAAGCCACCCACGCCGGAATCGACATGTGCGTGAGCGTGGGATGCCCGAATTTGATTGCCTTGCCCGGCGAACGGCGAGGCATGTCCCGCGAAGAAGGCGCCGATAACGCGGTCGCCATCTTGAACCGCATGAAGGGCTACGCCGAGCAGAAGGGCATCAACGTTTGCATGGAGATCACGAACTCGAAGGTCGCCGCCGACCAGCGCACCGATCAGGTGTTCGATCACGTGGCATGGGGCTTGGATGTGTGCAAGCGCGTCAATTCACCGCGCGTGAAGATCGTGTATGACATTTACCACGTTCAGATCGCCGATGGGGACGTCACGCGCACGCTGCGCGACAACCTGAGCCACATTTGCCACATCCACGTTGCCGGTGTGCCCAGCCGCCAGGAGATCGACGAGACCCAGGAACTCAACTACCGCTTCATCGCCAACGCAATCGCCGACACGGGCTACGACGGTTTCGTGGCCCACGAATGGCGGCCCGCCATGGGGAATGATCCCGTCAAGAGCCTCGAGAAGTGCTTCGAGATCCTGAACGTGTGAGAGTCCGCTGACAGCGCTCTCAGTTCTTGATCCCTTTCGACTTCACGTCCCAGTTCGGATTCGTGCACAACCCGCACTTGTCGCCCACGAACATCGCGCCGGCCTTTTGGTCGCCCTTGAACGTCCAACGGAGCCAGTTCGAAGCGACGTTGGCGAACTCGCCGCCGCCCGGATGGAACACGGTCGCGGTGTGACCGGCGTTGTGCCGGGCGCCGTAAAACGCCGGGACGTGGTTGATCGCCTCGAAGGTCGCTAATGACTGGGCCATCATGAAATCGGGTTCGTGGCCGTTAATCAGCAGCACGGGCCCGTGCAGCTTCGGCAGCGCGTCGGCGGTGGGCGATGGACCCTTGCCCCCGCCCGCCTGTACGCCGGAATTGAACACGCCGATCGTCTTCACGCGCGGATCGGCGCCCAGCGTGATCGAAAGGAATCCTCCGCAGGATTGGCCCATGACGGCGATCTTGTCGAGGGCGATCTTGCCCCGCAGCGGCGAGCCCGCGCGCGCATTTTCTTTCGTGGCCCAGTCGATGGCGCCGCGCATGTCATCGGCATTGGCCTGCCGGCGTGGCGCGCCTTCCACCGCCGCAGTCCCGATCACCAGGAACCCGTGCGATGCGATCGTTGTCAGAAACCCGGCGTACCGCGGGTTGTCGATGGCGCAGCCGCCGTTGCCCCACACCATCACGGGCAGCGAGTCCCTGGCCGGGAACGCATCCAGCGTCTCCGGCCGGTACAGGCGAAAACCGGGCGCCTCGAAGGCACCTTCCGAAACGACGTTGTACGGTCCAGGCTCCGCCAGCGGGGCCCCTTCGAGGGGCAGCGCCCGGGCGATCATTTCAGGCGTGATGCCGGCCGGTTGCGCGAAGCAGGCGCCTGCCAGCAACGCCGCGGCTGCGGCAACTAGGGTCTTGTGCATGTATTTGTCTCCTCTCGAACGGAATATCGAATCAAATCATACCCCAAAGAAGACGTAGGGCGTTATCCTCATGTGTCACGTCCACCTGGAGATCATCGGCGGAGCCGCGATTCCGTAACAATGCGGTGCTGTCCCACACGTCTTCCTCTGGTTGGATGAAGTTGGCGCCACCGTCGTGGAGGACTCGTCGTCGTCGTCGGCTCAGCGTCGTTGCGAGCTATGGCACACTACTGCTGACGGGCAGCCTTCTTCAACGATCGCGACCCCGGCTCGGCCGTGTAGATGTTTCCCGCCGGATCGATCGCGAGGTTGTGCGCCCGCCCGAAGCCGCTGACCACTTGCAGAACCTTGCCGTCCTTCGCGATCGTCACCGAGCTGGCATCCACATCACCCACGTACAGCGTGTCGTCCGGGGCGATCGCCAGACCGGAAGGCTTGCTTAAGCCCTTCCACTCGCCTAGGAACTTGCCGTCCTGATCCAGGATCACGATGCGCTCATTCTCGCGGTCGGCGATCAACATGCGCCCCTTGGAATCGAACACGATCGCGTGCGGCAGATTGAACTCGCCCGGACCCGAGCCCTTCACGCCGCCGATAATCTCGAGGAACTTGCCGTTTTTATCGAATTTCACGATGCGGGAATTCGCGTAGCCATCGGTGACGTACACGTCGCCGTTCGGGGCGAACGCCACATCGCTCGGTCGGTTGAACAGATCCGTGGACTGATCATCGCCGGCGGTCTTGCGCTTGCCGAGCGTCAGCAGCAACTGGCCCTCGGGCGAGAACTTATAGACCACGTGATCCGCCGAATCCGTGGTCCAGATGTTGCCGTCGCTATCGAAATCGATGCTGTGCGCTACGCTATAAAGGCTGTTATCGCCCCAAGATTTCACGACCCTACCATCGGGCGTCATCTCGACCACGTTCGGCGCCGCCCTTCGCAACGCGAAGATGTGGCCGTTGTGGAACGCCACCGACGACACGGCTCCCCACTCCATGCCGTTCGGAAGCTCGCCAAAGGGCGCGATCTGATACCTGCCGCTCTGCGCCAGAGCCACTGTCGCCGTCAGGATCCACGCGAGGGGTTTCATGAATCGCAGTATACATGAGGTAACAAAAAAGGTGAATTCCAGGTTTTCCGCGGCTCTTCGGGGCCGCGCGGACGGTTCGCGAGCGCGACGTGCCTGCTCGCATCCTCATGTTTCAGCCGCCTGTCTAGGGGACAATCACGCTGCTGCGGTCGATTGTGGTATCGGTGGCGTCGCGGCCCACCATCAGCTCATGAGCATAGTTGGCCTGTTGGCACATATACTCGAAGAGCTCGTTGTCCGGGCGGAAACGCAGCTCAAACCCGCCTGTGAACGGTTTCGTGTAAACGGCGGGGTCCTCCACGGTCACACGGTATTCCATCGTGTCCTTCGAGGTCCGGGTCAAGCGCTCCATCAGATGCAGACTTTCGGTGTGCGGCAACCCGCGGCGCTCGAACCAAAAGTCCTCGTTGAAGCCAACGGTGTCGATCACCAGGGTGTCGCCTTCCCACCAGCCGATGGAATGGCCGTAGTTGGTCGGCGAAAGGTTGTCCGGATGGGAACGGCCGTCCATATAAACCGTACGGAACGTATGGGGACCACCGATATCAAAAATGAACACCCGTTGGAGTTCGGCAATTTCGAGGATCTCGACGCCATAAGGAGTCACGAACTGGCGGGGTCCGCCGGAAGCCTTGCAGCGCGTGTGCGGCTCGAGCTCCGTCGTTTGGCGAAAGTCATAAAGCGCCTTCGCCCAAGGCTGGAACGGCACATCCTTGGGATCGGCAACGCGGGCGGGGCCCGGAACCCAAAGGCCCTGTCGCTCACCCGGAAGGGAACCGATGATGATCTTGCCCGAGGCGTCTCGCGGCGCGGGTTCCGAAGGCGCCGCAGGGGCCTGACGGGCGCCCCCGCGGTTCTGAGGTGGACCTAGGAAGTCACTATTCCCCTGAGCTCGTACAGCGCCGGCGAGTCCGAACATCAACAACGCCGCAGCTATGAATCTGGATCGTCCACGCATGACCTTGGTCCTCCCGTAGCTGCGCTCAACCCGTTAGTATACCCCGCCGTCCATCAAGCTTTCACGGAGTTGGCGAACGCAAGTGGGCGAAAGCTGGTCCCGGCATGAACGGCCGGGCCGGCGTACGGCAACGGCTCCCCCGAAGTGCGGATCTCTCAGGAGTTCCACCAGCGGCTACCTCTGCCGTTCGTAGCGGTAGTCGCCCGACACATGACCCTCGATCAGGTGCGTCGCAACGCCATTGTTGTCACGGACGAATCGATAACCCAGCCCGGTACCGGAAAAATCGGTTTCCGACTGCGGCACAAGCGCCTGCTTCGGTCCTTGATTCACCGAGACGAACAGGGAACCCCCGGAGAAACTGATCTCGACCGTGCGCGGCCCGCCGATATACGGTCCGGCATATACGCCCACATATTTCGCAAGGATCTCCGGGGCCACCTCCACCTTCGTCTTCTCCGCGTCCGATCGTTTGCCGATCCAATGCTCCGTCCCGCTGCTGTTTTCATTGCAGACCGATTCGAGCATCTCGGTGTCGGCGGCCAGGCGGGCATGCATAGCCACCGTCCAGGGTTTCGAGTAGACCTCCGGATCCTCGAACGTGATCGCCACCTCGAGATGACCGAAATCCGGCCGCCGGAACCGCTCCGTCATGCGCAACGCTTCCGTGTGCGGATAGCCGTCCAAAATCCAGGTCCGGTCGTTGAAGCCAAAACTTTCCACCACGAGCGTGTCTCCGTCCCAATGGCCCACCGAGTACCCCATCCAGCTCGGGTTGGGATTGGGTTCCAGTCCGCGCCCGTCCATATGGATCTGGCGGTGCGTGAGATCTTCGTTCAGGATGGCCACCATGCTGGGGGTCTGCAGGAACCGCCGCACGCCTCCGCTCGTGCTATAGCCCGGACCTTCGGGCAGGCACTGGAACCGCGGGTTGTCACGGCCGAAATTCTCTCCGCGCTGCTCCACCAGGGCCCGCGCCCACGGCTGAATGTCGGCTGGCTTGAGGTCCCCGGTATTGCGCAGCGTAATGTTCCCCACCGCCGTTTCGATGGGAAATTCCCATAGGCCGGTGAAATCGATTTTGCCGTCCGCAGTCCGTGGTGCGGGAGCCGAGAGGTCCGGTTTGCCATCGGCCGTGCGCGGAATGCCCGGCGTCCGGCGCTGGAGCCACTGCGCCCCGGCCGGCGCCACAAACAGGGTCATGAGTGCACCCAGAAGCGCCGCCACGCTGATGATCTTCATGGGATCGGGTCCTCGTCGAGCCAGTATGTGGCGTGTGTGTGCCGGGCGCAAGGGGCTCGCCACGCCTCAAGAGCAAGTGCCCGGTGGAGACTGCGGCTGCGCCCGCAGCAGAGTTCGCGCACTTTCCCAACCGCAGGGGCCGTTCAGCCAAACTTTGGCGCCTTCTTCTCCCTTTGGCAGGACAACTTGGCAGGACAACGTGTTAAACAAAAGGAAGCGCCGCGACGAACTTCAGTTCGCCGTTCTCAGAATCAGAAAGTCAGGCGGAAGACCATTTGGCCTTGCCGCGACCCAGTGGTCCCTTGCCAGGAGATGGCGCCGAACCCGGTGGCGACAGCGTTTATACTGGGGGCCGGCGTTTGTGGAGCCAGTGCGTTGGTCGAGGCGGGGTTGTTGGGTCGAATTCGGTTGAAGATGTTTTGGAATTCCACGCGAGCCTGCGCGGTCACCCGTTCCCCGAACCGGAAGTTACGGCCGAAGTTCATCGCCTCATTCGGTCTTCGCTGGAAGCGATAATCTCCGTAGGTGGCCGGGCCGCCGAACTGACCTTGCGGAGGATCGATCCACGCTGCCGGATTGAGATAGAATCCGCGCCGCGGATCCACCTCTCCGCTATTCAGGTCCTGCAAAAACAGCGGCACGCCCGGCACGCGGATAGCGTTGGTGCTTTGGAAGATCGCAGTTGCCAGGTTGTTCTGCGCGATCGGAGCAGGGATCGGGAAGCCGCTCGCGTAGCTTAGAATCGCGCCGACTTGCCAATCGTAGAGCACGTAGGCCAGGATTCGGTTGATCCCGTTGATCTTCGGAACCGTGTAGGTGAAGGCGATCACGCTTTGGAGCCGCTGATCTGCGGTATCCAGTCCTTTGCCGTTCTTCCGGTTAAAGACGTCGTTCACGTTATTCGAGGTCAAGCTCTGCTGGTATGTGAATGAGTAAGAGAAGTCGATGCCGTGCGAAAGCCGCTTGGTCACTTTCGATTGCAGCGAGTTGTACCAGGTGTTTCCCAGCGGCGCTGCCACCGCGTTTAGGCCGCTGCTGAACTGCGGAAAGGGCCGTAGAGCTTGGCCCAGTGTCGCGCTCGCCGGGAAGCCGTTGAAGGGGATCCTGAAACCGCGAGCCCTTACTGCGGACGACGATATCGCTGACCGCAACAAAGCGGCGTCCGCGGTGCTGTCGATGTTGATTCCTACAGCTTGCAGCGTACTGAACGGGATAGCGTTATAGTTCACCAGCCCGCCGCTCGGCCACCACACACCGGTATTGCCCACGTAGGAGGCTTCGATGACCAGGTCGCGAAAGATTTCGCGCTGCACCCCGAAGGACCACTGGAGTTGGCGAGAAGGCCGCCCGGCATTCTGATCGAACACGTTTCCGTTCGCCGCTCCCGGCGATGCGCCACGGACCGGGAAATAGTCGGGGCTGAAGTTGGGCCACCGGATTGCCGCCAGAGTGAGCGTCGTGAAGCCGGTTTCCAACTTCATCGCGGGAAGCCCGAACGAGGGAGGGACAACCTGGTTTTGCGATCCGAGGGAACGTCCCGCGATGCCGATTCTGGCCGTGGTGTTATACATCAGCCCGATCCCTCCGCGAAGCACCGTCTTCGAATTGATCTGATAGGCAGCGCCCAGGCGCGGGCCCCAGGAATGCGGATAGTTGTGCGACCATGTGCAGCCGCAGGTGGCTTGGTAGCGGGTGGATCCAGGCTGCCCTCCGGCTGCCAGGTTGGGCCGAAGCGGGTCGAGCGTCGACTGCCGGCCGTAGGTTTCCGTCTGATAAGTCGAGTAATCCCACCGCAAACCGTAATCCAAAGTCAGCTTCCGGTTCAGCTTCCAGGTGTCCTGCGCGTAGAATCCCAGGGCATGTTGGCCCAAATGGGGATTGGACGGCTCCGAGACGTTTCCGACATTCACCAGGCCCAACAGGAAGCTCGCGTACCCTAAACCGATCGTGTTGCCAGCGAAGATGGCGGTGCCCGCGTAGGGCAGCGCGGTTTGATTCCCGCTGAACGAGTATGTGCCGTTCAAGCGGATTTCGTTGTAATTCGGGAATCCGTCAACGCGCAGCTCCCCGCCGAACTTGTAAGTGTGGTTCGCCTTTACCCACGTCAGCGTCGCAATCCCGGTGGGTCTCTGGTTCATGGTTAGCGTCCGCCCGTTGAAGCTGGTGTTCGCCAGTTGCGGCAGACCGCCAACTGTCGCGCTGGACGCCCCGTTGAAATCCGGGAACGTCGCACCATAGACGTTGGTAGTGAACGGACCCGGTATGCCCAGATCTCTGGTCGCATTAAAGCCCGTCGGAATGTTCACCTGTCCGATGGTGGCGTCCTGATAGCCGGCGCCAAGATGCAGCAACAAGGTGGGGCTGAGCGTCGCGTCGTAGTTCAGCCGGACGTTCACGTTATCCCACTGGGATCTCGTGCTGTTGCTGATCAGGGTTGGAAGCCCTTCACCGGTGGTGATCGGTTGCCGCTGAAATGTTTTCGAATAGAAGAAGTTCAACTTGTTGGAGGAGTTGATGCTGTGGTCGATCTTGAACGACGGCAAGTAATTCTTGGTGGCGGTGTCGTACGGGTTGTTGTAGTTATTGAGCAGGCCCGCGCCGGCCACGTTCGCCTTCGGCACCAGGTTCAGAACTCGGACCGATACCGGATCGAAGCGAGCTACGGGAATCTGGTTAGCGGTGAAAGCATTGCGGAGCACCTGGCCGTTGAACGTGAAATCCGAGGCGGGATCATAGACGGAGTTCTGGATAATGGAACGGCCCATTGGGTCCGTCCCCAACACCCGGTTGTTGTTTAACGCCGTGGCCGCGCTGAGGTCGCCCACGCGATACGCATCCGTCGGCACGGTGATGAAATTGTTCAGGTTCCGGCCCGTTTGCGGGCGCGTTTCGTAGCTCCAGAAAAAGAAAGTCTTGTCATGGCCGTCATAGATCTTAGGGATCGAGACCGGTCCACCCACGGTGAAGCCCCAATCGTAGTTCGAGACCGGGTTCTTCGTCTTTGTGCCGGTCGCCGGATTCACGTACGGGCTGGCGGCGTAGAGGTTGTCATGGGCCCAATAATCGTAGATGCTGCCGTGATATTGATTAGTGCCCGATTTCATTGTCACGTTGAAGATGGCGCCGCCGGCCTGTCCTAGTTCCGCGGCGAAGTTCGAAGTCTGAATCGAATACTGCTCAATTGCGTCCACGCTCGGTTGCACCTGCGAGACCAGCAAATTGCCGAGGGTATACGTATTATCCATGCCGTCGATGCGCAGATTGTATCCGTCCGTGGGGGTGCCATTGATTTTTACGCCCCCGAAGAAACCCTCCGTGAAGGACACGCCCGGCATCAGGCGGGCCGCGGTGCGTACGATGTTGCGTACGGTGCCCATATTGCCGACCGGCAGTTCGTTCAGCCGACTGGTGCCGACGTTGTAACTGATCTCGGCGCTCTCGGTGATGAGTAGCCTAGCCGCATCGGTTACGGTGACCGATTCCGTGGTGGCGCCGACTTCGAGCGTGCCATCGATTCTCAAGATCTGGCGGGCGCTGACCTCCAGCGGTCCGCGGATCAGCGTCTTGAAACCGGGTGCGCTGAAACTGACTTGGTAGTTGCCGGGGGGCAATTCGGACAGCGTGTAGTTGCCGGTGTCAGTGGTGACGGTCGAGAAGACCGCACCAGTCTCAATGCTCTTGCCCTCGACAGCGGCGTTAACGATCACCGCACCGGCGGGATCACTGATGGTTCCGGTGATGCTTCCGCGACTGCCTTGGGCAAGAACGGACGCAATTCCTAGCATCGACAACAAGAGAAGTCTGCGCGTGCGCATGTGCACCTTACCCCCTTCGGGCCCCCGCCTTGCTGCGTGTACGAAGCGTGCCGCGTCGCGCGCGGCGGAAACCAAGGCTTCGGGGATGCTACCAACAAACTTCGCGCGTTTCAACCCCCCCAATTAGCACGGGATTTGTCCGCTCGGCGGTAGCGGCGAGGCCAGAGGAGGGAAGACCCTACCGGAAGGATGCCCGCCGCGGAAATGGAGCGGGTGATAAAAGTACAACCCTGGCGGCGCGCATCGCCGCGTCCTCCCGCTCACCAGCGGACAAGTTGACGTGCTACCAGCAGGTAGCGCGTTGGGTATTGTCGTGCGTGGGCATGCAGCGCAGCGCAAGCGGGCATCGGAGAGCGAGACATGGAAGCGCCATGATAAACTTGAGTCTGTCGCTCCCTCCAACGTTTCCCCGGT
>CAZTKA010000133.1:0-9271 GCA_964614015.1 uncultured Bordetella sp. | reverse complement strand
AATTGGCTCCTCAGGTAGGACTCGAACCTACAACCCTTCGGTTAACAGCCGAATGCTCTACCATTGAGCTACTGAGGAGCAACACTGGCGGGGTTTCTCCTATTATACACGCTCCGGCCCGGTTAACGAGCCGCGTGGAAATCCCGTCGGGCGGAAAAAAGTGCTCCGGCGACGATCCGAAGCCGACCCCGCAGCGGTTCTGCCACCTCCTTCCGGCAGTTGAAAACCCCTGGTCCATGTGCCACGCTAACAGGCAGGGCATCCCTTTGTAAATGAAACGATTTCTGTACCTGTTTGCCGCCGCGGCCGCGCTGGCCCCGGCTCAGGCCAACCTCTCCACCGACCCCGACCTCCACATCCTGCCCCTGCAAGGTAACATTTACATGCTGGTTGGCGCCGGCGCAAACATCACCATGTCCGTGGGACCCGACGGCATCATCCTTGTCGATGCCGGACGCGCGGAGATGGCGGATAGAGTGCTCAAAACAGCGCTGGATCTGGCCACGCGCGTGGCTGCCTCCCCGATTCCCAACCGCTGCCTCGGTCTGGGTTGCCCCAAGGCTCCTTACGGATGGTCCAGCCCTGAGTTGAATGCCATCATCAGCTCCCCGCCGCGACCCAAGCCAATCCGCTACATTATCAACACGAGCATGGACGCCGACCACACCGGCGGCAACGCGCGCCTGGCCCAGCTCCCTGCCGATTCCAAGATCCTGGGCGTAACGTTTCCGCCGGTCGGCGTGGCTCCTTCGGCCAACGTCATTGCTCATGAAAATGTTCTGATTCGCATGAGCGAGCCCGCCGCTACCAAGGAGAAGAACGACACTGCCGTTCCGCCGGAGCAGTGGCCAACCATCACCTACCATGTCCGCAATTACAAGCTGAGTGAGTTTTTCAACGGCGAAGGCGTGCAGGTCTTCCACATCGACAATGCCCACACCGACGGCGACAGCATCGTTTACTTCCGCTACTCCGACGTGATCGCCGCTGGCGATATTCTGAATACCACCAGCTATCCGGTTTTCGATATCGACAAGGGCGGCTCCATCGACGGGATCCTCAACGGCCTAAACTTCATGCTCGATCTGGCGATCCCCGAATTCCGCGCGCAGGGCGGCACGCTCATTGTGTCCGGCCATGGCCGCGTCATGGACACGGGCGATCTCACCAATTACCGGAACATGGTGGCGATCGTGCGCGACCGCATCCAGGATCTGATCCGCAAGGGACGCACGCTGGAACAGATCAAGGCGGCGCGGCCGACGCTCGACTACGACGGCATCTATGGCTCTGCCACGGGATCCTGGACCACGGAAAAATTCATCGAAGCGGTTTACCGCAGTCTTACTCAGAAAAAATAGGGAGCGCACTCATATGGCTCGTAAATTCCTCCTTTTGTTTGCCGCACTGCTTCTCGGCACGGCCGCCGCGTGGGCGCACCATTCGCTCGGCGCCACTTACGACGGAAACAAAACCATTACATTGGATGGGAAAATTCTCCAGCTCCTGCTGCGTAATCCGCATTCGTTTCTACAGGTCGAGGCCCTCGACGAGAAGGGTACGATGCAGCGCTGGTCGCTCGAGTGGCGCAGCGCCGGATCGCTCGGCCAGCAGGGCATCAAGCGCGATACGCTCAAGGCAGGCGAAGAGGTCGTCGTCACTGCGAACCCCTCGCGCACGCCGGGCGATCACCGCGGCGCCCTGCTGACCTTGCACCGCAAGTCGGATGGCTTCGGCTGGGGAACCCGCCCGGGGGAAGTCGTTGAATAACACCCGTCTTGCCGCGATTTTGCTCGGCGTATGCGTTGCGCTCGCACTGGCGCTGTATCCGGCGGCATCCGCCCAGGCCCAGGGCAAAGGCGGAGGGAAAGGCGGGGCGGGCAAAGTCAAGCAGACCGCACGCGCCGCCGCCCCCATCGATCTCACCGGCTCGTGGGTTTCAGTCGTCACCGAAGACTGGATGTTTCGCATGGTCACTCCGCCCAAGGGCCAGTTCCTTGGTGTGCCGATGACACCGGCCGCACGCGTTGCGGCGAACAATTGGGATCCGGCCAAGGATGAAGCCGAAGGCAACGCGTGCAAAGCCTACGGAGCCGCCGCGATCATGCGCGTCCCCGGGCGCATCCGCGTCTCCTGGCAGGATGAAGCGACGCTCAAGATCGAAACCGAAGCCGGCACGCAAACAAGGCTGTTTCATTTCGATGGAGCGGCCGCTCCGGGTGAGCCATCCTGGCAGGGCTACTCGGTCGCCGAGTGGGAGACTGCGGTCACCGGGCGCGGCGCTCCGCGGGCCGGATCGCTGAAAGTCACGACCACTGGCCTTCGCGCGGGATACCTTCGGAAAAACGGCGTGCCCTATTCCGTCAACACGCAGCTCACAGAGTATTACGACGTCCACACCGGACCCAATGGCGACACCTGGATGATCGTCACAACGCAGGTGCACGATCCGGCCAACTTGACCACGGACTTCATTACGAGTTCGCATTTCAAAAAGCTCGCGGCGAGCGATACGACGTGGCGGCCGGAGTCCTGCTCGGCGCGCTGAAGTTGCGGCGCCGTAACGCTGCCAACGCACATGCCGATATTTACGGTAGGGATGTTATCCTGAGGGTGGCTGGTTCGGAAGCGAGGTACCACTTGGACGACCGACTGAAGGATCTGATGCAGGAGTTGGGGAATGCGATCAATGAATCGCTTTCCGATTCCGATCGCATAGCCGCAGCGATCGGAGAGATCAAGCGCGCCGGCTACGATGTCTTCCTGGTTCTGGAAGCCACCATCGGATTCAATAAGCGCGCGGGCAACGAGCCGGGCGAGGACGTCGAGGAATCGGTCGAGCTGGACGGGAAGCCGGAAAAAAGTTTGCGCAAGGTCGGCAAGATCGCGCTGACGTCGCAGGATCAGAAATTCCTCCGCGCCCTGAAGATCAGCGTCGACGACGACAGCCACTAGCGCGGGAGCAGCCGATGCGGCGTTTCCTGGCAGCGCTCGTCCTGCTCTGCGCGGGCTCCCTTCCCATCACCGGCGAAACCGTCGAAATCTTTCGCGACGCCAACGGCAATCCGCACATCTTCGCCGCGACGCCTGCGGGCGCGGCCTTCGGCGCGGGTTACGCGCAGGCCGAGGACCGGAGCGAAGCGCTGCTGCGCCGCCTGAAAGACGCCACACCCGAGGATGTAGCCGCACTGCCGGGCGAAGTGCGCACAATGATCGAAGCCTACTTAGAGGGCGTCCTGCGCGTGCAACCCGATGCCGCCGTAACGGCCGGTCAAACAGCAGCGCTGGCACGGCGTGCCCTGGCGGAATTTCGCGGGACCGCCTTGATGCTGGACCGGACCCGCGCGGCGTCGAAATCCGTGATTGCGCTGCTCGAAACGCAGGGCGACTGGACCTCCGGGGAAGCCCCGTACGAAATGAGCCTGTATATTTCCCAAGGGGACATTGCCATCGGCGGCGTCGCGCCGCTCGGCGTCTCCTTCCCGGTGACAGGACACAGCCGCAGACTCGCGATCACCTGGAGCCCGGCGGCCGGCGGCGTCGAGACCGCATGGAAACTGATCACGTCGCGCAGCCTCGACGATGTGCGGGCGGCGTTCGCGGGAAGGATGATTCCCGAAAGCCTGCTGGCGGGCGAGGCATCAGGAAATCTCCTAGGCCCGGCGCCCAGGGGATACGTTTTGCAGCCTGGACGAGCGCCCCAAGCCGAAGCCGCTCTACATCAACTTCTGGCCGGACAGAATGCCTGGTCCGCGGGGCGGGTCGAGAACCTCGCGCTATCCGCCGAGGTCTACAAGGCAGAGACTTGGCAGGCGAGGCTGGCGAAGGCAGACCCGGGTTCTCGCTTTACACGCATGCTCACCGGCTGGAACCGGCGCGCGACGGCGGATTCCGTTCCGGCGCTGGCGTTCTACCTGTTCAAAATGGAGCTGGGCGCGGACGCAGCAGCGGTCGAGCCGCCTGATTCCGTAAGCGACAATCGCATCATTGCGGCGCTGAGGCGCGCGCAGGACCGCCTGGAAGCCGCTCTGCCGTTCGGCGCCAACTGGGGCACGATGTTCCGGATCGCCACCGCAGATCCGCGCGTATCTTATTCGGCAAGTGGCGGGACGGTGACCGAGGCCGGGATGGCGACGCCGCGCGCCCTGACATTTGCCAGGCGCGGCTCAGTGTATGCCGCCTCGAGCGGCCAGGCGGCAGTCCGCGTGGTGGATCTGGCGAATCCCTTGTCGGCAGTGAGCTTGCGCATGCCGGACCGGGAATCCAGGTTGAAGCCGGCCTATTTCGGAAACCGCCGCGAGATCGAGCGGCGCAGTTCTTCGGTGAAAACACTGATATTTTAGACAGGTTGCGCGCACTAGATTCGCGTGACCACGCTGAAGCCTGCCCTGGAGACTCCAGCGCAATCTGACGACATTGTCCGCAAAGCCGTCGAGGCGTTCCTGGCGGCCGCCCGCAACCCTGTGGTCATTGAAGCCGGCGAGGACCCCATCGCGCTGAGCGGCGAAAATTTCGTGCTGAGCGACGGCATCCGGCACCTGACGCTGGAATGCTGGAACGCGCGCCGGAACCTTACGCGCCGGATCGCCGGTGTGCGGAACCAAAAGCCGGGCATGCTGGAGCTGGCCACCGAGCAACTGTGGGGACGGCGCGGCGCGCTGCTGCTGGTGGATCTGGCCCATCCCGCGCAGGGCCGGGCAGAGCTGCGCAGCGGACGTCTGAAGTACCGCGAGCAGTTCCGGCTGTCGCTGCGGCGGCGGTTCCCGGATTGGAAGCTTGCGGAGTTGTCGGCGGAAGCCGATCTGGAGCACAGCCTGTCGCCCGCCTATCCCCGCGCTCTGCTGCGCAAGGGTACGCAGGCTTGGGCGGCGATCGGGGCCGCCGAAGATGCTATCGACGCGGACGGCGCGCTGAGCTTCGGACTGATCTGGCTGGATTATCTGCGGCGGCGCGAAACGAGACTGCACGTGGGCGGGCTGGCGCTGTTTCTGCCAGTGGGGAGCGAGGTCGCGACGTGCCATCGCGTCCGGCATCTGGATTCGCGCATGGCCCGGTATGCAGTGTTCGTTTACGGCGCCGACGGCGCTGACGAAGCCGTAGACCCGGGCGGCTACACGAACTTCGCCACCCGCCTGGAGGTGTTTCGCGAGCCGGTGGACGCGGGCGATCGCGAGGCCGCCAGTTGGCTAGAGCGCCTGGCGGCGATCGGCGGCGTGGACCTGGTCGCGCGCCCCGACGGGGACATCAGCCTGCGCGTGCGCGGACTGGAGTTCGCGCACACTTCGGGCAGGGAGCTACGGTTCGGCTTGGACCGCAAGCACGTGGCCGGACCCACCACGCTGCCCGAAGTCGAGGATTTGGCGCGCGGCATTGCGCGCCTGCGGAACGCGGCTGCCTCGGATCGCACCAATCCTCTCTACACACGCTACCCGGAAGCGTGGCTCGAATCGCAGGTGCGCGCGCACCTGCGCACCGTGGACGCCACGCTGCGGGAAGCGCCGGTGTACGAGCAGGCGCCGCAGTTTGCCGCAGGGCATCGCGGCGTCCTCGATTTGCTCGCCGTGGATGATACAGGAAGGCTCGCCGTGATCGAGATCAAGGCCAGCGCCGATATTCACTTGCCGCTGCAAGCGCTCGATTACTGGATGCGCGTGAAGTGGCATCTGGAGCGCGGAGAATTCGCAGGCCGGGGCTACTTCCCGGGCGTTGCGCTGCGCCCCGAAGCTCCCCGGCTGCTTCTGGTGGCGCCCGCGCTCGAATTTCACCCTAGTAATGAAACTATCCTGCGGTATTTTTCATCCGATATTCAGATTGACCGGACCGGGGTTAATTCAGAATGGAAACAGGATTTGAGGGTTATGTTCCGGTGGCCGCGAGGCCCGGAACCGTGAGGTGACATTGGCGGCCGCGCTTTTCGCCCAGATCAAACACGCGCTCCAGACGCTGCAACCGGCTCAGGTGCGGGCCGAGGCGCAGCGCGAGGTGCGCATCGGGCTGATCGGCAGCTCCGCGGAAGTGCTCGGGGAGATGGAGGCATTCCTGGCTCCGAGGCGCCTTTCCCCAGAGCGCCGCGCCGAAGCCTTGCGCAGCCTGTCGCGTGGCGGAGGGAACGGCTGTGACATTGTCTTGTGCGAATCCTCGCTGCTGGCTCCGGCCTTCGCCTTCGCCTTCGACCGGAACAGACCGGAAAGCTGCGTGGGGGTCATCCTCAAGCAGCGTCCCGGGCTGTTGCTGCCTCTGGCGCGGCGCTTTTATCCATTCCGCAAGCAGGCCAGCTATAAGATCATCCGGGAAGTGGCGCGGGAAAATGCCCTGTTTTGCCTGGCGACCGCCTTGCCAGACGTGGTCCCCAGTCTGCTTTCCCTGCCCTGGGCGATCGGCGAGTACGGGTCGGATGCGGCGTTCCTTACGGCGAACCAGATTCGAATGGCATTTCTGCTGGCGGCGGCGAGCGATCAAGACGTGGGTTATCGAGAGCAGAGGGCTGAAATCGCCTCGATTACCGCAAGTTGCTTCGGCTGGCGCGCGCTAGCGCGCGAACTGGCCGGCAAGATTCCGTTCGGCGGAGGCTTGATCCCCAAAGCAGCCATCGCCTGGGCTGGGACGTTCGCAGTCGGATCGTCGCTCGAACGCCTCTACCGGCTTGGGTATGGATTCACGCGGGCGGAACGCGCCACCGTCTATCAGGACGCCCTCCGCCACGGCAAGGAGGTATCGCGGATGTTGCTGGCGGACTTGCTCCGGCAGAGGAAAACTGCCTGAGGGATACGCGCCGCGTGCTATCGTTGGGGCGGCGTGGCCGGAGCAGGGCCGGGCAGAATGAACGTCTTCTCGTTTTCGCGTTGCAGGTGGAGTTGCCTGCGAATCTCAAGCTCCTGTTCGGACTGGCTTTCCTCCAGGCGCCGGATGCGAGCCCGGCGGCTGGCGTTCTCCGCCTCGAGCGCCGCGTTTTCTTCCTGCAGGCGGCGGATCTCCTCACGCTTTTCGAGCAATGCGGTGAGGCCCCGGGGCCCGCTGACGGCGGCCCAGGCGCCCACGGCCAACAACAACAAGATTACGAACATGGTTTTGTGCCGTCGGGCGTTTTCAAACAAGGCGGAATCCAAATGGGTCGTCTCGCGTGTAACGTGCGCTCACTAACTTTATAACGTGAATCCGCGAAAAATACCAGCCCCGTGTTATTCTTTCGAGTACCGGCGTCCGATGCCGCTAGACGAACAATTCGAGGCTGACGAGAACGAACAAGACGCGATTGTGCAGGCGCGCGGGTGCCCGAAATGCGGGTCGCTGGACGTCCGCCGGGCTCGCGGCGGCGGCTTCAAGGCGGCGTTTCTCCAAATATTCGGGCGATGGCCGTTCCGCTGCCGCAGTTGCCGGACCAAGTTCTTTCGCAGCGCTCCGCCTCCGGATGACGACTAACGTGCGGCGCGCTTGGCAAGCAGAGCCTGCACGTCCGCCGGAAGATCGAACCGTCCGGGCGGGATGGGCGCGTTCACCTCGACGGTCTCCAGGGTGAGCGTGAACTCGAGGCCGGCCGCACTCTGAACGATGGTGGCCGGCGCCTTGATTCCGCCGAAGTCGCGATAATCGCGCACCAGAACTTCGACCGGCACGTTGCCCATTTGCGTGGATGAGATGGTGACCATCTTGACCGCCAAGCCGGTTTCCTTCGATAGAAAAATCGTTTCCGGCGCGCCTTCGGCGGGCGTCATCACCACGCGGTAGCAATCCTGGCCCTCGACGACTTCCGTGCCCGTGGTCTCGACCTTGGGAAACAGTTCGCGCCAGCGGTAGGTGGAATTCAGCGTCGCCTCGCGGATCGCTTCGGCCCGCTCGACGCCCTCCTTGATCCGGGGGCCGAGCACGTCGCTGCGCTCCCAGGCCACGCCGCCGCGGACTCCCATCTCGATCGCGCCGATTCCGGCGACGTCGAGCGAGGAGTAGTAATTGCCGCTCGCATCGGACCAGCGCGTGATGGCGCCCTTGAGACCCTGCGCCTTGTACTCCATCGTGCCGCGCGCAAACTCCGTCTTACGGTTTTCGTAGGCCTGCCTGCCGCCCGTGACTTCAACGTAGCGGTCAAGCAGGGACTCCGCCAAAGGCAGCGCGTCCGCGGCGAACAGGGCCGGAGCCGCGGAGAACAGCAACAGGAGGATGCGTCGTTTCATTTCTTGCTCTCTTCGATCCACGCCAGCGCCGCCTCAATAACCGGATCGCGCCCATCGAGCAGGGCCTCGCGCGTCAGTCTGATCTCTACATCGGGCGTTACAGCCGTACCCTCCAGGGCTTGGCCGCTGAGCGAAACATAATTTGCGACAGCGTATTGGAAGCCGTCGCCGTTGGGCAGGCGCTCGAAAACGCTGGGGAGCGCGGCGGCCGCGCTGCGCGTTCCAAACACGCGGGCCCGGCCCAGGGCTTGCAGGCCTCCGGCAAGGATTTCAGAGGTGGACGCGGAACAGGCATCCAGCAGAACGGCGACGGCTCCCTGGAATACCTCGGGCCGGGGGTTGATGACGAAATTGAGCGTAGCTTCGCGCATGTACATGGTGCCCAGACGCCGGTTGCCGTCCTCGATCAGGAATCCCGCCATACCCATCGCCATGCCGCCGATGCCGCCAGGATTGCCGCGCAGGTCCAGGATCAGCCCACGGCAATCGCCGCAGGCCTTCAGCGTACGCTCGAAGGCGGCCATGATGCGGGGAATATCGAGGAACATGTTGAAGCGAAAATAAACGGCCGCGCCGATGCGGCGCTCCTCATGCCAGAGGTGGGCGGGCGGAAGATTACCGAAGACCGCCGGCTCGCCGCGGGGGCTGGCCATCCGCAACGTAACGTTCACGGGGCGGTTCCGTCCGTCCAGGAATCCGGCCGCGACCACCTCGCCTGGAGCGCCGCTCACGCGCGCCAGCAGCGTCCGGGTGAGCTGCAATTCGTGAATTTCCGGATTCGCACGCGCGGCCGAGATTACTGGCGCAAGCGCTTCGCCCTCCACGCTGGTGAGGATCCAGCCGGGACGCACTCCGGCGCGGTCGGCCGGGGAACCGGAGTCGACCGAGGTGACGACCGCCTGGCCGTCGAGCACGCGCAGGTCAATTCCGGCCACGGCCGGGCCGCCGGTCTTCTCGCCGAAGGCGGAGTAGATGCTGCCGGGCAGGATCGCAAAATGCGTTTGACCAAGGCGCGCGAGCATCTCCTGGAGAATCGCGCGGGTCTCCTCCGGGGAGGAGGCGCGCTCAGCGCGCGGCCGGTATTCGGCCCGGATGGCGTCCCA
>CAZTKA010000132.1:0-9350 GCA_964614015.1 uncultured Bordetella sp. | reverse complement strand
CCGGATGCCACGCGCGCATGGATCCCATCGGATTCGCGTTGGAGAATTACGACGCCGTCGGCCGCTGGCGGGACCGGGACGCGGGTAAGCCCTTGGACGTCAAGAGCACGCTGGCTGACGGACGCGAAGTGGATGGTATCGAGGGCGTGAAGAAACTGATCCTGAGTGATCCAGAGCGTTTCGTGACCGCCCTGACGGAAAAACTGCTGATGTATGCAATCGGGCGCAACGTGCAGTATTACGATGCCCCGGCCTTGCGCCAAATCGTCAGGCAGTCCCGGGCCGCGAATTACAAGTTTTCCTCGCTGGTGCTCGGCGTGGTAAACAGTGTACCCTTTCAGATGAGACAGCCTGTTCGGGCTAAGGAGTAGAGCAATGAATTTCATTACTCAGAAATCGCTGCCGCGCCGGACTTTTTTGCGTGGCGCAGGCGCTGCGATTGCGCTGCCCCTGCTGGACTCGATGGCGCCGGCTCTGCGCGCTGCTCCGGCTGCGCCGCCGCGCCTGGCGTTCATTTACGTCTCGCATGGAGTGATCTGGAGTGAATGGAAACCCAAGACCTTCGGGCCGAATTTCGACATCACGCCGAACCTGAAACCGGTGGAGGCGCTGAAGGATCAGTTCAACATCATCAGCGGGCTTTCGCACCTGGAGGCCGACACAAAGGGCGACGGCAGCGGCGACCATACGCGCGCCTCGGCGGCCTGGCTCTCCGGCGTGCACGCCTACGACCGCACGCGGCCCGGCGTCGAGGTCAAGCTGGCGACCACGGCCGACCAGCTGGCCGCGCGCGTGATCGGCAAGGATACGCGCATCCCGTCGATGGAACTCAGCGTGGACACGCCCTCACAGGGGTCCTGCGATGGCGGGGACTGCTTCTACGTCAATACGTTTTCCTGGCGCAATGAGACCACGCCGAACATGACCGAGAACCACCCCCGCGTGGTGTTCGAGCGGCTGTTCGGAGATGGCGGAAGCGCGGCGCAGCGGCTGGCGCAGGTGAAGAAGACGGGCAGTATTCTCGATTCCGTCTCGGAGGAGGCCCACCGCCTGGCGCGCCGCCTCGGCGCGAGCGACCGCGGCAAGCTCAACGAGTATCTGGATTCGGTGCGCGAGTTGGAACAGCGCGTCCAAAGCGCCGAGGCGAACATGGCCGAATCGATTGAGCTTCCGGACCGCCCCATTGGCATTCCTTCGACCTTCGAGGAGCACACGAAGCTGATGTTCGATTTGCAGTTGACGGCGTTCCGGGCCGACATCACGCGCGTGTTCAGCATGATCATGGCGCGCGAGCTGAGCGGGCGCACCTATGGCAGCATCGGCATTCCCGGACAGCATCACCTGATCTCGCACCACCGCGATGACGCGGAACTGATGGCGCAGAAAGCGCGTATCGATACGCATCACGTGCAGATGCTCGCCTACTTCCTGGAGAAAATGAACGCCACCCGGGACGGCGACGGCAGCCTCCTGGATCACAGCCTCGTGTTTTACGGCAGCGGCATGGGCAACGGGAATCTGCACCGCCACTCGGACCTGCCGCTGCTACTGGCCGGAAAACTCAATGGAAAATTCAAGACCGGTTATCATCACGCCTTCAAGCTGGACACGCCGATGGCGAATCTCCTGCTCACCGTGCTGGACGCGGTGGGCGCGCCCGTGGAGAAACTCGGCGACAGCACCGGAAAACTGCCGCTGGAACCGCTGACGGTCTGAAGACCGCGACTTCTACCCCCGGCGCGGGTTCTACTGAACAGTCTCACCTATGTCCGCAGGATTCCGGATGCCTGGCGCGCTGGTGTGCGCGGCTATGGCCGCCTTTGGAGCCGTGCCCGACAACGCTTCGCTCAGTGGAAGCTACTACTTCCGGCACGTGCTGCTGGTCACCGATGGCGTCAACGTAATCCAGACGTTTTCCGCCTCCGGGACCATGATTTTCAACGGAACGGGGAACTTCACCTTCACGGGCCAAAAGCTGGAGGACATCACGCCGCCCGCCGCTTTCTCCGGAGCGGGAACCTATGCGGTGAAGTCGACCGGCGTGGTGACATTCACGAATCCCTTGCGGGCCGGCGCCAGCGTGAACGCGCGGCTCGGCGCCGGCGCGCTGGTGGGTTCCTCCACCGAGGCAGGGGCTACTGTGTTCGACGTCTTCATCGCCATTCCTGCTCCGGCCGCTCCGGTCACGGGCGCGGGTCTGTCGGGCGTCTACCGTGTCAGCACGCTGGAATTTCCGGGGGCCGGCGTGATCAACGTCCGCAACACGAATACGCGGCTGACGTTCAACGGCGCGGGCGCCGTCGTCGAGACCTCTGTCACCGGACAAGCCCGCAATCTGGGCAACCAACTGTTGACGCAGAGTGTGGGCAGCATCACGTATTCGGTCGCGCCGGACTTGACCGGAACGCTGAATTTTCCGGCGGGCTCTCCTACGTCGCAGCTCGCCGAGGGCGTCAAGAATATCTACGTGTCCGGCGACGCCACGTTTTTCATTGGTGGTTCGCTCGCCACGGGAGGGCACGGGCTCGTGGTAGGCGTGAAAAGCTTCCCCAGCGGCGCCGTGCACGACAGTTGGAGCGGCTTTTTTCACGCGGCGGGGCTTCGCTTCGATGCCGACCGTTCGCGCCTCACCGGAACCACCGGGTCGCTGAACGTGGTGACGCCGGGCGTCGTCTGGGCCCGACGCACGCGCCAGCCCGACGGCGTGCTGGACGCCTCGATTCTGGTGACATACGCGCTCGACGGGGAAGGCTCGGGCCCCCTGCTTTCCACTTCGGGACAAGTGAGCCTGGCATCCACGGGCGACACGTTTTCGACCACTGGCGTCGCGGCGAATTCGACCACCTACGAATTGTCCTTCGGCGTGCGCATGCCCGCCGTATCCGGACCCGGCGTGTTCATCGATCCGCAGCGGGTATTGAATGCGGCCAATTACGGACTTGGCTACCCGCTGTCCCCGGGTGGCTTCTTTTCGATTTTCGGCACGGGCCTGGCGACCCAAACCGCGACCGCGCCCGGCCTTCCGTATCCGAAGACGCTTGGCGGCGTGAGCGTGAAAGTGAACGGGCTCGACGTGCCTCTGCATTATGTTTCACCGGGCTTGATCAACGGCATCGTGCCCTTTGCCGCCGCAGGGAGCACCGCGACGGTCGTGGTGACCTCGAACGGAGTTGCCTCGAATGCTGTGGAGGTTGCACTGGCCCCCACGGCCCCCGGAATTTTCACCATGCCGCAGAACGGCCTGGGCGACGGAGCCACGCTGCACGCCGACTACACCTTGGTCAGCCCAGCGAGTCCGGCCAAAGCGGGGGAAATCGTGCTCGTGTTCCTGGCCGGCATGGGCGCTGTGAATCCATCCGTGCAGGACGGCCAAGCAGCCCCGTGGACCGAACCCCTGGCGCGCGCCCTCGCGCCGCTGCGCGTGACCGTGGACGGCGTCGAGTGCACGGTGCACTTTAGCGGCCTGGCCCCATACTACGCGGGCCTGTACCAGTTGAACATTCAGCTCCCGTACAATCTCGCGCCGGGGACGCATAGTCTGGCCATCCAGACAGTGGATGCGTTCACCGACATGGCCAACCTCGTCAGCGGCCCGTAACGTTTTGGTTCAGCCTTCCAGGGGCCGGGAGATCACGCAGGCGTTCACTCCGCCGATGCCCATTGACAGTTTTCCGCTCAGGCGCCGCGGAAACTCGCAAGCCGTGTCGAATACAAAATGCTTGTGCAACTGACCGATCGTCTGGTTCAGTTCGCCCCGCGTCAGCGGCGTGGGGAACAGGCGGCCTTCGGCATAACCCAGATACTGCGCCGTGAGCTCCCAGCCGCCGCCGGCGCTCATGCCGTGTCCGAAGGTGCCTTTGCGCGCGGTCACCAGCACGGAGTCCGGGAACATCGACCGCAGCGTTTGCATCTCCGCGTAATCGCCGGGCGTGGCGGTGGCGTGCAGATCCCACGTGCCCACATCCTCGGGAACTGCTCCGGCTTCCTCCAGCGCCTGCGCCATCGCCACGCGCGGCCCTTCGAGCGAGGGCGTGATGATGTGCTCGGCATCGGAGCTGACGCCCACGCCCACCGGCTCCATGCCCAGCGGCCGGAAGCCTTTCGCGCGCAGGAACTCCATGTCCCCCACCACCCAGATCACGGATCCTCCGGCCACATGCGTGCCTTGCAGGCGAGTGAGAGGCACCGAAACGCTCCGGTCCGAGGAGAGCACGCGGGCGTTGTAGAAGGCGCCGACCGTCAGCGGATGCGGAGGCGGATCGGTGGCGCCCACCACTACAGCCTTCGCATCGCCGGAGCGAATCGCATTCATCGCCAGGTGCAGAGCCACGCCGAACGTCGAGCAGGCGGCCACGGGCGCGAACGCCAGCCCCCTGATCTTGCCCAGGATCGAGATCTGGGCCGCGGGCGTGTTGTGAATGTTCCAGATCACGTTGGCCGAAACGTTCCACGGCGGCTCCGGCGCATTCCATTTCTCCTGCAAGCGCGCGCGGCTCTTTTCCTTCTCACGAATCGCGTGCAGCTTTCCGGATTCGATGCCGCCTTCAATGTTCAACCCGTCGATGCGCGCCAGCTCCTCCAAATACTGCTGCAAGTCCGCCTCGCGATCCTTCCAGAACAAATCCCAGCGTTTCTGCGATTCGTGCAGCGCGATGCTTGCCTGGTAGATCGTGTTCAGGCTCCCGAGGCCCGTGCCGACATAAACATGTGCGCGTGGACCGAGCTCCTGCAGCGCCTGCTCCAGGCCCGCGTTCTGTTCAAGCGACTGGATAAACGCGCCGATCGCATACAGCGTCGGCAAATCCATCTTGTCGGCGAGGCGCTGGAAGTTGCGCGGCGCGAAGCGCTGGCGGATCCAGCCCTGGTAATCCGCAAAATTGAAATCCGGTGTGCCGGCCAGGAAGTTGTCGGGTCCGAAGCCATGAAACGGCGCGAGCCAGCTTTCCGCACTGTGCAGATTGCGGCAGAATGCCTCTATGTTGGGCGACTTCGGCGCGACCACTCCCCAGCCAAAGACCCCGACTCGTGTACTCATCCGGTAGCGTAATTCTCCTTGCCCACGTCGATCCTTTGGAACGGGTGAACACCCACTGTATCAGGGACAATGGGAGAGATGCACTGGGATTCGGTCTACGCCTCGAAGAAAGAGAACGAGCTGAGCTGGACACAGGTCGAACCGGCCTTGTCGCTGGCCCTGATCGCCGAGGTGTGCCCTTCCGGGCGCGTGATCGCCGTGGGCGGCGGATTGTCGCCGCTTGCGGAGCGCCTCGCAGACCGCGGCTACACCGTAACGGTGCTGGACATTTCCGGAGCCGCGCTGGCGCGCGCCCGGGAGCGCGCGCCGAAGCACGCCGCCCGCATCCAATGGATCGAAGCCGATGTGACCCGAATGCCGGATCTCGGTACGCATGACGTCTGGCATGACCGCGCTCTGTTTCACTTCTTGATCGACGCGGCGGACCGCGCTGCGTACGTGGCGCTGCTGAAGCGTACCATCCCCATGGGTGGATATGCAGTGATCGCGACCTTCGCGCCGGACGGTCCGGAGAAATGCAGCGGTCTGCCGGTGCGCCGCTACGACGCAGCCGCTCTCCAGGCCGAGTTGGGGCCGGAGTTCCGGCTGGTCAAAAGCGTGCCCGAGACGCACCGTACGCCCTGGGGCGGGCGGCAGCCGTTTCAGTACAGCGTCTTCCAGCAACAGTCCGCTGGAGTATAGACTTCGTAAGTCTTGCGCAGGCTTGCGCTCGACGATGTTGGGGCGCTTGGCGGGCGGCTCACTCCGGCAGGGCGAAGGCGTACACCGCCGCGTGCCCGCGGGGAGACTTCGCCGCGCTGCCGAGACTCGACATCAGATTGTCGCCCGTCGTCACCGCCACATACTGCTTGCCGCGCACTGCGTAGGTGATCGTCGACACCGAGACCGGACCACCAAGAATCGTCTCCCATAACTTCGCGCCGGTGTTCGCATCGAAGGCGTGAAAACGCCGCGTGAGTTCGCCGTGGAACACGATGTCGCCCGCCGTCGCGAGCGTGGAACCCATGCTCGGAATCGGACCCAGGTCGAAGCGCAGAATCTCGCCCGTATCGAGGTTCACCTTGGCGATCCCCGCAAACTCCTCGGGCTTGCCCTCGGGCCGCTGCTTGCCCACGCGGCGCTCGCCGCCCTGCGGACCCGCGCGCGTCATGTCCAGGCAATTGTCCACATACGGAATGTAGACCGAACGCGTCCCCGGATGATACGACGATGGCCAGTAACTGGTCGTGTTGAAGAAGCAGATCAGGTGATTCTCGCCGGGCTCCTTCAGGACCAGATCCCAGTTGATCTGCGTCTTGCCCGTGTTCCCATCGATGTTCGAAATCAGAAAACGCGGCGTATCGAACGGAAACGGCGTGGCCCACAGGAACTCGCCCGTGCCGCGGTCGTTCACGAAGATGCCGCCGCCCTCGCCCATCATCACGGTGACGTCGCGCTCCTCCCCACGCGGGATTTTCGGATTGATCCATTTCACGTAACGCGGGTCGGGGTTGAAGCGAATGCGCGTCAGGATGCGCTCGTTGGTGTAGTCTTCGTCCCAATCGTCGCCGGGCAGATGCTGGTAATACCAGACCAGTTTGCCCGTATCCGGATTCAGCGCCAGCGTGGAATTGCTGTAAAGATCCGCCGGAGCTTCTTTCCCGATCGCATCCACTTTGCCGTCGTGGCGGGCGGCGCGCGTGTTCGGCATCGGATTCGCCACGCCCCACAGCACCAGGTTGCGCTGCGGATCGAAGGACCCCGGCAACCCCCATGTCGAGGCGCGATTTTTGGAATGGGTCTCGGCAGACGGATTGCCCCACGTTTCATAGCCCGGCTCGCCGGGTCCGGGCACGGTGTAGAACTTCCACAGTTCCTTGCCGGTCAGCGCATCGTGCGCGGCGATGAAGCAGCTCTCCCGTGTTTGTGCGCAGGCCCGGCCCGTGATCACCTTGCCGTTGGCGATGATCGGCCCGGAAGTGTGCGCCGCTTCGCCCGCATATGTCTCCCAGCGGCGCTCCCCCGTGCGCGCATCGAGCCCCACCACGTAGCCGTCCGGAGCCGTGTAGATCACGATGTCCTGAAAGATCGCGATGGTCTTGCTGCGGGCCTGACTGGCGACGTTGGCGGGCATGTTCCGCCGGTACTCCCACAGCAGATCGCCGTTCGACCCATCCAGCGCCTGCACCGCGCCTCCGGGAACGGTCAGGTACATTACGCCGTCATGCACGATCGGAATCCCCTCCGTGGTTCCCGCGGGCAGTCCGCGCGACCACGCCATCGCCAGCTTCGCGACATTGCTCCGGTTGATCTGCTTGAGCGGGCTGAAGCGCTGCGCGTCGGGCGTGCGGCTGAAGCTGAGCCAGTCATCCGGGCTGGGATTGCGCAGCATCTCTTCAGTGACCGGCTTGAAATTCGGCACCTGGGCGGTGGAAAACACGGCCAACGCGGCGATGGCCCCAAGGCTCGCGGCAAGCAGCTTTTTCTTCATGGCGACTATACTAACGCAAGTGAAGCTCCCCGCGAAACCTTTTGCGCTGGAAGTCGACCCCTCCCGCGCGGCCGTCCTCGTAGTCGACATGCAGAACGCCTTCGCCAGCCGGGGCGGCATGCTGGATATCGCCGGCGTCGATATCTCGGATGCCCCGCGCGTGGTGCGGGGAATCGCGGGCATCGTGGCGGCGGCGCGGGCGGCGTCCATTCCCGTCGTGTACTTGAAAATGGCCTACAAACGCGACCTGAGCGACAGCGGCGGCCCCGAAGCCCCGAACTGGCACAAGCAGCTCGCTCTGCGCATCATGAGCCAGCGGATGGAGCTGCGCGGAAAACTGCTGGTGGAAGGCACCTGGGACTCGGCGATCGTCGATGAGCTGGCGCCCCAGCCCGGAGACCTGGTCATCACGAAAACGCGCTACAGCGGATTCGCGCGTACCAACCTGGATCAGGAACTGCGCTCGCGCGGCCTTCAGTATCTGTTCTTCTGCGGCATCACGACCAACGTGTGCGTCGAGACCACGCTCCGCGACGCCTTCCTGCTGGACTACTGGCCCATCCTGATCGCCGACGCGGCCATGCCCGCCGGCCCTCCCGAAATGCACCAGGCGACCGTGTTCAATGTGGAGAGTTTCTTCGGCTGGACGGTTCGCTCGGCCGAGGCGATCACGGCCTTCAACGCCCGATGCCCGGATCGTCGATGACGTAGAGCCAGTTCCCGTTGGCGTGCCGCCGCAGCACTTCCCGCGACGTGCCCGTCATTCGCACGGCCTTGCCGTCCTGCGTGCCATGCAGCTCCCACCGGCAGGAAAGCAGCGCCAGGTTCGGGTCGCCTTCGATAATCGAAACCGTCTCCAGGGCTATGCGGGGTTTCATCGCCAGGAACCCGAGCACGGCTTCGCGAATCGCCGCCTTCCCTCTGACCGGGCTTCCCGGCCCCGTTACGAACGTGGCGTTGTCCTCGTAAAGATCGAGAATCGCATCCACGGAGCCGGCGTTGACCGCCTCCTGATACAGCCGGTGTACGTCCTTCAAATTTCGTGCGACCATGTTTTCCATGGTATCCCGGCGCAAGTTTGCTACGGCAATGCTGGCGGCGCCCTTGCTGGCGCGCGCCCAGAGCGGGCCCCTGCGCGCCCGCGTGAAGATCGACACGGAGCGCGTGATCGGCGACATCGATCCGATGATCTACGGCAACTTCGCCGAGCATCTCGGGCGTTGCATTGAAGGCGGCATCTTCGACGAAGGCTCGCCGCTGGCGGACTCCCACGGCTACCGCAAGGACGTGCTGGAGGCCGCAAAAAATCTGCATGTGACGCAACTGCGCTGGCCCGGCGGCAATTTCGCCTCGAACTATCACTGGCGCGACGGCATCGGCCCGCGCGACCAGCGTCCGCCGCGCCTCGAGATGGCCTGGGGTACGGTCGAAAGCAACCGCTTCGGCACGCATGAGTTTCTGGATTACTGCCAGATGCTCGGCGCCGAGCCTTACATCTGCACCAACATGGGCACGGGCACGATATCCGAAGCCCAGGAGTGGGTGGAGTACGTGAACTCGCCGCTGGACACCGCCGTGACGCGCGAGCGCAAAAAGAACGGCCGCGCCGAGCCGTGGAAGGTGACCTACTGGGGGCTCGGCAACGAGATGGACGGCGGCTGGCAGATGGGTCACAAGGACGCGGTCGAGTATTCGAAGTTCGCGCTCGAAGCGGCCAAGCTGATGAAGTGGACCGACCCGAATATCAAGCTGATCGCCGCCGGGTCGTCGAATTACGGCGCGGGCGCGGATTGGATCGGCTGGAACCGGACCGTGCTCGATTTCCTGAAAAACCACGCGGATTAT
>CAZTKA010000131.1:0-9435 GCA_964614015.1 uncultured Bordetella sp. | reverse complement strand
CTGAGCGCGGCCGGCAGCGCCACCGCTCCCGTGGCCGCCCACTCGGTTCCCCGCTGGAAGGTGGTGATGAACCCCACGCAGCTCAAGGCGGGGATGTCGTGCCCGAGCGTCGTATGAAAGATGCGGCCCCGGCCGTAGCTCAAGACCATCAGCATCGGCTCTTCCCGGCCCGTGCCATTATTGTCCAGCCGCGAATGCGCCGTCGCGAGCACCGTCATGTTCTCACCCGGCCCGCGCAAATTCGCGTATAACTCGTCGCCGGTGTGCAGCCAAACTTTGGGAAGCCCTTTCAGGATCGGATGCTCCGGTTCGCGCGCGGTCACTTGGAAGGGCAGGCGCGCGCCGTGAGATCCAGCCGCGCCGGCAGTGTGGTCGGCGACCAGTCGGCCGTCTTTGACGTACCACTGCGGGCCGGACTGTTCATTCCGCCCGCGCCAGCCCCCGATGCCGATCATCTGATTGAACGCCGGCCAGTTCGGAAACGCGTTGTCGGCCGCATGCACCGAGACCACGCCGCCGCCGTTGCGGACATAGCTTTCAAAGGATTCCTTCAGAGCGCTGGGCCAGTCCGGCGCGTCGTAGTTCAGCACCACCGCCTGATACTTTGCGAAATCCGGCCGGAAGCCGCGGAAATCGCCGCCCCACTCCGGCGAGGTGATCACCTCCACGTGAAACAAGCCCGTTTCATCGAGCTGTTTGTTCAGCGCGGCTGTCACGCGCCGCCAGTCGTGATACGGTCCGCCGCTTTGGCCATCTAGGATCATCACGCGGATCGGGTCCGCCGCCTGAAGCAGCGCCGCACCGGAGAAAAGCAGCAGAAATTTCGCGATGTTCATCGGTTTCCCAAAGCGTATCGCAAACCAGCCGCCGCTGCAAACCTGCGCCGGGTCTGGTAGGCTCGAAAACATGGGCCCCGAACTGCGATTTCAGCAGATCGAAGCGCTGTTGCACGCCATGGCCGAGCGTGGCAACCAGATGGAGGAGCGCTTTAACCGGCGCATGGACCGCGCCGAGCAGCGCATGGACCGCGCCGAGCAGCGCATGGACCGCTTCGAGCAGCGGACCGAGCGCCAGTTCGCGGCGATTCGAAAGCTGATCCTTCACGGCATGAAAATGATCAACCGCAACGACGAACAGATTCAGGCCCTGTCCGCCGAAGTGCGGGCGCTGACGGCCCAAGTGCGCACCCTCGCCAAGTTCCGCCCCGGCGGAAACGGCAACGGACGCCGCCACTGAGCCGTTACTTCCGGGCCGGCCGCGGCGGCACGACCTTCACGTCATACAGCGTGTAGTCGTCTTCGTACACCGTAGCCTCGATGCTGTCGCCCTTCTTGACCTTCGTCAACACATCGGCTTTGTCGACCTTATACGGCATCGTCATTGCCGCCATATAACCGGCAATGTTGCCGTGCTCCACCGTCAGCCGGTCCTTGCCAACTTCGGTGACCGTGCCTTTCAGCGTGTGCTGTCTGCCCTTGGCTTGCTGGGCCGCCGCCACCAAGGCGAGCAGGCACAGGGCCGTCACAATGGCGAGGAGTGCTTTCTTCATGATGTTCGCGATTCTCCTTTTGAATTGAGGGCCGCCACATCGGCCGCATCCTGCAAACGCCCGGTGGCCAGCTTGTTCTTAATCAGCGCCTCGCGGCCCAGAAAACTCACAGTAACTCCGCTGAGCGTGCCTTGACGCCGTCCTGCCCATGCCTCGTCGAAGGCCACGCCCGTGAGCGAGGTCAGAAGATCGATGCGATTCGGTGCGACTCCAAGCTGCACCACCCGGTCCGGCGCGGTGAAATCGGCAGCGCGCAACCCCAGCGACGTGAAACTGAACGTGTTCAAGGTTTGTTCAATGCGCCGCGCGTTCTCCGGCGAAGAGCGAACAAACAGATCCAGGTCTCCGGTGTAGCGCGGATGGCCGTGGAAGGCCAGCGCATGCGCTCCCACCACCAGATACTCAACTCCGTGAGAGTTCAACGATGCGATAAACTCGCTCAAGTCTTTCCGGACAGCCATGTTCCTCGCGATACCGCCGCACAAGTTCGAAGAGAATTTCCAGCCTCTGCTCAGGGGTCAGGGAGCGGTAGTAGGCGCGGTCCGCCTCCTCGGCGGCAGCAAAGCTTTCGAACCGGCGCGCCACGCGTTCCACGACGTCTATTTTACCGGCGACGCCGCGGGCGGTTCCGGCGATGCCGGCGGCGGCACCGGTCCGCCATCGAGCACGAACGTCATCACTTTCGGCATGACCGTCTGCGCGGTCGGCGGCGGAGGCAGAGCCCCGGGCTCGGCGTTGCGCGCCACCACCACGCCCGTGCCGCCCATCAATGCGATGTACTGCTTGCCATCCACCTGATATGTCATGGGCGGCCCCATGCCGCCGCGCAGGCCGGTCTGGATTTCGTGCAACTTCTCGCCCGTGTCGGCGCGATACGCCACCAGCCGGCCGTCCGGAATCACCTGGATCACCAGATTGCCCGCGGTGGTCAAGGTTCCGCCGCCGATCGAGCCGCCGCCCAGCCTCCGCCAGCGCTCCTTCTGCGCGACCGGGTCCCAGGCGACCAGCACGTTGGTCTGCCCCTGGGGAGCCTCCGGGCCGATCGCCGGCGGCGGAGGAACCGTGGGCGGCGGACCGCCCTTGGCCCCGCCCGCCCCGCGCCGGATGCCGATGTTGCTTTGCCCCGGCTTGTATTCAAACTCGGTGTCGATCGCAAACGTCGAACTGCTTACAAGCGACGTGGGGATGTACACCAGTCCCGTGGACGGATTGAACGACATCGGAGCCCAGTTGTGCGCGCCGCCCGGCCCCGGAGAGATTTGCACCGCCTCGGTTCCGTAAAACGCCTCGGGATTCACAAACGGCCGGCCCGTTCGTTCATCCAGACCGCGCGCCCATGTCACGCGCGCGAACGGGGCTCCGGAGATGAACTGCCCCGTGATCCGGTCGAGCACGTAATAGAAACCGTTCTTGTTGGCCTGCATGATCACCTTGCGCTGCTGCCCGCGCACGGTGAGATCGGCCAGCAGCAACTGCTGCACGCTGTCATAGTCCCAGGAATCGCCAGGCACCATCTGGAAGTACCATTTCAGCTCGCCCGTATCCGGCTTCACCGCCAGAATCGAACACAGGTACAGATTGTCTTTGCCCTTCGATTTGCGCAGCTCCTCGGGCCACGGCCCGCCATTGCCCGTGCCGACATACAACAGATCCGCCTCGGGATCGTAGGCCATGCCGTCCCACACCGATCCGCCGCCGCCGAGCTTCCAGAAATCGCCCGACCAGGTTTCCGCAGCCTTCTTCAGCGCGGGATTCTCGTAGGGCTTGGAAGGATCGCCCGGCACGGTATAAAACTTCCACGCCTGCCGGCCCGTCAGCGCGTCGTAGGCGGCGAAAAAGCCGCGCGTGGGCAGCTCCGCGCCGCTGGTCCCGATGATCACCTTGCCCTTGGCGATGCGCGGCGCCATCGTGATCGTGTAATTGTCCTGCGCATAGGACACGCGCGCCTCCCACACCGGCCTGCCGGTGAGCGCATCCAGAGCCACCAGCCGGCCGTCGATGATCGGAGCGATCACCAGGCCTTGATACATCGCCAGCCCTCGATGCACCACGCCGCAGCAGATCTTGGGACGCACCTTATCCTGATTCACTTCCGGATCCCAGCGCCACAGTTCCTTGCCGGTGCGCGCATCCAGCGCGAACACGATGCTCCAGTTGGTGATGCTGTAGAGTGTGTTGTTCCACACCAGCGGCGTGGCCTCCTGGCCGCCTCCGCCGCGGCCCGCCTCATAGGACCAGGCAAACCCCAGCCGCTGCACGTTGGCCGCGGTGATCTGGTTCAACGGGCTGTAGCGCGTCTCGGCTTGCGTGAATCCGTAGGTTACCCACTCAGAGGGGTTCTGCGACGCGTTCCGCAACGCGGCGTCGTCAACGCGGCGCGGGGCTTGCGCCAGCAAAAGTGTCGCGATCCATCCCGCCCACAGCAGTCGTTTCATGCTTCTTCCTCCAGCCTTCGAGCTTTTTATGATTCTACTCTGCTGGAGGACTGTGCGGGCCGCCCGGTTACTGGGCCTGGCAGACGTCGTTCAGGTTGCCTGATGTGTATTCGTACTTCTCGCCGCTGGCCCGCAGCATGCGAATCGCTCCCCACGGGCCCAGCGTGCCCAGCGCCTGGCCGCCGACGGTGACTTCGAGCCCGGCCGCATTGCCCGCGCGCACGACCGCGGTTTCCACGTACGGAATGTCGGCAGTCTCGCCCTGTTCAAACAGGCGCTCGAGGACCTTCTTGCCGTCGGCGCACACCGTGACCCAGCTCAGGTTCGCGGCCCTTAGTTCGAGGTGCTGTTCCACGTTTTCGCCCGGCAGCGGCGGAGGCCCGGGAACATCAGCCGGCCCATGGCCGGTGACGGCCGGTAGTTGCTTGGCATGTCCTGCCGTGCCCGACGAAACACTCAGAAGGACCGCGAAGAACAAGCCGACCACTGCGCCCGCCGCACCCAAAAAGGCCGCCGTCAACCTGTTGGTTCCGCACGCGACGCCCTGATTCAGGATCTCGATACAGAGGGCGTAGCCGCCTTCGGATGGCTTGCATTCTCGCACCCGCGCCTCGAATTCCCGCTTGGCCGTGCTGAGACGAATGGTCTCACCGGTCAGCGCTTCCTGGACCGTCAAATCTGGCCTGTGCGAGTGCATCCAAGCGACTCCATCGGCCATCTAAGGAAGAGACTTTAGGCCGTCGCCGAATGGCGCCTCGGGACACCGTCCGAAACGGTAAAATAATTTTAAGGAAAGGGGGCGTACTGGATTCGACGGGATTGCATTCCTCGTAGGAAGTCGTGCCGGGTTCCGAGCTCCCGTAAAACGATCGGAAACCAATAACTGCCAATCAGCAGTTTGCATACGCTGCCTAATCTTTAGGCAGCCGTCCTGGGCCGGTGAGCCTGCGCGCTGGTCCGAGGACGTCATCTTGCAGGATAGGTCCAAGGCTGCTGCTCGAAGCCGAAAGCCGAACGCAATCGAGCTAAGCCGCTCTTCTCTTGCCGGTTTCCTATGGAGCGGACGAAAACCGCCGAACCGGAAACGCACGTAGTCTTCAGACGGGGAACTTTCTCGGACGCGGGTTCAACTCCCGCCGCCTCCACCAGTCTTCGCCAAGCGCTCACCCCGCCGCGCATCTCTGCGGAACGGGCGTCCGGTGAATTGGGGCGGCTAGTGGGATTCGAACCCACGACATCCAGAACCACAATCTGGCGCTACTACCAGCTGAGCTATAGCCGCCGCGCTCTTTAATTTTAACTTACAGGCCCGCTTTCTTCCACAACTCATCCACGCGGGCGCGGACCGTGTCCGGCATCTTGATCACGCCCGGCCACGGGCGCGTGAACCCTTCGCCCGGCCACTTGCGCGTCGCGTCGATGCCCATCTTCGAACCGTAATTCGGCAAACGGCTGGCGTGATCCAGCGAATCCACAGGTCCCATCACAAACTGAATGTCGCGCTCGGGATCGATATTGTTCAGCGCCTTCCAGGCGACCTCGCGAAAATTCTGTACGTCGACGTCTTCGTCCACCACCACGATGCATTTGGAAAACATCGCCTGCCCCAAGCCCCAAATCGCATGCATCACCTTGCGCGCCTGGCCCGGATACGATTTGCGGATCGAAACCAAAATCAGGTTGTGAAAAATACCCTCCGCGGGCATGGCGATGTCGCGCACTTCGGGAATATTCAGACGCATCAGCGGCAGGAACATGCGCTCGATCGCCTTGCCCATGTAGAAGTCCTCCATTGGCGGCGGCCCGACGATCGTCGTCGCGTAAATCGGATTCTTGCGGTGCGTGACGCAGGTCACGTGAAACACCGGGTAATCGTCTTCCAGCGAATAGAATCCGGTGTGGTCTCCGAACGGACCCTCGCGGCGCAGCTCGCCCAATTCCACATAGCCCTCCAGCACGATCTCGGAATGCGCCGGCACCTCCAGATCGGACGTTTCGCACTTGACCATCTCCACCGGCTTGCCGCGCAGAAACCCCGCGATCATCATTTCGTAGAGGTCGGGCGGCAAGGGCAGAATCGCCGAGTACATCGTGGCCGGGTCGCAGCCAATCGCCACTGCCACCTCCATACGCCTCGCGCCGCTTCCTTGTGACGAGGCCGCCTGCATGCGCCGGTAATGCTCGGCCCCCTGCTTGTGCGTTTGCCAGTGCATCCCCGTGGTGCGGTCGTCATAGACCTGCATGCGGTAACAGCCGCAATTCTGCTTGCCCGTGTCGGGATGGCGCGAGAAAACCATGGGCAGCGTGATGAACGGCCCGCCGTCTTCCGGCCAGCAGTGCAGAACGGGAAAATCGCGCAGCGAAAAGTTGTCCTTCAGGATTACTTCCTTGCACGGTCCGCTCGAAACCGTTTTCGGAAACGCCGCGGCCAGCTCAGCGAGCTTCGGCAGCATCTTCAGCTTGCCCAGCAACCCCTCCGGCTTCTGCATCGCCAGGATTTCGGAAATACGGTCCGCGATCTGCTCCACCGACTCCACTTCCAGCGCGAGATTCATGCGCCTTTCGCTGGCGAAAGCGTTGATCAGCAGCGGTATCGCGGACCCCTTCGGCTTCTCGAACAGCAGCGCGGGGCCGCCGCTCTTGACGCTCCGGTCGGCGAATTCGGTGATTTCCAGATACGGATCGACTTCGAAGGGGATGCGCTTCAGCTCGCCCTGGCTTTCCAGAGCGCGAAGGAAGGCGCGGAGGTCATCGTAGGCCATGTAAAGGTATCATTAAAAATCGTATGACAAAACGCACCGCATTTGTTACGGGCGCCAGCCGCGGCATCGGACGCGCGTGCGCCCTGGCCCTGGCGCAAGCCGGGCATCGCGTGGTTCTCGCCGCGCGCGATCAAAGCAAACTCGAGGAAGCCGCAAGCGAGATCCGCGCGGGCGGAGGCGAGGCGCACATCGTGACCATCGACATGGCCTCGGCCGACTCCATCAAGGAGGCCGTCAGCTCAGCCGCGAAGGACTTTGGCCGCATCGATATTCTGGTGAACAACGCCGGCATCACGCGCGACGGCCTCGCGCTGCGCATGAAAAAACAGGATTGGGATGCCGTGATCGCCACCAACCTCACCGGAGCGTTCCTGGCGACGCAGCAGGTGCTGCAAGGCATGATGAAGGAGCGCTGGGGCCGCATCATCAACATCTCCTCGCTGGTGGGCGAGGCAGGGAATCCGGGTCAAGCCAACTACGTGGCCTCGAAGGCCGGCCTGATCGGCTTGACGAAGTCGCTGGCGCAGGAGATCGGCAGCCGCAATATCACCGTCAACGCGATCACCCCCGGCTTTATCGAAACAGACATGACGGCCGTGCTTTCCGAGGAGCTGAAGAACAGCATGCTCGCGCAGATTCCCCTGAGGCGTTTCGGCCAGCCCGAAGAGGTCGCCGCCGCCGTTGCGTTCCTGGCCAGCGACGGCGCCAGCTACATCACCGGACAGGTTCTCGGCGTCAACGGCGGCATGTATATGTGAGTCAGGGGCGGAGAGTCAGCGGCCAGGGGCCGGAAAGAAGGGACGCGAGCTGGCGTAAGACGGCGGCGGAATTCCCGCCGATCACCTTGCCCAACGGCCGCCAGCGAGCCTGCGCGCGGGGACTCACAAACCCCGCCGCAATGCTGATCAGCGGCACTCCGCAGGCGCTCGCCACGTGCCCTGCCGCGGAATCGTAGCCTACGAACAATCGCGATTTCGCGATCTGTACAGCGAACCGAGCGAAGGGTCCGTGATGGGTGCGCATGCCGGGCTGCAACGCCCGCTCGACCCGCGCCCGTTCCTCCTCGCTGCCTCCCAAATCTGCCAGCACGGATCTTCCCGTCGCGGCGACCAGGCGCAGCAGCTCGCGCTCGAACTCGTCGCCCAACCGTTTGGCCGGGTTTTCCCCCACGCCCAGGCTCACCGTAATTTCGGCGGGCCGATCATCGTTCGGCAGCGGCGCGACGTACGGCCCCGCTTCGCCATCGCCGGCCCACTGGGCCGCCAGATCCGGCAGCCGTGCCTCCGAATCGCCGCCGAAAGAGCGGCTTTCGAACAAACAGTAGCGATCCTCAGGGCACACCTGAATCATGCCAAGCTGCGTGAGCCGCGAATCCGGATCGAGCACGACCCCGTCGTCAAACCACAACTGCGCCGACGCTTTCAGCCGTTCCCGCAACGAGCCCGAGCGCGCATACGGCGCGGCCTGATGGCGAACGCGCGGGTCGGCCTCGAACAACTCGTAATTCTTGCGCGGACCCACGAACACGATCTCCGCTGCCGGGTAACGCCGCTTGGCGGCGTCCAGCAGCACGCTGGTCACGGCGACGTCCGCGCCCAAGGTGATGCGCGACAACACATAGACGCGCGCGGCCCCGGCGGGCAGGCAGGCAGGCGGCGGCCGCGACGCTGCGCGCCGGGTGCGCGGCAACCACTCGGGAGCCACGCGCGCCACTACCTGCCGGAACAGTTCCGCATAAACCTCGCACAGACGCGGTTCGAACAAATCCGCGAGGCGCTCCACGACCACCGACAAAAACGCCCGCCCGTGCTCTTCGGCCAGCGCCCGGTCGAGCAGATCCTCCGTCCACGCCCTGCCGCTCAGGCAGCAATCCAGCAGCTCAGGACAGGTACTTGCCAACCAGCAGCTCCAGTTTTTTCTTGGTGGCTTCCGGGATCGCCGCGCGGTCCGTGATCAAGGCGTGCGCCAGGGCCGAACCGCACTTGCAATTGCGGCCCTCCGGCATGGCCGCGACGGCGGCCTTCACCAGCTTGGCCGCGTTCGCGGCATTCTGCGTGAGGTTCGCGATGATGTCGTTCACCGTGACGGCGTCGTGTTCCGGATGCCAGCAATCATAGTCGGTGACCATCGCCACCGTCGCATAACACATCTCGGCTTCGCGCGCCAGCTTGGCCTCCTGCAAGTTGGTCATGCCGATGACGTCCAGGCCCCAACCGCGGTACAGATTCGATTCCGCGAGCGTGGAAAACGCCGGGCCCTCCATGCACAGGTACGTTCCGCCCAGCTTCACGCGGATCCCGGCATCCGCGCCTGCGCCGTAGGCGAGATCCGCCATCTGCGTGCAGATCGGATGCGCAAAGCTGATGTGCGCCACCAGCCCGTCGCCGAAAAAGGTGGAGGCGCGCCCGCGCGTGCGGTCGACGAATTGATAGGGGATCACGAAATCCAGCGGCTTGTGCTCTTCTTTCAGCGATCCGACCGCGCTCAGCGAAAGGATGCGCTCGACGCCCAGCGCCTTCAGTCCCCAAATGTTGGCGCGATAGTTGATCTCGCCCGGCGCATAACGGTGCCCGCGCCCATGGCGCGTCAAAAACGCGACTTCCTTGCCCGCCAACTCGCCCACCAGGTAGGCGTCCGAGGGCGAGCCCCAGGGCGTGTCCAGGCTCCGCTCTTCATGTCTTTCAAATCC
>CAZTKA010000130.1:0-9546 GCA_964614015.1 uncultured Bordetella sp. | reverse complement strand
GCCGGGCACGCACCTTTCCATGCCTTCGGTCACGCAGGGAGCCGACTCGGTGCCGAGACTCTGCGGCGGCCGGCCCATCCAGCGTGCCGGTTTCCGCACGCTGCTCGGTCCGGTGTGGGTGACGATGTTCACGGTCGCGGACGGCGCCAAGTAGGCGGTGCTATGCTCGTGTTGTGAAACTCTGGAAAGCGCTTGCGCTCGCCGCAGGCCTGCTCGTTTGCCTGAGCGCCGCGTTCGCCTTTCAGCGCGAGTTCCGCGAATTCCCCGGAGAACGGCCCCTCCCGCTCGCGCCCAATGCGCTCGATCCCGCCGAGTTTGTATTCGGACACCTGATGTATCCGGACGGCGGCGGCGGCTTTGGCGGATTCCGCGGACGGCGCGGCGGATTCCGGGGCGACTGGCGCTCCGGCTATGGCAACTGGACCAACGATTATCCGGCCGCCGACCGCCACCTGATGACCGCTGTGCAGCGCCTCACCCTGATTCACGCGCGCGGCGCCGAGCAGCCCATCAATCTGGAAGACGGTGACGACGTATTCAACTGGCCCTTCCTGTATGCGGTGCGCGTCACCAGCATCGACCTCGACGACGACATGCTCAACAAGCTGCGCGACTACCTCAACCGCGGCGGCTTCTTCGTCGCTGACGATGTCTGGGGCGCCGCCGAACACCAGGCCATCTTCGACACGGTCGAGCGACTGTACCCGGACCGCGAGCTCGAAGAGCTTGGCGACAACGATCAGGTGATGCACATGCTGTTCGACCTGAACGACCGCTACCAGATCCTGGGCCAGTGGGGGCGCTACAGCCTCCAGCCCTTGAACGGCGCCTACGACCCGCACTGGCGCGCCGTCTTCGACGACAAGCGCCGCATGCTGCTGGCCGTCTGGCTCAACAACGACACCGGCGATTCCTGGGAGTGGGCCGACGACCCCAGCTACCCGGAAGCCTGGTCGGCTTTAGGCATCCGCATCATGCTGAACCACATCGTGTACGCGATGACGCACTAGCGCTCCGCCGGTCCGGCTCGCGGCCGCCTTCAATTCCCGAACAGGTGCTGCACGTCCTGGTTGTTCTCCTGGCAGACGTACTCATACAGCTCCGCGCCCGGAGCCCACGGGATCGTGTAGCTGTTCCCCCAAGGAGCGCTGTAGGCGCCGGGGTCGTCGATGATGAACTCGTATTTCAGGGTCATTTCATCCACGCGCGTGTATTTTTCGATGACATGCAACTGCTCGCTGTGCGGATGGCCGTCCTGGTCGAGCCAGGTGCGGTCGTTGAAGCCGGTCACGTCGACCACCAGCGTGTCGCCCTCCCAGTGGCCAATCGAATCGCCCAGGTAGGTCGGGTTCGGGTCCTTGGGATGCGGCCGTCCGTCGGTGAAGATGATCCGCCAGATGTGCGTGCCGCCCTCGTAGACGAACAGCACGCGGTCGGGCAACTGGTAAATCTGGAACGGAAACGGCGTCGCGGTCATGCGGGGAATGCCGGGCGGCAGGCAGCGCGCTTCCGGATCGTCCTTGCCGAGATTGGCCTGCGCTTGTTCGTAATAGGCCTTCGACCATGGCAGGAACGGCACTTCGATGACTTTATCCACGGGCGAGCGCGCGGGCCCTTGCCGGCCGACACCCGCCAGATTCACCACCGTGCGCGGATTCCATGCGCCTTTGCCGTTGCCGAGATCCGGCTTGCCGTCGGCGAGGCGGGGAACAGGCCCGGCGGTGGTGCCCTTGGGCGGATCGGGAATCCGCCCGCCGACTTGGCAAAAAGCGGGGATCACGTACACCGCCAACATCCAGGCAAGCCGCATTGACGTCCCCCTATTGTGGCACCGCGAACGCCATCATTGTGGGGCCAACGGCGATGGCCACATACTGGCGACCGTCGAACATGTATGTCATCGGAGAGGCCTTCCACACCTGGTTGGTCGGGAACTGCCACAGGATTTTGCCCGTGGCGGCATCGGCCGCCATGAAAGCGCCGCTGTTTTCGCCGAAGAACACCAGGCCTGCCGCCGTGGAAATCACGCCCGCCGAAGCCGTGGCCGCGGTCGTCACCTGCGGCACTTCCCACCTGGTTTCGCCCGTTTGAATATCGATTGCGCGGAGCGATTTCTCGAACGACTCGCCTGGAGCCGGGCGCGCCGAGCCGCCCGTGTATCCCTTGCCCGCCTGCCATTCCCCATGCCGCGGCACGAAGATGTTGCAGCGCTCAAGCGCATTGAAATAATACAGGCCCGTGGCGGGGTTGTAGGAGGTTGAAAACCAGTTCGTGCCGCCCTGGAATCCCGGACACACGTACGTGCCGCCGCCGGCGTCCACCGGAAGCTGGCGCAGAATCGGCTTGCCGTCCACGCCGATGCCCTCGGCCCAGTTGAGCTTCTTCAGAAATTGCCTGGCAAGCAGCAGCTTTCCATCCGTGCGGTCGAGCACGTAGAAAAACCCGTTGCGGTTGGCCTGCAACAGCAGCTTGCGCGGCTGGCCTTGCCACTGCGCATCGACCAGCACCGGAGGCTCCTGCGCATCCCAATCGTGAATGTCGTGCGGGGTGAACTGGTAATACCAGCGCAGCTTTCCGGTCTTGGCATCCAGGGCGAGAATGCAATCGGTGTAGAGATTGTCGCCTTGCCGTTCGCTGCCGTCGAAATCGGGCCCTGGATTGCCTGTCGGCCAGTACAACAGATCGAGCACCGGATCGTACGTGCCCGTCATCCAGGTTGCTCCTCCGCGATGTTCCTTGTCTTTGCCCACCCATGTGGATGCCGCTTCTTCCGCGCCGGGCTGGCCCTCGGTGGGGACGGTCCAGAAGCGCCAGACTTCCTTGCCCGTTGATTGTTCATAGGCCGCGACGAATCCGCGCACGCCCTCATCACCGCCCGCAGTGCCCGAGATCACCAGGTCGCCCGCGACCAGCGGCGCGGACGTGCCGTTGTAGTTCTGCTGCCAGTCGGCCATCGGGGTTTCCCATAGCAGCTCTCCGTTGGAGCGGTTCAACGCAATCAGATGCGCGTTGTCGGTGAGCAGGAAAATGCGCTCGCCGGCCCACGCTACCCCGCGATTGAAACCAGCGGCGGCGTTGCCGGTGATGCCGCGCGTGCGGGCGCGTTGATAATGCCAGATCTGCCTGCCTGTGCCGGCATCGAGCGCCCACACTTCGTTCGCGCTTGAGATATACATGACGCCTTCCACCACCAGCGGCGTGTTCTCCACATAGTTGACGCTGCCCATCGGGAAGATCCAGGCCGGAGCGAGGCGGGCGACATTGTCCTTGTTGATTTGCGTAAGCGTGGAGTAGCGGTTGCCGCCGGGCACGCCGTGGTAGGTGGGCCAATCGGCCTGTGAAGTGACCTCGCGCACGCGGCCCCCGTCGATCTTACGCAGCAGGCGGATGCGGTTGTCCGTGTCGCGCAGTTGGATGTCGGTCGTGCCTTCGTTCAACACGGTTCCGCTAACCGAACGGCCGTCCGCGGTCTGGAACGTTTGCACGGCCGCCGCCCGAGGGTTGTCGCGGGGAACCGGGTTGGCGTCCTGAGCGAGACTGACCGCCACCGCGGCCGCGATGGCGCATACCAGAGAGAAGAAAAACTTCCGCATGGGTCGAGCGTAACAGGTTTTCTCAAAGTGTTCCACGTGGAACACGCTAGCTCATAACCGCGGCTCCTCTTTCTCCGGTCCGCTGAGCTAACAGGCAACGCGCGGCCGTCAACGCGCGGCTGCAACGCTGGTTGCGGGAATGGTGCGGCGGCTCGGATCCATACGGCTTCACCGGTATACCGGCGTGCCGTTTGGACCCGGGCGGAGGCGGCCTTCATCGCGGCTCTTGTTGTTTTCGTTGCAGGCGTATTCCATGGGTTGCAGGCCGGGCGGCATGTGCGTAAACACGCGCTTGAAGGTCCAGGGTTTGGTGTAGAACTTGGGATCTTCCACGGTCGTCTCGTGCTCCAGGTGATCGAAGTCGGGGCGGCGCCAGCGCTCGACCACGTGCATCGCGTCGCTGTGCGGATGGGCGTCGTCATCGATCCAGGATTTGGTGTCCTTGAAATCGATGATGTCGATCACGAGCGTATCGCCGTCCCAGGAAGCCGAGGCATTGCCGAAGTAAGAAGGATCGATTCCAGTGGCCCGCGGCCCGATCGGGATGGAGCGCCAGGTGGTCATCAGCTCATAGAGAAACGCGATGCGCCGGGAATTCTGAATGATCTCGAACGGCACGCCGCTGATACTGGCTCGGGGCACGCCGGCGAACAGGCACAAGCCCTCGGGATTGATGGACTGCGTGAGGTTATACTCGAAGGCCTTCTTGCCTTCGGGGGTGAAGGGCGGACCGCCGACGCTCTGGAAGAAGTTGCGCATCAGCGGGCCTTGCCAGAATCCGGACAGATCGGGCTTGCCCTCAAGGGTGCGCGGAGTGGGCCGGGTGTCCTGAGCCTGCGCGAGTGAAAGGATGGCGGCGAATGTGATGATTCGGAATCCCATGGCGATGCGACCTCCCTATCATGGTACGCCCAGCGGTGCGCGGCGATGGCAACCCCGGCATATTTCACCTGCGCTGCGCCTGTCGGTCCTTCCGCTCGTCGCCTTTCCGATCTTCGCCCCGTCCGGACCGAGCATGCGTTCCTGAACGCGATCGCGCGGCGGACAGAATTTCCGGTGGAACAGAGGCTGGCGGCCGCGGCCGCCAGTGAAGACGGCCCGGACTTATTGAGAAACCGCTGCCGGGCAGGACTCCGTTGGCGCAATCCGATCGCGCGACGCGAGAAGGAATGATTACTGCACCGCCGCGATCGATTGGATCAGCAGCGTCGAGCCGTTGAGCACGCCGGTCACGCGGACTTTCTGTCCGGCGAACTCCTCACCCTTCTTCTGATCGTTCAGCACAAACACATCGCGGCCATCGGCGAGAACGTAGTCGGCTCCGTGGGCGAGCACGCACGCGATGGTGCATTCGCGGTCGTTCGGTCCCATCTTCATGCGTGAGTGATCGCCGCCGGCGCACTCGCTATCGGTGACCACGCCGGTGAAGGTGCGCGCCTGGTTGTTCTGCGCGGAAAGCAGAGCCGCGGCGATAACCAAAATGGCGGCTGTGTTTCTCAATGTCCGGGAATCATCAGGTGCGCCGTGGAGGTGCCCGCGTTCATGATCCAGACTCCGCCCTGGCTGGGGTTGTCCGGCAGGCCCATCGATTGCGCGGTCGCCATGGGGACCGCGACGGTCGTGTGGAGCCGGGCCGTCGCCTGATCGCGGCCCTGCAAACGATGCCATACGGAACCGAACTCGGGCGTGATGCGCGTGCCGTCTTTTTCAGCGGCGTCGAGCGCGGCCTGGCGCTCCTTGGCGTCCGCAATGGCCTCGAACTTGAGATTCTGCGCCACGCGGGGGAGGTTCGCGATGCTGGTGCATTCGACCGAGAACGGTTGCTGGCCGGGCAGGCCGCTGCGATCAAAACAGACGAGGCGATTGGCGCCCTGGCGGAGCGTCTCGTAGGTGTAGTCGGGCTTCCATTTGATGACGGTGGCTCCGGCCTTCTGCTGCGCGGGTGCGGCCAGCAGCGCCTTGTCGATCTCGGGAGTGCTCGGGGCCGGCGTGTCTTGTGCGGCCAGCAACGCGGCGAATGCTGCGGCGAAAAAGATGAGTCGGTTCATGTTCCCTCCTGGAGTAGTATATCGCAGGGGTGTTTTACGCCCAGCTATAGCCGAGCTTGTTCAGCGGCAGCGAACGAATGCGATCCCCGGTGGCCAAGAAGATCGCGTTTGTGATCGCCGGAATCGTCGAGGGCAGAGCTGGCTCGCCCAGGCCCGTCGGCGGATTGTTGGTCTTCAGGAAATGCACCTCGATCGCTGCGGGCGCCTGGTTGATCCGCACGGGCTGATACTGATGGAAGTTGCTCTCCACGGCGCGGCCCCTGTCGATCGTGATCTCCCAGGCCATCATGTGGCTCATCGCCTCGATGATGCCGCCCTGGCACTGATTTTCGGCCATGCTGGGCGCGACGATCTGGCTGCCGATATCGGCCGCCACCCACACGTTATGCACCTTGACCTTCTTATTCTCGACGCTCACGTCGGCCACATGCGCGAAGTATCCGGCATGCGCGAACTGGCAGGCCAGGCCCAACGCGCGGCCTCTCTGAGTGCGGCGATTCGCCCACCCCGATTTTTCGGCGACCAGTTGCAGCACGCCGCGCATGCGCGCCGGATCGAGCCCCGGATTCTGGCCCGCCTGCGCCAGCATGTCGAGCCGGAATTGCAGCGGATCCTTGCCCGCCGCAGCGGCGAGTTCATCCACGAAGCTCTGGAAGGCGAAGCAGAATCCGTTCGAACGCGGAGCGCGCAGCGCGCCTGTCGGCACGCCCAGCGGCATGTTCGTCGCGCCGAAGAAATAATTAGGCACGAAACCGGCCGGGAATTCCTCCGGCGTGATGTTGGCGGCGGTGGCGAAGCGCTCGCCTTCGCCGTAACTGATGAAGTGGTTGCGCCAGGCGACCACCTTGCCCGAGGCATCCACGCCGCCCCTCAGATAATGGAAACCGCCCGGACGGTAGAAGTCGTGCGCCATGTCGTCCTCGCGCGTCCACAGGAGCTTCACCGGCGCGCCCACCTGCTTGGCGATCCACGCCACCTCGACCATGTAATCGTTGGTCAAGCGGCGTCCAAATCCGCCGCCCACGCGCACCTGGTGCAGCGTGATATCGGCGGCATTCATCCCCAGCGTGGTGCGCACCAGGTCGAAACCTGCCTGCGGCGTCTGGCTGGGAGCCCAGATTTCGATCTTGCCGTCCCTGTACCAGGCGGCGCAGTTTTGCGGCTCCATGGGCGCGTGCGAGATGAACGGATAGGAGTAGGCCGCCTCCACTTTCTTCGCGGCGCTGTTCAGTGCGCTGTCGGCGTTGCCATCGGCGCGCAGCATGAAGCCCGGAGCCTGCGTCGAAAGCTCATTGGCCCGGCGCGCGAATGCGGCGCTGGATTGCTGCGCTGTCGGGTGATCCGCCCACACCACTCTCAACTGTTTCCGCGCGGCCTGCGCCTGATACCAGCGGTCGGCCACGATCGCAACTCCGGGCAGGAGCCCGGTCAGGTTCGTGCCTCCTTCGACCACGAAAGCGTGGCGCACGCCCGGCAGCTTCTTGATTTCTTCGACATTGGCGCTGGCGACTTTCGCGCCGAAGACCGGAGCCTTCTCGTACACCGCGTAGAGCATGCCGGGCAGCGTGAAATCGATGCTGAAAATCGGCTTGCCGGTGACGATCTGCGGATTCTCGACGCCCGGAACCGGCTGCCCGATGATTTTGTAGTCCTTGGGGTCTTTCCGCTTCGGGTTCTGCGGAACCGGCAGCGCGGCCACGCGCGCCGTAAGCTGGCCGTAGGTGATGGAGCGGTTCGTCGCGGCGTGCATCACCTTGCCCGAACCCGTCGTCAACTGTGCTTCCGGAACATTCCAGGTCTGCGCCGCGGCGGTGATGAACATCTCGCGCGCGGCCGCGCCCACCCTGCGCAGAGGATCCCAATTGGTCGGCGTGGCGCGGCTGCCGCCTGCGCTCTGGGTGCCGTACTTGACCTGATCCAGGTCGGCCTGCTCGAGACGGACGTCTTTCCAATCCACGTCCAGCTCATCGGCGATGATCATGGGCAGCGAGTTCTTGATGCCCTGCCCGATCTCGGGGTTCTTCGCCATGATGGTGACGATATTGTCCGGGCTGACGCGGATGAAGGAGGAAGGCAGAAGTCCCGCCGCTCCGGCTCCGCCGCGGCCCTGCGCGGCGAGCTCGGGAGCCTCGTACAAACCCAGCATGATTCCGCCGCCGGCCAGCGACGTGACCCGCAGGAAGGACCGGCGATCAAGCTTCGTGGATGTCATGAGAACCTCCTCGGGGGCAGAGTATCACTCCGGGCGGATGAAATCAAAGCCCGCGCCATGACGCGGCCGGCGCAAAATTTTCCTTGCGGCGGCGAAGATTTCACCGCACACTAAAAGCTGAAATGGCAACCGCGAAACCTCCACTCGTTCCCATGCGCGAACCGGCCGACCGATGGTCCACGGCTGAAGCCGCCGAACTCTACGACGTCGCCAGTTGGGGCAAAGGCTACTTCTCGGTCGGCAAGAACGGCCACCTGTGGGTGCATCCGGATAAGGACCCGGCGCGCGCGATCGACCTCAAGGAACTGGTGGACAATCTCCAGTTGCGCGGCATTTCGCTTCCCATCCTGATCCGCTTCGGGGAGATCCTGAAACACCGCTTGGGCGAGATGCATCAAGCCTTCCAGAACGCCATTAACGAGAATGGCTACAACAACACGTATAGCTGCGTGTTCCCCATCAAGGTGAACCAGCAGCGCCAGGTGGTCGAGGAAGTTTTCGAGTATGGGCGGCCATACAAGTTCGGCCTGGAGGCCGGCTCGAAGCCTGAGCTGCTGGCGGTGCTGGCCATCGCCGACAACCAGACGCCCATCATCTGCAACGGCTTCAAAGACGACGAATACATCCGCATGGTGATGCTGGCCAAAAAGATCGGGCGCAACATTATTCCGGTGGTCGAAAAATACACCGAACTCGACCTGATCCTGAAGCATGCGCAGGAAGTGGGCGTGCGGCCGGTGGTCGGCCTGCGAGTCAAGCTGGCGAGCCGCGGCTCGGGGCGCTGGAAAAGTTCAGGCGGATACCGCTCGAAGTTCGGCCTGACGCTGGTCGAGGCGCTGCGGGTGCTCGAACAGCTCAAGAGTCACCATATGGAGGATTGCCTCCAACTGCTGCACTTCCACCTGGGCAGCCAGATCACCAACATCCGCCAGATCAAGGGAGCGGTGACGGAAGCCGCGCGCGTCTTCGCCGAACTCTACCGCATGGGCGCGGGTTTACAGTACATGGACGTGGGCGGCGGCCTGGGCGTCGATTACGACGGCTCGCAGACGGACTTCGAATCCAGCGTGAACTACACGCTGCAAGAGTACGCCAACGACGTCGTCTATCACATCCAGAGCGTCTGCGACGAGGCCGAAGTGCCGCACCCGCAGATCATCTCGGAGAGCGGCCGCGCCATCGCCGCCTACCACAGCGTGCTGGTGTTCAACATCCTGGGTGTTTCCGGATTCGGCGATGTCGATGTGGCGCCGGAAATTCCGGACGATGTGGAGCAGCCCTTGATCGACATGAAGGAAACGCTGCGCGGGCTTTCGAGCAAGAATCTGCTGGAAAGCTACCATGATGCCCAGCAGGCGCTCGATTCCGCGCTGAACCTGTTCAGCCTGGGCTACCTGCCGCTGCAACAGCGCAGCTGGGCCGAGAGCATGTACTGGCAGATCGCGCGCAGGATCCAGAAGCTGGCGGAGGAGCTCGATTATTTCCCCGAAGAGCTGGAAGGGCTCGCGAGCCTGCTCTCGGACACGTACTTCTGCAACTTCTCGTTGTTCCAGAGCATGCCGGACAGTTGGGCGGTGAAGCAGTTGTTCCCGATCATGCCGATCCACCGCCTGGAGGAGCAACCCACGCGCCACGGCGTGCTGGGCGACATCTCCTGCGACTCCGACGGCAAGGTGGACCAGTTCATCGACCG
>CAZTKA010000129.1:0-9554 GCA_964614015.1 uncultured Bordetella sp. | reverse complement strand
AACCTTCAACCTACTGATTAAGAGTCAGTTGCTCTGCCAGTTGAGCTACGCGCCCGGTCGCGGGATTCGCCTCGCGGAGGAGATGGAACAAACTTGATTCTAGCGTCAAACCACCATTGACGCAACTTCGACTTGCGAGCGATGCCCCTCCACGACCACGATGCCGCTCTCAGTCACGTGATACAGCATCCGGTCGCGCTCCAGATCGTAGCCGATGGTCGCATCCTCAGGAACCCGCACGTTCTTGTCCAGTATCGCCCGCCTCACCCGCGCGCGCCGTCCGATGTCGCACCGGTCGAACAGCACCGAATCCTCCACCACCGCGCCCGAATGGATGCGCACGTTGCGCCCGATGACCGAACCGCGCACCATGCCGCCCGACAAAATCGATCCGCTGGATACGATCGAATCGATCGCCTGCCCGCGCCGGCCCTGCTCGTCGAAAATGAATTTGGCGGGCGGGTCCGGATAGCTCGCCGTGCGCACCGGCCACGAGCGGTTATAAAGGTTCAGCGCGGGGCTGATCGCGCGCATGTCCATGTTGGCGTCGTAATAGGCCTCGATCGACCCCACGTCGCGCCAGTACGGTTCTTGCCCCTCGGGATCACCCGGGATGCGGTTCGTCTGGAAGTCGTACGCGTACAGCGCTCCGCTGCCCGCCAGTCCGGGCAGAATGTCCCGCCCGAAATCGTGTGAGCTGCCGGGCCGCCTCGCATCCGCGTTTAATTCGTCCAGCAGCGTTCCCGCCGAAAAGATGTAGTTCCCCATCGAGGCGTACACGCGCTCGGGATCGCCGGGTATTGGCGGAGCGTTGGGATCCTTCTCGTGAAAGCGGACAACGCTCCCGTCGGCCTCGACCTCGATGACTCCGAATTCGCCTGCGTGCCGCCGCGGCACCGGAACGGCCGCAACCGTCGCCAGAGCGCGCTTCTCGATGTGATATTCCAGCATCTGCCGGATATTCATACGGTAGATGTGGTCGGCGCCGAAGATGCACACGTAGTCGGGATTCGCCTGCTCGATCAGGTTCAGGTTCTGGTGCAGCGCATCCGCCGTGCCGCGGTACCAATGTTCCTCGGTGCGCTGCTGCGCGGGTACGGGAATGATGAAGTGCTGCTGCAGCATGCCGGTCGCCGGCCAGCCCTCGTTCAGATGTTGCAGCAGGCTCTGGCTGCGGAACTGCACCAGCACGTAAATGGAATATATGCCTGAGTTGAACAGATTGCTCAGGACGAAATCCACGATGCGATAGGGACCGAACGGAACCGCGGGTTTAGCGCGCTCTTTGGTGAGCGGGTAAAGGCGCGTGCCTTTCCCTCCGGCCAGCACGAAGGCCAGGACGCGAACATCCATGGCGTTCATTGTGGCAGGTCAACGCCCGATCGCGCAAACCACGAGGTGCAGCGCTGGCATAATGAACCTAGCGTGACCCGCGACCATATTCTGGAGCGCCTGCGCGAAAGGATTGTCCGCTTCGCGGCATCCAGACAGATAGGGGCCGACGCCGCGCAGGATATCGCGCAGGAGGTGCTGCTCGTGCTGCATGAAAAATACAGCACGCTCAAGCAGCCCGAGGATCTGGTCCCCGTGGCGCTTGAAATCGCGCGCTTCAAAAATGATGAGTGTGCGGCGCAAGATGGTCCGGCACGGCGAGAATGCCCTGGTGTCGGTGGATGACCTGCCGCTCGCTTCCCAGGATCCGGATCCGCTCGAGGAAACCGCGCGGAGGGAACAGATCGAACGTCTGGAAGCCGCGCTCGCGGGTCTGGGCCGCCGCTGCCATGATCCGGGCGGCGCCGCGGGAAACGCTACTGTGCCCCAGGCACTTCGATGCCGCTGGTGAACATCGTATCGATCAGCGCGCGGTCCACGGGCCACGTGCCGGTCACCTTGGTCTGGGAGATCTCGAACTTCCCCCCGGCCAGAAGGCCGCTCAGGTCGTCCTTGTTGGGTTGCAGATTCTCGCGCGCCAGCATGTTCACCAGCAGCGCCGTCGCATCGGTGAACTGCTTGTGCATCGCCGCGGCGGCTTCGGCGGTCGCACACGTCACTTCCATCCGCAGCTCGAAGGCCGCCGGCCCGCTCGCCGCGGGCCCCAGCATCAGAATCGTTTCGGTCGCGTCTTTCAGCGGCGAGAGGAACGACCGCGTGCCCGCCGGAAGATTCTCTGGCTTCCGGAACACATACGGAGGAGCCGACACCCAAAGGCCCGTCGCGGGAATCACGGGCGGCTTCCGCCACGTGGTCAGGCCGACCATTTCGATGGCGTTTGACGCTCGCGAGGTTGCCAGCGCCAGCACGCCGTTGCGCGGCATGTAATAGGAGACATCCCGGCCCGGCACCGTGCCGGGCAGCTTGCACATTGGCCCCTCGCAACTGCCTCCGTGCGCCATCGCGTAGGCGGCGAGTTTCTCCCACTGAAAGCGCCCCTGCGCCGCGTAGTATACATCGCCATCGCGGAATGCGGCGGCGACTCCGTCCAGGTCCGTGCGGTAATCGAAACCGGTTTCCTCCACGAATCGCGTGTAATCGGCCTCGTGCGCCGCGGGCGATCCGGCCAGCATCTCCAGCACTCCGGTCTCGCGCAGCGCCTTGACATTCAGATAGACGTGCACGGAACGGTCCGGCGGCAGCATCTGCACCAGACGCGCGGCATCGTAGGCTCGCGAGTAATACCAGTACCCCGATACGCCCAGCAGTGTGCCGGCGATCAGAATGACTGGAATCCACTTTTTCATGGGGGCGGCTTCAGCCGGCTACGCCGTCACCGCCTCTTCAGCCCGGGCCTGCTTCCACAGCTTGACGTAAGGCTTCAGATCCTCCATCATCTTCAGGTACTGGGCGGGCGTGAGGGATTGCGCGCCGTCGCTCCAGGCTTTTTCTGGATTCGGGTGCATTTCGACGATCAGGCCGTCGGCTCCCACCGCCACGCCCGCGCGCGCCAAGGCGGGCACCAGGCTGCGCTTTCCAGTAGCATGGCTGGGATCCAGAATCACGGGCAGGTGGGTCAGTTCATTCAACGCCGCGATCGCGCCGATGTCGCAGGTATTGCGCGTCACCGTTTCGAACGTCCGGATGCCGCGCTCGCACAGCATCACGTTCGGATTTCCGTGCGCCACGATGTACTCGGCCGACATCAGCAGTTCCTTCACCATGGAGCTCATGCCGCGCTTCAGCAGAATCGGCCGGCCGCAGCGCCCCAGAGCCTTGAGCAGCGAAAAATTCTGCATGTTCCGCGCTCCGATCTGAAGAATGTCGGCGTACTCGGCCACAAGCCCGACGTCGGCGTCGCTCATCACCTCGGTGACGATCTTCAGCCCCGTGATGTCGCGCGCCTTGGCCAGCAGCTTCAGGCCTTCCTCGGCGAGACCCTGGAAATCATAGGGCGAGGTGCGCGGCTTGAACGCTCCGCCGCGCAGGATCTTGGCTCCGCCGCCCGCCACGATCTCGGCCGATTCCAGAATCTGCTTCTCGCCTTCGATGGAGCACGGGCCAGCCATCACGACGAACTCGTCGCCGCCGATGACCACGTCGCCGACTCGGATCTCCGTGCGCGCCGAGCGGAATTCTTTGCTCACGAATTTGTACGGCGCCGAAATGCGCACGGCCTTCTCGACCTGCGGCATGGCCTCGAGCGATTCCAGACACGACGTCACATCGCCGACGCCCACAACGCCGATCACGACCCGCTCCTCTCCCTGGATCGAGTGCACCTTGTAGCCGAATTCGCGGATGCGGTCCGTTACCTGATCGATTTCTTCCTTGGTGGCATGGAGACGCATAGAGATGATCATTGGCCTCGCTTTCCTCCCACTTGTGAACGAAAAATCAAAAACCCACTCTTTCGAGTGGGTCTGAAACTTTCCTGCGGCTGAAGTCCACTCGTATTCGTTCAGCCGGTGGCGAACCGGAACCAAAATCGATACGAGCTGGCAAACAGACCTAGCATGAAGCAACAGTATACCACGACCTCAAAGAGGGGAACCCTCCAAACGTACTGTGCGTACTGCCCGCCGGGCTGCGGCCGCTTGCCCCCAGGCCGAGTTCACTGAGATAAGGCTAACTCTGGCAGCCACTTGGCGACTGTTCGGGGCCGTCTCCGATCAATCCGGACAAACCTGCGCCTCCCGCTCGAGTCGCGTGACGTTCAACCGGTTCTCGCCCGGCTCCATGTAGAGCAACCCGTGTATTTCCACTTTTTCACCCCGGTGGGATTCCGGAGCGAAGCCTCCGGCGCTGACGAGGATGAAGGACTTACTCCCCAGACTCCGTGCCCCCGCCGCAGTGTCCCCTTCACGGGCAGCCACGGGATCGCTGGCCCGCTGAAGAGTCCAACTCCGGTTTGGCCCGGCCTCCAGACATCCCGTCACGCGCACCAGGGTGAAGTTGGCCAGTTCCTTTGAGCCTTGCTTTACAATCTGGATTGCTTCCAGAATTTCCTCTTCCGGCTTCAGTTCCGAAGCGCCCGCGGGGAATCCGTTCGCTTCCAGCAGAAACGCCAGCACCAGCAGCTTGTCACTATCGGAAACGCTCTCCGGGTACGTTGCCGGCATGGAGAAACGCAGCTTCGAATACAGCGTGTTCAAACTCGAGTTGAACCAGTTGGCCAGAAACCCGTCGCCCCGCAAAGCCGGCCCGCGCACGTTGCCCTTCAGATCCTGATTGTGACAGTTGCTGCAACTCTTCTCGAAGACCGCGCGGCCCAGCCGGGCCTGCTCGGAGGAATAGACGCCGGCCCAAATATCGGCCGCCTGCTGTGCGCCCAGAAAACCGGCGGCGCTCACCAGCGTGCACGCGATCTTGCAAAACATGGCTTACTTCGCCCGCCCGGCCATCAACTGGCGGAGCAGGTTCGCCGTGGATTCGCGGCCTCCGCCCGCGCCGCGCCCGCCCGGCCCCGCGCCGGAAACCAGATCCAGCGGCGTGCGGCCCTGCTTGTCTTTCATGTCGAGCTTGGCGCCCGCGTCCGCCAGAAACTGCACGATCTTGTTGGCGCCCCGCTGCGCGGCGCGATGCAGCGCCGTCTGCCCGTTGGCGTTGAAAGCGTTCACGTCCGCTCCGTAGTCGATGCAGAGCTTCATGGCTTCGATCGCGCCTTCCTCGGTTACCGAAAATGCCGCCGAGTACGCGCCCGCGCGGGCTCCCCCGGCAGCGATCACCATCAATACCGTGCTGTAATCCTTCTGCGTCAGGAACGGACTCGCGCCCGCCTCCAGCAGCATGCGCATCACCGGAACGTCGTTGGTCTTGGCCGCACGGAACAGCGGCGTCGTCCCTTCCCCGAGCGATGCGTCCCCGCCGTCATGATGCCTTCCGATCACCGGTTTTTTCAGCCTCTGATTGGGGTCCGCCCCGTGCGCCAACAGGACCTTGACCATGCCCGCCGCGTCGATCTCATCGACCAGCTTCGGCGCCGGCCGGCTGATCATCGGACCCAACGTGTGCATATCCACCGCCGCATACAACGCCGCCATGCCGGATTCGTCGGCGATGTTCGGATCCGCGCCCTTATCGGCCAGCATCGCGGCCAGGTCGAAGTGCGCGTTGATGATCGCAAACACCAGCGCCGTGGTGCCGTCCGGGTCGCGCACATTCAGATCCGCGCCCGCATCGGCCAGAGCGCGCGCCGCGCTCAGGCTGTTTTGCCGAGCCGCGTACATCAGCGCCGTCCAGCCGCCGCGCGGAAGCGTGGTGGAAACCATCCCGCTGGTCTCCCACTGAAACGGCGCGAGCGTCAACACCTTGCTGCGCGCATTCTTGTCCGCTCCGCCTTCGATGAGCGCCGTCACGGCTCCCGGATGGTTTTCGGCCGCGGCCCACATGAGGGCGGTTTCGCCCATCGACTCCTCGGCCGCGTTCGGATCCGCTCCGTGCCGGAGCAGAAGCCGCACGGTGGCCGCATCGCCGGAGCGCGCCGCCGCCATCAACACAGTCTCGCCCTTAGGCAGCCGCGCGTTCGCATCGGCGCCCGAATTCAGCAGCAGTTCCGTCATGGCCGCGCTGCCATTGGCCGCCGCCAGCCACAGCGGCGTGATCCCGTAACGGCTGGCCGCCTTCACGTCCGCCTTGGCCGCCATCAGCGTCCGCGCCATCTCCAGATCGTTGGAACGTGCGGCCCAGTGTAGCGCCGTCATCCCATCGGCCTGAGGGTCATTCACGGGAGCCCTTCCCCGGATCAGCGCCCGCACCGCGTCGCGATTGCCCTGTTGGGCCGCCTCGGCCAGGCGCGTATCCGCCCCCGATGCGAGCGTCGCAGCCGCCAGAGAAAGGAGCCACCCCCGCGGCATGCTCAAATCTCCACCGTACCGGTGCTCAGGCCGAACTTGTCCGCTTCGACGCCGAATTTGTGGCCGAGAGTCAACAGGAGATTGGCGAACGGGGTCTCCTTGGCCACCTGCACGTGCCCCCGGGCTTTGTGTCCGCCCACCAGCAGCGTCGGGATATCCAGGCGCGAGTGCGTATTGCTCTCGCTCATGCCGCTGCCGAACAGGATCAGGGATTGATCCAGCAGATTCCCGCCGCCTTCCGGCGTGGCCCGCAGCTTCTCCAAGAATCTCCCAAACAGCGACACGTGATAGGTGTTCAGCTTCACCAGATTCGCGATCTTCTCCTTGTCGTTGCCGTGGTGCGACATGGAGTGATGCGGCTCCGTGATCCCCAGCTCCGGATACACGCGCTGCGTGGCGTCGCGGCTCATCATAAAGCTGAAGACGCGGGTAAGATCAGCCGCGTATGCCAGCGCCAGCAGATCGAACTGCAGCCCGCAGTGCTCCTCGAAGGATTCGGGAATGCCCACCGGCGCATCCGGAATTCTCACTTCCGTGGCCGCCTGTTTTTCGGCGCGCTGAATGCGCTGCTCCACTTCGCGGACGTTTTCCAGATACTGATTCATCCGGTCTTTGTCGCGCGGCCCCAGCCCCCGCTCCAGATCCGCCAGATCGTCCTTGATCGAATCCAGAATGCTGCGCCCGGTGCGCATGCGCGCCAAGCGCTGCTCGGCCGTGCCCGGACGCCCGAACATCCGCTCGAAGACGGTGCGCGGATTGATCTCCATAGGCAGAGGCTCCGTGGGCGTCCGCCAGCACAGCGTATTCATATAGGCGCAGGCGTAGGCCGGATCACACCCGCCGATGTAGCCGGTGAAATCCTCGGTCGCAAGCTCAAGCGACCCGAACACCGTCTCCCGACCGATGTTCTGCGCGATCACCTGATCGATGGTCGTGCCGCAGCGCACATCTTCGGCGATGGTGCGCTTCGGAATGCTTCCGCTCAGCCAGGCCGCCACGGTGACGGCGTGGCCGTCCAGCGGATCGCACAGTTCCGAAACCACCGTCATCGATTCGCGAAAGGACTCAAGCGGCTTCAAAATCGGCGAAAACTCGAACGCCGTGCCGAGACCTTTGGGCGTCCAGTATCCAGGCCGCTCGCCCAGAGGCACAAAGACCACGCCGAAACGCTTCGGCGGCTTCGCCGGCGTCTGCGCCAGAGCCGTAAAGCTGGGAACCATTGCATCGAGGAAGGGCAGCGCTACAGCCGCGCCCGCTCCCCGCAAGATCCTGCGGCGGGAAACGGCCCGCCTTGTCAAGAACGTCATGACCGGCTCCTTTATGGTTTCACCCGCATTTGGAACGGTACACTCTTCACGATACCTAGAATAATGGAAGAGAACCTGTAATTGTTGCGCCCCGCGTCGCGCACGATTCCACGGACCACCGGCATGTCATGGGCCGCCAGTCCCCGGCCCAGGGCGTAGATCATCAGTTTCTCGGTGAGGGTGCCCACGAAAATCTCCGGCTGCTTCAGCAGCGCCTGCCGCAGCTCGACCGGACCCCTCACCTTGGTCCCATCCGGCAACTGGCCCGAGGCGTCGATCCGCGTGCCGTTCGTGCCGCCTTCCCGCTCCCGCCATGCCCCCACCGCATCGAAATTCTCCAGCGAAAATCCGATCGGATCCATGATCTGGTGGCAGCTCGCGCACACCGGATTGGTGCGATGCTCCTCCATCCGCTCGCGCATGGTCAGCACGCGCCCCTCGCGCTGGTTGCTCTCGTTCAGCGGCGGCACGTTGGCCGGCATCGGCGGCGCGGGCGTGCCGAGCAGGTTGTCCATGATCCACTTGCCGCGCACCACCGGAGATGTCCGATCCGCGTGCGAGCTGACCATCAGCGTGCTGGCCTTCCCCAAAATCCCGCGCCGGGCTTCATCGGCGAGCGTCACGCGGCGGAAGTGGCTCCCGTACAGGTTCGGCACGCCGTAGTGTTTCGCCAGGCGCTCATTGAGAAACGTGTAGTCCGCCGTCATCAGATCCAGAACGTTGCGGTCCTCCCGCATCACGCTCTCAAAGAACAATTCGGTTTCCCGCAGCATCGACCAGCGCAGATTGTCGTCAAAGTCGGGAAATTCGACCGAGTTCGGAATCATCCCCCGCAGGTTGCGCAGGTACAGCCATTGCCCCGCGAAATTGCTGACCATGGCGGCGGACTTTCGATCCGCCAGCATCCGCCGCACCTGCCGCTCGAGCTCCCGGCCGTTCCGCAGCTTCCCTTGCGCCGCCACCTCGAGCAGTGTATCGTCCGGAATGCTCGACCACAGGAAAAATGACAGGCGCGATGCAAGCTCGACATCACTCACCCGATGGATCTGGCCCGAGCGCAGGTCGCCCGGATCCCGCTCCACCCGGAGCGTGAACTTGGGGCTGGCGAGCATCCGCTCCAGCGCCATTTGAATGCCGCTCTCAAAGGTCCCGGCCGCCCGTCCGGAGCGGTAAAATTCCAGCAGCCTTTCCACGTCCGCCGGCGTCTCGGTCCCGCGATAAGCCCGGCGAGCCAGCCGCGTGAGGATCTCCCGCGCGCATGGTGCCTCCGCCGCTGCGCCAGCGGGCCTGCACGAGAAAATCCTCCGCCGGCTCGGCGTATCGCCGGGACCCGCCGGATTGAACGGGCCGGTGATGGTGAGCGTCTCAAGATGCGGATGCCCGGTGGGATCCAGTGTGTCATTCGAACTGCGGATGAACGGTTGCAGGCGCCATGTATTCTTGGTGGCGCTGCGGAGAAATGCCGCCCCGATCGACCTTGGCCCCGCCTTTATCCACACCCGCGCCGAGCTGCGCGCCTCCACCGCATCCGCCGCCGCCGTAACGTTGGCGAGCGCTGCTTTGAAATCCGCCTCCCCGCCGATCGTGGCCAGGTGCACGCGCTCGCCGTCCACGGTCAGCTCGATATCATGCGGCATCTCCAGCCCGCGCATCGCCCCCAAATTCGTGCGGAAATACTTCACCTGAAGGAGGTACTCGCCATCCAGCGGCAGTGTCGTCCGCGCCAGAATACCGCCCTCGGTGCCCACGGGCAAACCCTCAATATGCACATCCTGGGAAGCGTCCTGGCGCACGCGGAATACCTCCGCTGCCGGTCCGATCGAGGGATCACCCACTGCCAGCGCGCTGATCTTGCCTGCGGCGCTCAGATACCGCTCCATCAGCACGGGCGAGGAGCCGAGGGCATCGGCAATATTGTCGAACCCGTGGCTCGCGTCGTCGCCCGGAAGGTGCGCGGTCA
>CAZTKA010000128.1:0-9555 GCA_964614015.1 uncultured Bordetella sp. | reverse complement strand
CTACCCGCCGCGCGATCTGGTCGAAAAGGCTGGATTCCTGGAACGAAACGCCCAGGAACTCGAGCGCTTCGCCGGGGAAACGGCGGACCTGGATCTCGCCATCGTCTGCGGCTATGTGGGCCGCTACGACCGTCCCATCGGAAAGCAGGCGCAGAACAGCGCGGCGGTCATGGAACGCGGCCGGATTATCTTCCGGCAGAACAAGACCCTGCTGCCCACCTACGACGTCTTCGATGAAGCGCGCTATTTTCACCCCGCCGACTCGGTTCATCTGTTCACGTTGCAAGGCCGCTCCATTGCGCTGACCATCTGCGAAGACGCCTGGAATGATCGCAACTTCTGGAAGCACCGGCTCTATCCGCGTGATCCGGTGGAGGAGCTGTTCGGCGCGGGCGCGCAGATGATGCTGTGCATCAACGCCTCGCCGTATCACATGGGCAAGCGGGAGATCCGCAGGCGGGTGTACAGCTCGCTGGCGCGGCGCTACGGAAAGCCGATCGCTTACGTCAACCAGGTGGGCGGCAACGATCAGCTCGTCTTCGATGGATCGAGCTTCGCGCTGAACGCCGCGGGAGAGCCGATCGCCACCGCGTGCTCCTTCGGCGAGGATCTCATTCTGGCCGATCTCGACGCCGGTACGGGGGATCGTCATGAAAATCTGCCGGACGAGCAGGAGGCCGTCTATCAGGCCCTGGTGCTCGGCTTGCGCGATTACATCCGCAAGTGCGGATTCCAGCGCGTGCTGATCGGACTCTCCGGCGGCATTGATTCGGCGCTCACGGCCGCCCTCGCGGTGGAGGCGGTGGGGAGAGAGAACGTCATGGGAGTCGCCATGCCCGGACCGTTCTCCTCCGAGCACAGCCTGCGCGACGCGCACGAAATGGCCCGGCGCATGGGCATCCCGTGCCAGACCGTTTCGATCGTCGGTCCGTACGAGCGGATTTTGCAGGAGCTGCAACCGGTCTTCGACGAATTGCCCTTCGACGCCACGGAGGAGAACATCCAGGCCCGCCTGCGCGGGTTGACATTGATGGCGATCTCGAACAAGACCGGAGCCATGGTGCTCACCACGGGCAACAAAAGCGAGCTTGCGGTGGGCTACTGCACGCTCTACGGCGACATGTGCGGAGGCTTGGCCGCCATCTCCGACGTGCCCAAGACGCTGGTGTACAAGCTGTCGCGCATCGCCAACCAGCGCCTGAACCACGCGATCCCGGAGAGCGTCTTCACCAAGGCGCCTTCGGCCGAACTGCGGCCGGATCAGAAAGACACGGATTCGCTGCCGGAGTACGAGGTGCTTGACAGGATTCTGGAAGCCTACGTGGAGCTGTACCGCTCGCCGCAGCAGATCGCCTCGAGCCTGAATCTGCCGCTGGCGATGGTTCAGGATATCGTGAAGAAGGTGGACCACAATGAGTATAAGCGCCAGCAAATGGCTCCGGGTCTGAAGGTCACAAGCAAGGCGTTTGGCATGGGCCGCCGTTTTCCCATCGCACAGAGGTTTTCCGAATGAGGCTCCGCGCGCTGGCGGGACTGGGGGCCGTCTTGCTGTGTGCGCAAGATTCCCCGCTGCGCCCGGGGCCGCTCACGGACGGCACGACGCTGCTGCCCACCGGCTGGCGCATCAAGCCCGCCGGGACGCAGGTGCCCGTGGGCCCGTTTCCGGCTGGCTCCGCGCTCTCGCCCGACGGAACATTTCTCTTAGTAGTGAACACGGGCGCGGCGCCGTCGGTCAGCGTGATCCGCACGGCGGACCAGAACGAGACCGCACGGGTCCCGGTGCCGGACGCATGGCAAGGAATCGCCTTTTCGACCAACGGCCGCAATGTTTACGTGAGCGGCGGCGCGCGCAATTCGGTGTACGAGTTCACCATCTCCGCGGAGGGCGCACTGACGCTGGGCAAGGAAATGCCCGCCGGCTCCGGCGCACCCGGTCCGGATGATTTCATCGGCGACATCGCGATTCCACCCGCGGGCCGCCTGATCTACGCGGCGGATCTGTTTCACGACCGCATTCTGGTGATCAATCCGCAATCCGGCGCGGTGATCGATCGCTTCAGGAGCGGACGCCGGCCCTTCCAGATCCTGTTCCATCCCGACGGCAATTCGTATTTCGTGTCCAGTTGGGCGGACGCTTCCGTGTATCAATACCAGACCGATACGGGCGCGGACATGGGCCGGATGCGGGTCGCGCCGCATCCCACCGGCATGGCCATCAGCGATTTCCTTCCGGCGGGGTCGCCCGAGGGCTTGCGTTACCGCCTCTTTGTCGCCACGGCTGCAAGCAACGCGGTGCACGTGATCGGCGTCGATGAAAGCAAGCTGCTCCGCGCGCTCGATGTGTTGAGCATCGGGTTCGCCGCCGTGCAGCCGGCGGGCATGACACCTTCGGCGCTGGCGCTCAGTCCGGACGAGCGGCGATTGTTCATCGCCTGCTCGGATGTGAACGCCGTTGCGGTGGCCGACATCTCAGAGGACCGCAGCCGCCTGGCCGGATTCGTGCCTGCGGGCGCATATCCCACGGCGTTGCACCTGCTGCCGGACAACCGTCTGGCGATCGTGAACGGAAGAGGCGCAGCAGGCGAGGACTCCGCGGGATCCGTTTCGATTCTTCCTTTGCCGGACGAAACGGCGCTCGCGCGGCTGACGGACGAAGCCTTGGCGCTGGTCGCCTACCGCGGCGATGCGGGTTCGGAGGCCGGCATTCCGGCCGCCATCGAAAACGTGGTCTACATCCTCGATGAATCCGGCGGCCGCGGGCCGAATCATGAAAAGCTCGCGCGCGAATTCGCCGCGGTTCACAACTACGTTCCCAACACGGCTCCTGGTGCGGACGCTTTCTACTGGCTTGTGGCGGGCATGCCCTCCGAGTTCACGCAGCGCCTTTCGCCCAGCCAGGCAGCCGGGAGGCTGCGCCGCGATGTCTTCGAAGGCGGCGAGCCTGCGAATCTTCCCCCGGCGGGGTATCTTTGGTCGAATGCCGTGGCCGCGCGGGTCGCGGTCCGCAATTTCGGGATCTTCACTGACTTCACGGGCGCAAGCCCGCGGGTCAAGGATCCGTCCTTGCAAGCTTTCACCAACCTGGCCGCGCCCGCCGAGCGCACAGAGGCGTTTCTGGCGGAGCTGGCCGGGTACGAAGCGCAGGGCGCGATGCCGCGCCTCGTTTTGTTGCGGCACTCGGCGGACGATGCCGCGCTGGGCCGCATCGTCGAGGCGATCTCGAAGTCGCGCTTTTGGCCGCGCACCGCTATTTTCATCGCCGGCAGCAGCGCTCCGGCGCTAGTTGTTTCGCCGTTTTCGCGGGGGGTGCAAATGCCGGCGACCGAGCTGTACAACCAATCCTCGATCCTCCGCACGGTGGAGATGATTCTGAAGCTTCGCCCCATGACCTTGTTCGATGCAGCCGCCCGCCCGGTAACCGGTGCCTTCACTGCCGCGCCGTGACCACACTCTGCTTTCTCTGGCACATGCACCAGCCGTTCTACAAGGACCTGTGGACCGGCCAATACAAGCTCCCCTGGACGCGGCTGCACGCCCTGAAGGATTACGCCGGGATGGTGCGCATTCTGGGAGAATTCCCGACGCTGCGGCAGACGTTCAATCTGGCGCCGTCCATGCTGGTGCAGATTGAGGAGTACGCGACGGGCCGCGCCTCCGATCCTTTCTTTGATTGCGCGGTTGCGCCCGCCGAAGCCTTAAGCGAAGCACAGCGCACGTTCGTGATGCGTTATTTTTTCCAGGCCAATGTGGAACGCATGATCCGGCGTTATCCGCGCTACGGCGAGCTCTTCGACCGGCGCCTGGAGCGCTTCACCGACTCCGAGCTGCGAGATTTGCAGGTTTTGAGCCAGCTCGTCTGGTACGACGAGGACCGGTTGGCCGCGGACGGCGAATTGCAGGAACTGGTGCGGAAGGGCCGCGATTTCTCGCTGGCGGATCAGGATCTGATGACGCGCAAGCAGCGGGAGGCGCTCGGGCAGGTGCTGCCCGTGTATCGCGAGTTCGCCGCGCGAGGGCAAATCGAAATCTCCACCACGCCCTACTATCATCCGATCCTGCCCCTGCTGTGCGATACCGACATCGCCGCGGTTGCCCATCACGGCCTGCCGTTGCCGGAGCGTTTTCAATATCCGCAGGACGCCCGCGTCCAACTGGAGCGCGCGCGCGAATACATGCGGCGAACGCTTGGCGTTGAGCCGGCCGGCCTGTGGCCATCCGAAGGCGCCATCTCCGACGAAGTCCTCGCGCTGGCGGCCCAGTGCGGATTCCAGTGGGCGGCGAGCGACAACGGCGTGCTCGGCCGCACGCTCGGCCGGGAGCCCGGCATCGACCTCACCTATCAGGCCTATGTCTGGCAACAGGAGGGCCGCCAGTTGCGGCTGCTGTTCCGCGACCATTTCCTGAGCGATCTGATCGGTTTCGAATATGCGCGCATGGATGCCGCGGCCGCCGCGGACCATTTCCTGGAGCGCATCCGCGCGAACACGAACGGCCGGGACGCGCTGGTGCCGGTCATTCTGGATGGCGAAAACGCCTGGGAGTGGTACGCCGCGCAGGGCCGCCGCTTCCTGCGCGAGCTGTACGCGCGCATCATGCAGGATCCGGGTCTGGAGGCGGCCACCATTTCCGAAGCGCTCGCCCGGCATCCGGCGCAGCCGTTGTCCACGATATTTCCAGGCTCCTGGATTAACGCCAATTTCGACGTGTGGATTGGAGCGGAGGAAGACAATCGCGCCTGGAATCTGCTGCTGGCCGCGCGGCGAGCCTATGACGAGCACGCCTTTCGCGCTTCCGAAGCTGCCCGCGCACTGGCGTACGAAGAGCTTCTCATCGCCGAAGGCAGCGATTGGTGCTGGTGGTATGGGCCCGAGCACTTTTCGGAAAACCAGCCCGAATTCGACCAGCTCTACCGCGACCATCTCGCCAACGTGTATCGCGCGCTGGACCTGGCCGTGCCGGAAGCACTGCTGCATCCCATCCAGACGCGGGCGCCGGAAGGCGAATGGCGCACACCGCCACTGCACGCTCTCGAAGTCACGCTGGATGGCGAGGTCACTTCCCCGTTTGAGTGGATGGGCGCGGGCCGCTATCACCCGGATCCCCGTTCGGAAGTGATGCACGGGGGCATGCGGCCCGCGCGCGACGTGTTTTACGCCACCGGCGGCGGACAGCTCTACGTCCGCCTGGACGGCGCGGCGGAGCGCACGCAATTCACGGTGGAGTTCGAGACCGGCCCTGCGCCGACGCGCGCGGCCACGGGACGCATCACGGAACTGGCCGCGCCGCTCGCCGGTGCGCGCTTCCGCATCCAGGCGGAGCACAACGGGTTGCCGCCCGTGAGGCTGCCGCCGCAGGGTTGGATTGAGTTGTAGCCAGGTGTGCCTAAATTCCGGCCACTTCCACGATCAGGCACTTCAAGTACAGCGTCTCGGGCACCGTCAACAGAATGGGATGATCGGAGGCCTGCGTTCGCCGCTCCAGAACGCGCAGTGTCTTGCCCGCCTCCAGCGCCGCCTGCGCCACGATTTCGGCGAACATCGCCTCGCTCAGGTGATGCGAGCAGGAACAGGTCACCAGCACGCCGCCGGCGTCCAACAACCGCAGCGCCCGGTAGTTGATGTCCTTGTAGCCGCGCGCGGCATCGTCCAGTTGCTTCCGGGATTTCGCAAAGGCCGGCGGATCGAGAATCACCGTCGAATAACGGCGGTCCAGCCGGCTCAGGTAATCGAACACGTCGGCCTGGCGGAGCTCGATGTTGCCGATGCCGTTCTCTGCGGCATTGATCCGGGCGCTCGCAATGGCCGCCGCCGAGGATTCGATTGCCTCGACCGATTCGGCCCGCCGCGCCGCGTGCAACGCGAATCCGCCCGTGGAGCTGAAACAATCGAGCACGCGCCCGTGCGCATGGCGCGCCGCCGCCACGTAATTTTCCCGCTGGTCAAGATAGGCTCCGGTCTTCTGCCCGCCCACGAGATCGGCGGTGAACCGCAAGCCGTTCATCGTGTAGTTCACGCGCTCTGGGATTTCGCCCGAAAGCGTCACGACCTCCTGCGCGAGGCCTTCCAGCTTGCGGACACTCGCGTCGTTGCGGGCCAGCATCGCCGCGGGCGCGAGCAGTTCCGCCAGGCAGCCGGCGATCATATCGCGCGCGCGGTCCATGCCCTGGCTCAGCGTCTGCATGACCAGGTACCTAGCATAACGGTCGACGATCAGTCCGGGCAGCAGGTCGGCTTCAGAAAACACCAGTCGGCAGGCATCCGAGTTTTCGACCACGCGGGCGCGCAGTTCGATGGCCTGCCGCAGGCGGCGGAGGAAAAATAGCCGGTCCACCGGCTCGCGGTTTGGCGAAAGCATGCGCAGCGCGATTTGGGAGGCCGAGCTGTAATGCGCCACGCCCAGAAATTTTCCGCGGGGATCAAGGACGCCCACGGCTTCACCGGGTGCGGCGTTTCCGCGACCGGTGACGTCGCTTGCAAAAATCCATGGATGGCCGCTGGCGACGCGGCCGGCGCCCTTGCCTGTGACGCGGACAGTGTTCAACTCAACGGATGCCCGCCAAACGCTGTGCTTCGAGATTCGCGATGCGAGCCTCGAGCGGCGGATGCGTCGAAAACAGCCGCGACAAGCCGCCCAGCACCGGGGGGAAGATGAACATGTGGGCCGTAGCCGGGTCGGCGTGCATCGGCACGCGCTGGACTCCTAGTTCGAGCTTCCGCAGGGCGCTCATCAATCCATCGGGCGAGCCGGTATAGCGTGCGGCTGCGTTATCCGCGCTGAATTCGCGCGTACGCGAAATCGCCATCTGGATGAGGCCCGCGGCCATCGGAGCCAGGAACACCATCAGGAGTCCGCCCAGCGGGCCGGGCCCGCCTTCTTCGTCCTCGCCGCGCGAGCCGCCGAACCACATCGCCATGTAAGCCAGATGCGTCAGCGCCGCCGCGAGCGTCGCGGCCACGGAACTCGTCAGAATGTCTCGATTCTTGATGTGACCCAGCTCGTGCGCGATCACGCCCTCCAGTTCGCGGTCGTTCATCAGCCGGAGCAAGCCTTCCGTGATGGCCACCGAGGAATGCTGCGGGTTACGTCCCGTGGCGAAGGCGTTCGGCGAGGCATCCGGAATGACCCACAGCCTCGGCATCGGGATGCCCATTTGCTGCACGAGGTTCTGCGTCATCGGGTAAACGCGGGCGTGGATGTGCGCGTTTTCCTGGGCCGTGACGGGTTGGGCGCGATACATCGACAGGGCCATCTTCTCCGAGAAGAAGTAGCTGAAGAAGTTCATGCCGATGGCCAGCAACAGGCCGACCGTCAGACCTTGCGATCCACCCAGCGCCTGCCCCACAAACAGCAGGATTCCGCTCAACAGTCCCAGTAGGAGTGCTGTCTTAAAACCGTTCATATTGGTTCCACCCCAATTCTCGCACACTTGTTTAGACGCACAAACAGGCGCAGGAACTCTGCCCGCTCCCTGCGCCTGATCCAGTTTGCCGCACCAACCGTTAGTGGCTGACCTCGACCTTCACTTGACGCGGCTTCGCGATCTCCTTCTTGGGAAGCGTCACGGTCAACGTGCCGTTCTTATAATCGGCGCGCACCGCGGCGGCGTCCACGGTATCGGGCAGCGTGAAGGACCGCTCAAACTTCCCGTAGGAACGCTCCACGCGGTGCCAGCCGCCGTCCTTATTCGATTCTTCGAATTTGCGCTCCCCGCGCAGCGTCAGGGTGCCATTCTCCAGGCGGACATCGATGTCTTCAAACTTCACATCGGGAATGTCGGCCTTGACGATCAGTTCGTGCTCAGTTTCCCGGATGTCCACCGGGGGCACCCACGGCCGACCGCTTGGCTCGGCAAAGAACCTGTTGACGGCTTCTTCGAAGGTTTTCAGACCACGAAACGGGTCGAAATCACCTAAGGGTGAATATCTGACTATTGCCATACAAACTTTCTCCTTTGTGATCTGCTTTCACAACAAATATATAATTTTAGTTGCTTCTTGTCAAGTAGATCTTTACCGTCCTGGCAAACATTTTTCGAGAGCCCAGCCTGCCTTCCAGTACACTGTCGGTATGCGCATTGGAATGATCGGCTTAGGGAAGATGGGCGGCAACATGGCCACCCGGCTGACCCGCGGAGGCCACGAGGTGGTGGGCTTCGACCACGGGGTTGTGGCTCCGGATCGAGCCGGTGAGATGGGGGTGCTGCTCGCCGGGGATTTGGCGGGATTGGTGGCGGCATTGCCAGTCCCGCGAGTCGTGTGGGTGATGGTGCCCGCCGGAAAGCCCACCCAGGATAGCATCGACGCTCTGGCGAAACTGCTAGCGTCAGGGGACCTGATCATCGACGGCGGCAACGCGCGGTATACCGACGACATCGAGCGCGCCGAAGCGCTGAAGCCCGCCGGCATCCACTACATGGACGTGGGAACGAGCGGAGGCATCTGGGGACTGAAGGCCGGATACTGCCTGATGGTGGGAGGCGAGAGGGCTGATTACGAGCGCGTCGAGCCGGTCTTGAAGACGCTCGCGCCGCCCAACGGCTACATGTATTGCGGGCCGGCGGGCGCGGGGCATTTCGTGAAGATGGTGCACAACGGCATCGAGTACGCGATGATGCAGGCCTACGCGGAGGGCTTCGAAATCATGCAGGCCTCGCGCTACGACCTGGATCTGGCGAAGATCGCGGACCTGTGGAACCAGGGCAGCGTGGTGCGGAGCTGGCTGCTGGAGCTGACCGCCTTGGCGCTCGGGGAAAATCCCACGCTGGACGGCCTGGCGCCGTACGTTGAAGATTCCGGTGAAGGCCGCTGGACGGTGGAGGAGTCGATTCGCACGGCGGTGCCGGCTCCACTGATCGCGCTGAGTTTGCAGATGCGCTTCCGCTCGCGCCAGGAGAATTCCTTCGCGGCCCGGATGCTGGCGGCGATGCGGCAGCAGTTCGGGGGGCATGCCGTAAAGACGAGGTAAGGCTTGGCGGGGGGCGCCGGCGGTTTCCTGCGCCGCGCGCATGAAATGCGGCAGTGGTGCTGCGGAGGGGCCGCGGCCGCGCGTTCTTGCAAGGAAGTGTAGAATAAGAGGCGGTACTCGATCCCATGCGCCAAAAACTCCTCACTGCCGCTCTTGCCTGCGCCGCCTTCGCCGGTTACGCCATCGCCCAGGAAGGTCACCCGATCACGGGCACCTGGCATGGGGACTGGGGCCCGTCGGCATCGCAGCGCAATCCGCTCGTCATGTTCCTCAAGTGGGAGAATCTGAAGATCACCGGCACCGTCAATCCCGGCCGCAACAGCTATGAGCTGACTTCCGTAACGCTCGATGCCGAGAAGTGGATGGTCCACTTCGAAGGCGAAACCAAGGACGGCCAGAAGGTGGTCGCCGACGGCAAGATGGAAGACATCGGCTCTTACAACCGCACCATCAGCGGCACCTGGACGCAGGGCGGCACGAAGGGCACGTTCAAACTGACGCGGGACTAGCGCGCTCCATGCAGCAGTGGATCCCAACCGCGGCGGCGTTGCTGGTGGCCACGGGCGCCGTCTGGGCCCACCACTCCATGGC
>CAZTKA010000127.1:0-9565 GCA_964614015.1 uncultured Bordetella sp. | reverse complement strand
CCCATCGAAAGGATTGTCAAGGACGTGGAACGAATCCGAAACGAGGTTTTGGAGGCTCTCTTTCCGATGGGGGATGGGTCCGGGCGATAGGGATGGAGGGGCATGAACAGGCTCCGCCTCGCGACAATTCTATGCCTGACATCGTTGCTGGCGGCGGTCGCTGCGGCGCAGCAACCGCCGCGCGCCGCCCTCACCCAGGCCGAGGAAGACCGCCTGCGCGACGCGCAGGAGCCGAGCGAGCGCATTGAAGTTTATCTGGACCTGCTGGATTTGCGGCTGGCGCGGTTCGAGGAGGCCCGCCTTCAGCCCGCGGACCCCCAATACGACCAGGAGTCGTTTCTGCGCGAATTGCTGGCCGACTACATCCTGCTCAACGACGAACTGAAGAACTGGATTGACCAGCATTATGAGCGGATGAACGATATGCGCTCCGGCCTGCGAAAATTGATTGAACGCGCCCCCCGGCATCTGTGGACCCTGCGCGGCATCCAGCAGCAGGGGGGCCCGCTGGCGTCGGGTTACGCGGGAGCGTTGCAGGACGCCATCGATCAGATGAACGATACGGTGGACGGCGCGACGGTGGCGCTGAACGAGCAGACCAAAAAGCTGGGCGAATTGAAGCGGCAGGAGAAGGAGGACCTCAAGGCCGCCAAACTCCGCGCCAAGGAAGAAGCGCGCAAGTCCAAGGAAGCGAAGAAGGAGCGCAAGCGGCAGGACAAGAAGAAGACCGTGCCCGGTGATATTGAAGAGTGAAGCCTCCGGAACAACTCATTCTCCCCCTCGATCCCGAAGCCGCACTGGAAGCCGTGTTCCAGCGCGTTTTCCGGCGGCTGGCGCTGAGGGCCGCGGCGCCGGTTTTCTCGGTCGCGTTGCGGCCCTTCGCCAGCCTGCGCTCGAGCATCCGCCTGCGCGACCATCGCGCTGAAATTCTGGTGGCCGACTTGCTCGCCGATGCGCCGTCCATTGTGCACGAGGCGTTGGCGGAGATTTTGCTGACGCGGGTCTATTGCCGTCGTCCGTCGCAGGAGGCGCGCGCCTGCTACCTCTCGTATATCTCAAGCGCCGAAGTGCGCCACCGCGCCGACGCGCTGCGCCGCGAGCGCGGACGCAAGCGGCTGCTGCCACCGCGCGGGCGCGTCTATGACCTGGAAGAGATGTTCCGGCGCCTGAACGAGCAGTACTTTGACGGCGCGCTGGCCGCGCCGCGCCTCGGCTGGAGCCCGCACCGCTCGCGATCGCTTCTCGGGCACTACGATGCCGCGCATCACACCATTACGGTCAGCCGCTGGTTCGATGCGCCCGGCGTGCCCCGCTACCTGGTCGAATACCTGGTGTTCCACGAGATGCTCCACATCCGCTTTCCCGTCGAGCGCAACGGCCACCGCCGCGTGGTGCACTCGCGCGCTTTCCGCGAGGCGGAGAAGAAGTTTCCCCACTACGAAAAGGCCCGCCGCCGACTGGCGCGAATGGCGCAGGTGTGCTAACAATTCAGGGCGGCGTCCATTTCAGGCGCAAATCACATTCCACACCGCAGGGAGGCTGGCATGAGGTTGAAGGGAACGAAACTGCTCGTAGTTTTCGCATTCCTGGTACGGTGCGGATGGGCAGCGGAGACACCAGCACAGCCCTTGCGCCTCACGTCTCCGGACGGGAACCTGGCGATCACATTCGAACTCAAGGCGCTGCCGCAACCCTATCTGCCCGGCGTGCGGCCGTACTACCGGGTGTCGTATCAGGGCCAGCCGGTGCTGCGCCACTCGCCGCTGGGGCTGGATCTGAAAGGTGGCCCCGCGCTCGACCACCATCTTGAAATCATCGGCACGGACCGGCAATCGCACGATTCCACCTGGGAGAACAAGTTCGGCACCCAGCGCCAGGTGCGCGACCACTACCATCAACTCACCGTCTCGTTGCGCGAGCGCCGCGCGCCCGGTCGCCGCCTGGACATCGTCTTCCGCGCCTACAACGAAGGCGTGGCGTTCCGCTACGCCCTGCCCAAGCAGGACGCCCTCGCCGCCTTCACCATCGCACAAGAGAATTCGGGCTTCTACTTCGCCCGGCGCGCCCACGCCTACGCGATGAATCTCGGCTCCTACACCAAGGAATACGAGAAGGAATTTCCGCGCACGCCGCTGGCGGAATACAAGCCGACCTCCATCGTGGCCTTGCCCGCGCTCGTCGAACTGGAAGGCGGGCCGTACGTTGGATTGCTCGAGGCCGACTTGCGCGACTATGCGGGCATGTACCTCGGCGGCGTCAACGGCGTTCCCAACGCCCTGGTCAGCAAGCTCTCCCCGCCGCCCTCCTATGACGGCTTCGCGCTCGGCATGTATTACCAGCACGCCAATTCCGTCACCGAGCTGGAGAAGTTCTCCGCCGGCTTCAACAACTACGTGCTGATGAGTCAAGACCGCCGGCGCGACCAGATGCAGTCCGACGATCTGGTGGTGGGTGCCGCGCCGAAGCATACGCCCTGGCGCGTCCTGCTGATTAACGGGCGGCCCGGCGCCATCATTGAATCGAACGTGCTGGCGCTGAATCTGAGCGCGCCCTGCGCGATGGACGATTCCTGGATCGTGCCCGGCAAGTCGGCCTGGGATTTCTGGTCGGGCACCTTCGCCCGCAACGTGGACTTCACCCCGGGCATGAACACGCCGACCATGAAGCACTACGTGGATTTCGCGGCCGACAACAACCTCCAGTACATGCTGGTGGACTGGACGTGGTCGCCGTTTACCGACATCACGCGCTCCAGCGACGGCGTGGACATCCAGGAAATCCTGGCCCATGCCAGGCGGCGCGGCGTGAAGATCATGCTGTGGATGACCTGGACCGCGGTTCAGAATCAAATGGACGTGGCGTTCCCGCTCTTCGAGAAGTGGGGCGTGGCAGGAGTCAAGATTGACTTTATGAACCGGGACGATCAGGAAATGGTGAACTTCTACGAGCGCGTGGCGCGCAAGGCCGCCGAGCACCACCTGGTCGTGGACTTTCACGGCGCGTACAAGGACGCCGGACTGCGCCGCACCTATCCCAATCTGCTCACCCGCGAGGGCGTGCAGGGGCTGGAATACAGCAAGTCCACGTTTCGCACCACGCCGGAGCACGACGTGACGATTCCGTTTACACGCATGCTGGCCGGGCCGATGGATTACACGCCGGGCGGCTTTCGCAACGCGACGCGCCAATCCTTCAGACCTTCGGAGATCGAGCCCATGACGCAGGGCACGCGCGCCCACGAACTGGCCAAGTTCGTCGTTTTTGAAAGCCCGCTGATGGTGGTGGCCGACCACCCCGAGGCTTACCAGGGCCAGCCCGGCATCGAGTTCATCCGCAAAGTTCCGACGGTGTGGGACGCAACGAAGGTGCTGAACGGCGAGGTGGGGAAGTACATCACCATCGCGCGGCAGAAGGACGGCGCGTGGTATCTCGGCGCCATGACCAACTGGGACCCGCGCGACTTGGAATTGCCGCTCGACTTCCTGGGCGCCGGCGCCTACGAAGCTCAAATCTTTGCCGACGGCCCGGACGCGAACCAGGATGCGACCAGCCTGGCGGTCTCAACCCGGCGCGTGCGCGCGAGCGACAAGCTCAGCGTCCGCCTTGCTTCCGGCGGCGGCGTGGCGGTGATCTTCTCCAGAGTGAACTAACCGAGTTCATAATTGCCAATCTTCCAGGGGCTGAGCGGGAACTCGATCTTGCCGAGGGTGTGGGTCGCCTTTCCGGTCTTCCTGCCCAGCAGGTCGGTTTCCGCGGCGCTGGTGACCGGCAGCGCGAGATCGACGCGGGCTGCGGCTTGCTTGCCCTCGACTTCGACGACGCGCAGCTCGAACTTGCCATTCTCTTTCCTGCGAAACGCGGAGAGCTGCACGTTGTCGGGGCTCACCGCCACGAAACCTTTGCGGCGGGGAAGCGTGCCGGGCCGTGACCGGGCCATCACCGTCAGCAGACCCTGGGTGAATTCCGCGCTGCGGCGGAGCCGCTCGGCGTTGGTCATCGCGCCGCCGTGGGGCAGCAGCGCGTGGCGGTACTCCGAATAGCGGGGCCAGCCGTATTCGCCGGTGAAGTACGATTCCCACTCGCGGATCAGCAAGTTGGAAAACACTCCGTTGTCGCGGCGCTTGAAGAATTGCGTGCCGGCGTGCAGGCAAAGCAGCCCGCGGTCCCTGCCCACCAGGTCCACGAAGGTCAGCGCGTGAAAATCCTCGTGTTTTGTGGGCTCGACTCCCATGGGATAATCGCGCACCACCGAATCCACGCTGAATCCCGGCGCCAGATTCAGGTAGTAGCCCTCGCGGATGCGAATGTCCCTGGAACGGTCGTCCACGGCAGGCGGGATTTCTGCCAGCACGCGCGAAAGGACTTCGACCAGGGGCGAGTTCGCGGCGAGCGAGACGTGAAACTCAAACTTAAGCAGCGGCCAGTTGTGGCGCGCGCGCACCGTGGCGCGCAGCGGCCCGCGCTCGAGCCACTGGATGTCCGACCTCTCGCGCACCATATAATCCAGTTGGACCACGGCCTGATTCTTCAGCGCCGCCTCCAGGAGTCCGCGCGATATCGAGCTGTCGAACTCGGCGGGCGCCACCAGTTCCTCCGGCTTGTACTTGCCCCGGAGAAATGCCGAACGCAGCGTGAATTCCGGGTTCGGCCTGCCATAGAAGACGGGGAAGCCGCTCTTCGATGCGTCCAGCATTTCGAGGCCCCTCTGCTTGTCGATCAGACTGATGATGGCGCCGTGCTCCGGACTCAGTTGAACCTTGACGTGATCGTTTTCCATGGTCAGCGCCGATTCGTCAATGCGCAGAGGGGTGGGGGACGGGGCCGCCGACTCGCGCGCAAATTCCAACTGATAAGTGTCGTAACCGACGCCCGGGGTATTCCCGGCGGCGAAGGCCACGTCAGCCACGATCAACGTGCCGTCGGCATTCCTTTCGCTCTTCACGATTTGCGACGGGACGGTTTGCCCCGCCGCGTTCCGGACGTGGACGCCCCGTGTCCCGGCGGGAAGCGGATAGATCCGGCCCGTGGCGGCGATTCCCTGACGCGCCCAGCCATGCGGGTTGAAGACGAGCAAGGGGCGGGCATCGTTCCTGGCAGAGGAGAGATGGACATTTTTCGCGATATGGCCCAGCGCCCGGTTGAGCGCCTGCTTCGCTTCCGCCTGGGCCCCGTCCAGGTGGCGGTAGCCGATGTTGCCCCAGGTATAGTTGTGCTGGTCTTCGATGCGGTCGAGCGGCGCCATGCGGTCGCCTTGCCAGCGTGAGTATTCGCACAGGCCCACGTCGTGGCTCTGCGCGGTGAGCAGGTTTCGCCAGCCTCGATCGAGTAATTCAGTTTGAGATGGGAATCCCATGGTGCTGGCGATGGCATCGAATCGCTCCGCCGCGAGCAGCAGCTGCTCCACCTTGCGATCCAGGATGCGAATCTGGTCTCCGCCCAGTCCCCAGGTGAGCAGCTTGTCCCAGGACTCCAGTTGGAGCTGGAGGGTATCTTTCGGGTTAAGATGATATTTCTGCATATACTCCGCGAGCGTCACGAACTCCACGGGAGATTGATCCGCGACCTGCTGGTACTTTTCCGGCGTGCGCAGGTACGCCGGGTTGTCGGGCGGCTCCCAGCCGAATTCTTCCCAGGTGAAGATGAGCGGCATACCCGCCTTTTTTAACGCGGCGAACGCCGGTGACGCCGTCAGCTTCTTGACGTCGGGCGAGAAACCGAAGAGTGAATTCCGTGGCACGGTGGGAATGGTGGTGCCGTCCACGCCCTGCCACTGGATGGCGTTGAATTCCAGGACGGGAATGCCGGCTTTGCCCCAGGTGTCGAGCTGCGCCAGACTGGCGTAGCGGAAGCCCGCGGCCCGGGCCATCTGAGGAACTTGCGGATGGGTGAATTCCTCTTCTTCCAGAAAAGTTATCATTTCATAACCTAGTGCTTTGCGGATAATCTCGCGCCCCAGGACGATCTGGCGGATGTTGGATTCGCCGCTGTACATCGTCCCCATCGGCTGGCTGTAAGTTCCGCCAATCAATTCGACTTTTCCGGCGTCGAGATACTTCTTCAGCCGTGCCGTGACCTCGGGGAATTTCTCTGCCATGAATTCATACGCGCGCGCATCGAGATTCAGCAGCGTTTTGGCGAAGGGCGGCCGGTCGGCGACTTCCATGGCGTCCACCGCCGAAAGGACGCACGACTCGATCCCGAGTTGCCAGCCGATGCCGATGTAACTCCAGTGATTCGCAATCGTCAGGCAGAAGCTCGGTCCATCCGCCTCCGCCGCCGCAACCTCCCAGCTCGGGGCGGCCAGCAGGGCTCCGCCGGCGAGGCCGGTGTGTACGAATTCACGACGGTTCATTTTCTTCATGGGGATTCCCCTCCATTATGGAGTTCTTCCCCGGCCCCGCAGCGCGCGGCCGGGTTTGGCGCCGGTGTGCTCGCCCCGATCGAGGACCACGGTTCCGTTGACGATCACGTACTCGACACCCACGGAATACTGGAGCGGGTCCTCGAACGTTGCCTTGTCGGAAATCTTCTGCGCGTCGAAGATGGTGATGTCCGCCCCCAGCCCGGGGCGCAACAGCCCGCGGTCCGCGAGGCCGCTCAGTTGGGCGGAGAACGAAGTCATCTTGCGGATGGCCTCGGCGAGGGAGAGCACTTTCTGCTCGCGCACGTAGTAGCCGAGAACGCGCGGAAAAGTTCCGAAGAAACGCGGATGGGGCTTGCCGATGAAACGCATCGCCGGCGTCACGGCGCTGCCGTCCGAGCCGATTCCGACCCAGGGCTGTTGCAGCGCCAGGCGCACATCGTCCTCGCTCATGCCGAAATACACCGCGTCGGCCGAGCCGCCCTCCGAGATCAGCAGGTCACAAAGCGCGTCGAGCGGGTCCTTGCCCATGGCGCGCGCCACTTCGTCCATGCGCCGGCCTTCGAACTGCTTGTTCTCGGGCTTTTGCAGCGCCGCCACCAGCACGCCGTGCCATCCGCCCACGCTCTTCACCTCGTTATCGCCCCAGCCGGGAAGACCTTCGTCTATCGCCTGGCGAATTTCGGCCCGCACCTTCGGATCCTTCAGCCGCGCGACGAAATCCTCTGCGGTACCTTCCATGAACTTTGGGGGGATGCACATTTCCAGCCCCGTCATGGCGGCGACATACGGATACTGGTCCGCCGTCACTTCCACGCCTCGGTCCCGTGCCGATTGGATGAGATCCAGTTGCTCCTGCATCTTCCCCCAGTTGGCCCGGCCGTACTTCTTGAAATGGAAAATGTGAACAGGCAGTCCGGCTTTCTCTCCGATCTCAATGGCTTCGCGGATCGCCAGGAGGCTGGCCTCGCTTTCCGATCGAATATGCGTCGCGTAGATGCCGCCGTGGCGCGCGGCGATCCTGGCCAGGTCGGTGATTTCCTCGGTGCGGGCGTAGGCATTGGGCGGGTAGATGAGGCCCGAGGAAAGGCCGATCGCGCCATCGCGCATCGCCTGTTCGGTGAGTTCCAGCATCTGGATCAGTTCGTCCGAGGTCGGCGCCCGGTTTACGTTGCCCATCACGCAGGAACGGATTTGACCGCTGCCCACATAGGAGGCGATGTTGACCGAAATGCCCTGGCGTTCGGCACGCGCGAAATACTCAGCCAGTGTCGCCCAGTCACGCTTCAGCCCGGTCGCCGCCAGGCTGCGGTCGAACTCGGCCGCGGCCAGCCCCAGCACCGGCGCAGCCGAGGACGACTCGCCGAGGATTTCGGTAGTGACACCCTGGCGGATCTTGCTCTCCGCCTTGCCGTCCACCAGCAGCGTGAAATCCGAGTGGCTGTGCTGATCCATGAAGCCCGGCGAAACGATTAGACCCTTCGCATCCAGCACACGCTTGCCCGTGGCGCCCGGTAAGCGGCCGACCGCCGCGATTTTGCCGTCGCGAATGCCCACCGAGCCGGCGAACCACGGGCTGCCGGTGCCATCGAGGATCTGGCCGTTGATGATGAGAAGGTCGTAGGCAGGCTCTTCGGCGAGATTCGGGCGCAGCGCCACGGCTCCCCCCAGAACGCAGGCGAGAATCAGTAATCGAGACGACCCTGTGCATTTCATGCTTCCATCCCTCTGGCCGATTCGCCTTCTTCGACGCGCGGCATTATACTTGAGCGGATGAGCAAAGAGAGCGAAGTTCAACTGGTTCCGGTGCGCACCTACAGCGGCAACACGGCGCGGATTGATGCCGAGATGGCGAAGGGAGTCTTGACCGGGGCAGGGATCGAATGCGTGATCCCGGGCGAAGTGGCGGCCGACACCTTTCCGTTCCTCGACGTGCCGCTTCTCGTCCGGGAAGAAGATCTGGCGCGGGCCACGGAGGTTCTGGAAAACGCCTTTGCATCCGATCAATCGGAGGAGGGCGGAGAGCCCGCCGAGGAATGAGCCGCCCGGCGGAGTTTCTTTTGCAGGCGCGCGATGGCCTTGTGCACGCTGCGTGCCTCCTCGGCCTGTTTGGCGGAGGGGAGCAGGTCGAGGTATTTCTGGTAGTTTTCGAGCGCCTTCTGCGCCAGACCCAGCCGGTCGTAGATCTTCCCCATGCCCAGGTAAGCTCTCGGATATTCCGGATCCGCGGCCACCGCTTCCTCATAGCGGCTGAGCGCCGCGCGGTATTTCTTCTTCATTAAGTAATAATCACCCACCTCCACTGATTTCCAGGCGGGCTGCAGCTTGTGACGGTGCTCGGGCTCTTTTTCCTCCTCCGGCGGCGGGGGCGGGGGAAGTTTCTTGAACTGGGCAGAGCACAGCGGGGGGACCAGAAGCAGCGCGGCCAGTGCGAGGGTGCGCACGATAGGGTTCACGCTTTTCATTCTTGCCCCCGCCTGCCTCGCTGTCAACCCGCCCGGTCCCGCCGGCGTCCCGCCTGCCAGAGTCGTAAGGTTTCGAATCATGCAGGCGAGACGCCGGCGGCCCCAGGCGTTATATTGTTGCTATGGCCTCCGGCTCGAAATCGGCGCTGGCGCAGCGGGCCGAATTGCTCCCCGCGGAGCCCGGCGTCTACATCTTCAAGGACCGCGCCGGCACGCCCCTCTACGTCGGCAAAGCGAAATCGCTGCGCCATCGCGTGCGTTCGTATTTCCAGGAGTCGCGCCCTGCCGACGCCAAGCGCGACCGGATGCTGGAATCGGCCACCGATCTGGAAACCATTCTGGTGGATAACGAGCGAGAAGCCACGGCGCTCGAAAACAACTTCATCAAGCAGTACCAGCCCCGCTACAACGTTCTGCTGCGCGACGACAAGAGTTACCCGCACATCAAGCTGACGCTCGCCGAACGCTTCCCGCGCGTTTACGTCACCCGGCGTCTGCGCCAAGACGGATCGGCGTACTTCGGCCCCTATTTCCCGGCCAGCCTTGCTTATCGCATCGTGGATCTGATCCACCGCCGGTTCCTCGTGCCTTCCTGCAACGTAGATTTGACGCGCTCTCATCCGCGTCCCTGCCTGCAGTACTACATCAAGCGCTGCCTGGGGCCGTGCGTCGAAAACCTGACCACGCCCGAGCGCTATGCCGAGGCAGTGCGCGACGTCCGCCTGCTGCTCGAAATGCG
>CAZTKA010000126.1:0-9610 GCA_964614015.1 uncultured Bordetella sp. | reverse complement strand
GCCGCCATCGGCGCGATCGGGCGGGGATTGCTGGTGCTGGTAGGCGTGACACACAGTGATACGCCTGGCGACGCCGAGTTCCTGGCCGCGAAGGTGACCCAACTCCGCATTTTCTCAGACGCGCAGGGAAAGATGAACCTCAGCTTGCTGGACACCGGTGGTGCAGTGCTGGCCGTATCGCAATTCACGCTCTATGGCGATTGCCGCAAGGGCCGCCGCCCGAGCTTCGACGCCGCCGCGCCTCCCGAGCTAGCCCGCGCCCTTTATGAGCACTTCGTGGCCGCGGTCCGCGCGGCCGGCGTGCATGTTGAAACCGGCGAGTTTCAGGCACATATGGCCGTATCGCTGGTCAACGACGGCCCGGTGACGCTGCTTGTGGAAAGTCCAACTCGTCAACCCGCCACGAAAAACGCTGGATGACCGCCTCCACCGGCCCCTCCTCCGCGACGCGGCCGGCCGCGAAAAACACCGCGCGCGTCGCCAAAGCCTGCGCAAAGCCCGTGTCATGCGTTACCAGCAGCTTGGCCTGCGGCAGCTCCCGCAGCAGAGTGACCAGATCGTGCTGCGCCGGAGGATCGAGAAAGGTGGTTGGCTCATCGAAGACCAGAATCTCCGGTTCCATCGCCAGCACGCCCGCGATCGCCACGCGCCGTTTTTCCCCCGCGCTCAAATGATACGGAGCTTTCCCCAGCGCATGGGCCATTCCTACGCGCTCCAGCACATGCCGGGCGCGCGCCGCCGCCTCCTCCGGCGCGAGCCCCTGGTTTAAAGGACCGAACGCCACGTCCTCCAGCACGGTGGGCATGAATAACTGCTCGTCGGGATCCTGAAACACCAGCCCCACCAGACTCCGGATTTTCTCGCGCGTATCGGGGCGCAGAGGCAGACCGCAAATCTCGATGACGCCTTCGCCTTCCAGAAGTCCGTTCAAGTGCAGAACGAACGTCGTTTTGCCCGAACCGTTCGCGCCGAACAGCGCGACGCACTCGCCGGCGTCGAGATAAAAGTCGACGCCTTTGAGAGCTTGTGTGCCGTCCGGATACCGGTAGCGCAAATCGCGAACTGTGATGACCCGGCTCACAGCAGGAATCGTACCGCGCCGCAGGCGGCCAGAGCCGCGCCCACAAACAGGATGTCGGCGGCGCGGAAGGGTTTGACGAGCGTAATCACAAAACGTCCCCGGAAGCCGCGCGCAAGCATGGCGTGATGCACTCCTTCGGCGCGCTGCCAACTGCGCGCGAAAAGCGCGGCCAGCATTCCCGCCGCGCAACGGAACCCGCCTCTTCCCTGCCCCCGGCGGCACAACGCGGCCTGCCGCATCCGCAGCACTTGCTCCGCGACCACAAACAGGTACCGGTAGAGGAACTGTACCACCAGCAGGAGCGGGCGCGGACATCCCCGCCGTTCCAGCACCGCGACGGTTTCAGTCAACGGCGTTGTAGCGATAAACAGCAGCACGGCGAGCCCGGAAAGATAACTCTTCGCAATCAAGGCGAGCGCCCGTGCGGAATCGCCGGACCACCAGGTGACCGCCGCGAAGGTCGCCGAGAACGGCAGGACCAGAGCGGCGCGGGCCAGCAATCCGCCGAACGGCAAGCCTGACAACGCGGCCGCGGCCGCGAGGATCGCCGCGTAACCGCCGAAGGCCGCCGGCGCGCCGGATGCGGTGGTCGACAGTGCGACCAGCAATCCGAGCAGCACAAGCATCTTCGCCTGCGCGTGGCGTGCATGCAGGGGGCTGGAGCCGCGGCTCCACCGGTCGACCACCAGATGATGCACCGGTCTACCTCGTTCGCGCGCCGGCACCCAGCAACATCTGTAATCCATCTGGATCCGACGAGGCCACCCAAACGCCGGCCGTCAGAAGTACGGCTGCCGCCGCTCCGATCGCCACCAGCGCCCGCGGACGCTGAAGCGGAGCTTCTATCAGTCCGCGCGGCTGCATCCGCGCTATGACCGAGACCGCCGCGACGGTAATGGCCCCCTCTATCAGTCCGCTGACGGCGAACAGTGCGAGCGAAACCCACAACAGCCGCGCAGGCATGGCAACGCCGGAGAACAGCAATTGGCCCACTGCGAGGGACGCGCTCACCGCGACGCTCAATGCACCGCCCAAAAACATCGCGCTGCGCGTGCGCCCCGCCAAGTACACCGGCAAGTATCCGGCCGCGACGCCCGCCAGCGCCATGTTGCACACATTCGCACCGAGCGCCAGAATCCCGCCATCCTGAAAGACCAAAGCCTGCAACACGAGCACGGCGGTCATCACCAGCACCGCCGCCGCCGGACCGAGGACGAACGCGAGCAGAGCTCCGCCGAGGAGATGTCCGCTGGCGCCCATTCCCACCGGAAAATTGACCATCTGCGCAGCGAAGACGAAGGCGCCCATCACACCCATGAGCGGAATGCGCCCTTCGTCGCGTTGCGGCGCGGCGCGCCGCGCCGCCCATGCGACCGCCGGCACGGCCAGCGCGTCCAGTGTAGCCCAGGCGGGCGTGCTCAGAAAACCATCCGGGATATGCATGGCAGGAATCCTATTGGTAGCATGTTCCCGCATGCCGCTGCTACCCTGATGCCAATGATCATCGGATCCGGCGTTGACGTATGCGAAGTAGCGCGCGTGCGCAAGGCGCTCGATTCCGAACACGGCCAGCGCTTCAAGGAGCGCGTCTTCACGGCGCGCGAGATCGCCTACGCCGAGCAGCGGGCCAACCGCTACGAACGTTTTGCCGCGCGCTTCGCCGCCAAGGAAGCCGGCATGAAAGCGCTCGGAACCGGCTGGCGCGGAGGCGTCCGCTGGCACGATCTGGAAGTCGTGAACTTGCCCTCGGGCCGACCCACTCTCCAGCTCCGCGGAAAGGCCGCCGAGATCGCGCGAAATATCGGCGTCCGTAATATCGCCCTGTCGCTGACCCACACGGCCGAGCAGGCGCTCGCCATCGTGACGATGGAAAATGCCGGTGACAACCGCTGAACACCGGAAAGACGCCCATTTCTTTTCAGAGGTGTCCCAAGGGTCTTCAGCGTCTTCGCCGGAGTCTGTCTTACTTCTTCTTGAGTTCCGCCATCACCGCGACGATCAGTTCCTTGGCGTCAGTAAGGCACTTCTCGATGATTTGGATGTCCATGGCCGGCTTGCCCGGCTGGCGCGCGCTCTGGCAGTAGACTCCGTGCTGTCCGTTCAGCACCAGTGCGTCCGTGAGCAGATCAAGGGCCACCGCGAGCCGTCCGCGCTCGGCGCCCATCCGGAACTCGTGTTGTTCGAGGGTTTCTTTGTGGTCTTCCCAGACGGACATGCCTCATCGTAGCAGTGCGGCGCGCTAGGGCACGGTCCAGCTTCCTCGCTCAGCAAAGGGTGCCGAGGTCGTGGGCGTATCCGCGGACAGATACACGGTCTTCGATCCGCTGAAGGCCGCCTTGAGGAGCAGATTCACAGTCCAGGTGACGGTGTTGCCCGAAGCAGTCGCTGCGCTGTAGCCGACGGCGCACTGCGAATTCTGGAGCGCGGCGGACGATCCCACGGGCTTTGATGCCAGAGTGGCCGCGTCGTCGCTGTACAGCCCAACGGTTCCGGCAATGCGGTCGTACACCACCCAGCAGGCGTCTTGAAACCATGCCGCGGTCATCAGCACGTGCATCTTTGTAAGATTCGACGGCGTGACGACGGTAGTCGCACTAGCGGTGAACGAGGGCGTGGTGCCGCTGCCCGAGGACGGGGTCACCGATCCCAGCGTCGGTGGGGTATCGGGGACAATCCATGCGCCGACGTTAATCCATCCGGAGTTCACGATGGTTTCGGACGCGAACAAGTATATGTTCTTGGGGCCCGCGAACGGGGCCAAGAAAGTCACATTCACAGTCAGGCTCACCGCAGTGGCGCCTATGCTGACCGACGAGTTGACGCCGCTCAGCTGGCACATTGTGTTCGCAACGCTCGTCGCAGACCCCAGCGCTACTGGAGAGGATCCGGACAGGTTGTCGTAGGCCAGCGAAACGCGGCCCGTGGCGCGGTCGTAGATCAAATAGCAGGCGTTGTTGGCGTTGAGCGTCGGCGCGAACAACATCGCCATGCCGGTGATCGCGCTGGAACCTGCGGCGTCGGATACGGTGAAGGTGAACAGCCCGCCGAAGCCCTCGCCCGAGGCGGGCGAGACCGACTCAGCCACGGGATTGCCCGGCGCGAGCACCGTGTACGTTCCGCGCTCAACCCATCCAGTATTGTTGGCCGGCCCAGCCGCCAGCATGTAGATGCGTTTCGCCCCGTTGAAGGACGCCTTATAGGCAAGCGGCACCGTAAGCAAGTTTGTCGTGCCGGAAACCGTGAGCGTGACGACCCCCACGGCGCACTGGCTGTTCTGCAAGATCGCCGCCGATCCCAGCGGCTTGGGCGTGGCTCCGGTAGCGCCGTCCCATATCAGTTTGATCGTGTTCGTCGAGCGCTCAAAGACCAGATAGCACGCATTCGTAAATGTCAGTGAGGAATGGATCAAGATCGCCATCGTCGTGACATTGGCGGCGTCTTGTGAATCGGAGAAGGCGAATGTGAAGACTTGCGAGGCTCCGAGGCCCGCCGCCGGAGAGGCCGAATCGGCCGACACGCGCGGTACCGTTCCGCGCGCTACCCAGCCAGTGCTGGCCGCTGCGCTTGCCGCGTAGAGATAGATCGTATCGCTCGGTGGAAAACCCTGCGGCAGCACGAGCGATGCCGTCAGCGTCAATTGCGTGCCGGACAACGCCGCGCCGCTGCCTGCGCCGTTCAGCGTGCACTGGCTGTTCTGCGCGCTGCCCGAGCCGGGCGCCACGGTTGTTCCGCCGGTCGAGGCGATGTTGTTCATCAGGGTGAAACGCTGCTCTGCGACGCTGTACTTGACATAGCAGGCGTAATCGGTAGACGCGGAAAATCCCATCAGAAACGCGACTTCAGTCAGCGCCGCCGCGCCCGCCGGGTGCGAGTAACGCGCTGTCAGCGTGGCCGCACCCGCCGCGCCGAAGGTGATTGAGGCGGAATCCGCAGAAGGCATTTGCGGGGGAGGCGCGCCGACGTTAAAACGCGCCAGCCATCCGATGCTCCCGCCCGTGTTCAGGCTCTGGATCGGCGCTTGCAGCGGAAAATCCAGCGAACTTGTCTGTCCCCCGGTAAACGCGTTGCCGGATGCGTCCAAAGCGAGCGCGCTGGCCTGATCATACCCTGTGCCGCCGTAGAGAGAGGAAAACACCAGCGTGTCCCCGGACGGATTCAGCTTGCAAAGAAACGCATCATAAAGCCCATTGAAGCCTGCCTGCACGCCATCCACGTTCGGGAAGATCACCGAAGACGTGTATCCGGCAATGAGCACGTTACCGTCCCCATCCACTCCGATGCCGCTCCCCCAGTCGAAGCCCGAGGATCCCAGGTAGGTGCTGAACAGGCGCGCCGAACCGGCCGCGTTAATTTTGGTCACAAAAACGTCGCGCGATCCGCCAAACAGCGGCTGAAGAGAGGCGCCGGTCACCGGAAAATTCGCCGAAGGCGTCGAGCCTGTGACGTACATATTGCCCGCCGAATCGACCGCGATCCCATTGGCCTGCTCCGGGGCCGCGGCTGAGCCGAGGGAGCCTCCCAAGTAGGTGCTGTAGACCAACTGCGCCGGCGCGAGCGTCCGGATACGCGCGACGAAGGCGTCCTGGCCTCCCGCGTTCGAAGCTTGCAGGGGAGCCGCCAGCGGAAAGTTGGTCGAAAGCGTCCCGCCTGCGAGGTAGACGTCGCCGGCGGCGCCGATCGCGACCCCGCCCGCATGTTCATCACCCGCGCCTCCGAGAAACGTGGCGAACTGCAACGCGCCCGTGGCGTTCAGTTTCACAAGAAACGCGTCCGTTGCTCCGCCAAGCCAGCTCTGCACCGGATTCAGCAGCGCGAAATCAGCCGAGCGCGTGTCTCCAGCCACCAACGCCGCACCCGAACCATCCACGGCGATTGCGGTCGCCGCTTCCCAGTTTGCGCCGCCGAGGAACGTGCTGTACACCAGCGCACTGCCGGCGGCGTTCAACTTGAGCGCGAAGGCCTCCTTGCCTCCCACCATGCTCGCGCGCAGCGGCGCTGCCAGCGGGAAATTGGAGGAACTGGTCGCGCCGGCCACATAGGCCTGCCCGCTTGTGTCCACAGCCAGAGCTGCCGCGCGGTCATCAAAGGCTCCGCCGATGTAGGTGGCGTACTGAAATCCATCGCCGGCCGGAGTCAGCTTCACGACGAACGCGTCCACACCACCGCGATTGGACCCCTGGAACGCCCCGGCGATCGGGAAATCGAGAGCTTCAGTCCAGCCCGCGGCGTAAAGGCTGCCGTTCGCGTCGACGGCGAGCCCTGTCACTGCGCCCATGCCGCTGCCGCCGAGATACGTGGAGTAGGCGATCGTCGGGTCGATGATCAGAGCTTGGGACGTGTCATAGACGCCGATTTCGAAGCTCACCGTGCCGTCCTCCAGTAAGCGGAACGACGCGGGCACGGGCGTGCCGTCTTTCTGAAACGCCACGGGGGCCTGTTCCCGCAACTCGCCTTCCGCCGTGCGCACCACCAGGGCGCCACTGGCCTCGATGCGCACCGACCCTTCATAGGCAAAGCGGATCGCGCGCGGATCCGCACCGGGCGCCACGCGGAACTCGGATTTCAGCCCGCGGCCGGATGCGGTGTACACAGCGTCGATTCCGGGATAAAGGTCGCGATAGACCAAACGCGCGTAGGCGGGCAGCTTGATCCGCCAGTTGCGCGGGTCATTGCCCGTGAGAAAGTTTACGCGGCCGGGAAGCGGGCCTTCACCCGACGGCTCTGCCGCAGCAGAAAAGCGCACGCGTGCCCTTCGGCCACTGGCCTGAAATACAATGCCGTCAGGGAAGAAGGCCGCGCGCAGCTCCGGAGTCTGGATCAGGAATCGCACCGGCTCTGGCACCTGACCCGCGTTGGGAACAAACGCCAGCGGAAACGCCGCCTGCGCGGCCCAGGCCGGAGCAGCCACAAAGAACAGCAACAATGCGGGGACCATGCGTGGTCCTTATCGGCTCTATCCTGGAATCCATGCCTCAGATCGTTCCTGCTCCGCACCAGATCCGGCGCCCGGCAACAAGATCATCAACGAATACATCGCCCGCGGGAACAACGGCGAAGCGCAGGTGAGCATCGCGCCTAGGTGCGCTATTCGACTCCGGAAGGACCGAATACATCGCCGTGTGCGTGCCGGCGGCTTCTCCAGACACTGTCGGCCGCGATGCTTAGGGGCGGTGGAATGGAGGCGGCTTCGCCGCATCTATCGCAGCCGGGCGAGAAGCGCAGAGCATTAGGCCGCTTGTGTTACCATCGACGCCTGTGAACCCGGGCCGGCCCTTCTCACTCGCTGTACTGTTCGCAATCAATTTGCTGAACTTTTACGACCGCCACGTGCCGGGCGCGCTCACCGAGCCCGTGCGCAAGGAATTCGGCCTTACCGACGCGGAGGTAGGCTTGCTCGGGAGCGCGTTTCTGTGGGTGTACGCGACGCTTGGCATCCCGCTCGGCCGGGTCGCTGATGTGTGGAGCCGCCGCAAGCTGCTGGCCTGGGGCGCCTCCGTGTGGAGCCTCATGACGGCGGCTTCAGGGTTCGCTGTGAATTTCATCACGCTGCTGATCCCGCGCATGGGCGTGGGCGTGGGCGAAGCGGTCTGCGCTCCCACGGGCACTTCCTGGATCGGCGATCTGTTCCCGGCGGAGCGGCGCGCACGGGCGCTCGCGCTGTTCATGCTGGGGTTCCCAATAGGCGGAGCGCTGAGCTTCTTCTTTGCCGGATCGATCGCCGACGCCTGGGGCTGGCGCTGGGCGATGGTGAGCGCGGCGGCACCCGCATTGCTGTTCGTGCCGGCGTTGTTGATGTTGCGCGAGCCGGCGCGCGGCGCCACGGAAGCGCACGCGCCGCAGACGCGCGCATCCATGTGGGCCGTGCTGCGGATTCCAACGCTGTGGTGGATCATCCTTTCCGGCGCGCTGTTGAACTTCAACATGTTCGCCATCGCGACATTCCTGCCTGCGATGCTGCAGCGCATTCATCACGTCTCGACGGCGGGCGCAGGATTCGGAACCGGCGTCACGTATTTGATCGGCGGCTCGGCCGGGGGATTGCTCGCGGGCTGGATCGGCGACAACGTTGTCCACAAGCGCAGTGATGGGCGCATGGTGGCGGCCGCCGCGCTCGCGCTGGTGGCCGTGCCCTTCTCCTACGTGGGCATCATCCAGCCGGAGGGAGCGCTGGTGTCGTCGGTCGCGATGCTGACGGTCACCTTCGGCGTGCTGAACGGTTACTACGGCCTGGTGTACGCTGCGATTCAGGACATCGTGCTGCCCGCGCAGCGCGCCTCGACCATGGCGATCTATTTCTTCGGCATGTACATGAGCGGCGCCTCGTTCGGACCCGTGCTTACCGGCACGCTTTCGGATCTGTTCGCGCGGCGCGCCGCGACGGCTGCCGGGTCGGCGGAGGTTACAGAAGTTTTCCGCGCAGCCGGATTGCAGCAAGCCATGCTGCTGATCCCGGTGTTGAGCGCGGTGCTCGCCCTGGTGCTGTGGGCAGGCTCGCGGACCATCGTCCGCGACATGGCAAGGCGAGGACACGCATAAACTGGCCGCGGGCACGTTGGCTGGCGGGTGTGCTTGAGCTCTTCGCGGCGGCGGCGCTCCTGGCGCTCAGGCAGCCGCGCTAGGCGCTCCTTTCCAGTTCCGCCGACAGAGATTCCCACTCCGCCACGCGCTGCTCCAGTTCGCTGCGGCGCGCCGTGACCAGGTCGTTCAGCCGCAGCGTTTCTTCTACGCTCCTGAAATTGGCGAGCGCCGCTTCGTGTTGCGCGATTTCAGATTCCAGGCCCGCGACTTGTTCCTCCACGGTTTTCAGCCGGTCGCGGAGTTTTTGCAGCTTCATCGGGTTCACCCGCTTGCCCCCGCCGTTGCCGGCCGCGCTTGCAGCGGTCGGGGTGAGAACCGCCGCGGGAGGGGGCGCAGCCGCCTGCGCGCCTCCGGATTTGCGCCACAAGTAATCTTCGTAGTTTCCTGGATACACGTGCACGTGGCCGTCCTCGATTTCGAAGACGCGTGTGGCGAGATGGTCGATGAAATAGCGGTCGTGCGAGACGAACACCACGGTGCCGGAGTACTCGCGCAGCGCCTCGAGGAGCACGTCCTTGGCGCGCATGTCGAGGTGGTTGGTTGGCTCGTCCAGCAGCAGGAAGTTGGAAGGCGCCACCAGCATTTTCGCGAGCGCGTAGCGGTTGCGTTCGCCGCCGCTCAATACGCCGATGCGCTTGAATACGTCGTCTTCGCTGAACAGAAAACAGCCCAGCAGGTTGCGCAACTGCGTGATTGTGTGGCGCGGGACAGCGTTGCTGAGGTCGTCGAGCAGGCGTGCATCGGGGTCGAGTTCCTTGTACTGGTCCTGCGCGAAATAGTCCGGCGTGGCGTTGTGCCCGAGCTCGTAGGTTCCCGAGCTTAGAGGCTCGCGGCCGCCGAGCAGCTTGATCAGCGTCGACTTACCCGCGCCGTTGACGCCCACCAGAGCGATGCGCTCGCCGCGCTCGATAATGAAGCGCGCGCCGCTGAAGACGTGCTTCGCGCCGTAGC
>CAZTKA010000125.1:0-9773 GCA_964614015.1 uncultured Bordetella sp. | reverse complement strand
CGGTAGACGAACCCGAGGTCGGCGCACACCCGCGAGCCGTCGAAGCGCCCCGAGAGCGCCGCGCGCGCCACCGAGCCGTTTTACTCGACCAAGGTTGTCGGATTGGGCTTGGGACTGACCGTGGCCCGCAAGATCATCGAAGCGCACCGCGGCCAACTCGAGCTCGTGCCCGCGGGCCCTGACCAACGAAGCTGCGTCCGCATCCACCTGCCGTTGGCCAACGGGTAGGCGGGCCAGTGGGTGACTTAACCTCAGCGCACAAAGGGTACCGTCGAGATCGGGAACCCGCGGTGCGCCCTCTTCCGGTTTTCTGCGCCTCGGTGGCGATGCTGAAGCGGTCTTGAAAGGGCCAGTGAGCGACCAAGCGGACCAGCGCGCGGTTATTGGGCGCATCACTTCAATCAATCCTTACTTCTTTGCTCTCTCCTACTAGAGGGCGGCCACCGGAACGTCTCCTCCCTGAGCCCGTGCCCCCCCTACCTGGACGGCGCGGACTTCCGTGCGCTTTGGATCCGCTCGCGCACCGTTTGAGGTTCGTGGGTCCAGGGGAGGCACATCGTGCCGAGGCAGACGTACGCGGTCGCGCGGTCTTGCTGAGCAGAGAGGGTCTTGGCCAAGGGTTCGACCAGGCCGGCGTTGCCAAGCACGACCTTGCGCGGTTGATAAACCGAGTGCGCCGCGGCCACCAGGGCGCGGGTGTCCGCGGAGGACAGCGCCCCGGCAATCACGACGCGCACTGGTTCCTCGAGCCAAAAAGCCAGCGCCGAGAGCATCGCGGGCGCCCCCTGCGGCGCTTGGTGCAGGCGATCCGCGAAGAGCCGGAGGCTTTTCTCGGCCATTTGTTTCCAATCGCGCCGGTCGGCAATGGCCGCCAGCTTGAGCAGGGCCAGGATGGCCACCGAATTGCCGGCAGGCACCGCGCCGTCGTAGTCATCCTTCAGCCGCAGAATCTTGCCGATGTGCGACATGGGATCCTGCGATTTTTCCCCGTAGTTGCGGTCGCCGCTGGTGATGTAAAGGAAGCCTGCGTTGTCGAACAGAATGCGGGAACCGTAGCTTCCGTCCGAGGGGCCTTGCCCGCAGCAACCTTTGGGAGCGCCGCGGCCGCCATGATAGGCGTCGGCCACGAAAACATCCTTGAGCTCGGTGAGCCTCGCGCCGCCATCCCAGCGGGCGCGCGCGACGGCCAGCGTCGCCCTGGCGGGCTCTTCGGCGCCGGGCTTGGAGTAGGAGAAATAGATCAGGCGGTTCTGCGCGAAGTTCGGATGCAGCGCGATATCGAGCAAGCCGCCGAGCGTGACCGCGCGGATTTCCGGCAGCGCTCCGATGGGGGTGGGATCCAGAACACCGTTGCGGACCAAACGCAGACGGCCTGGCCGCTCCGTCACCAGAATGTCGTTGGAGCCGGGCACGAAGGCCATGCCCCAGGGGTGATCCAGTCCCTTGGTGACCACCGAAACACGAACAGTGGCGGCCTCGGTCTTGATGTCCCAGGGCCCGGCGCCCAAAGTATCCACCGGGGCTTTGCCCTTGAAGGCGCCCTTGCCCTGGACTGCGCCCTGCTTGGCGGCATTGGCCGCATCGCCTTTGGCGTCCTGGGCCCGGAGGAGGTTGCCTCCGTTGTGAGTGGTGGTGGCGAGGAATGCGGCGGCCGCGAAGGCGATGATGGCGAAGAAAGAAAAGGAAGGAAGCGGCTTCATGCGCGAATTCTCCTGAATCGGGGCTGGCGGTTCACACTCGACTCAGGATAGGTAGAATCCAGCGGAAGCGCAAGCGCCGCGAGGCCGCAAGGCGCGCTCGATTGCCGTATGCTGGTCGATTATGGAGATGACGCTGCCGCAGCGCTTTTACACCGACCCGCAAGTGTTTCGCGCCGAGATGGACCGCTTCTTTTTCCACCAGTGGGTGTGCGTGGGGCGCGAGGAGCAGGTGGCGCGGGCGGGCGAGTATTTTCTGGCCGATATCGGGGGCGAAAGTATCATCGTCACGCGCGATGCGGCCGGCGCGCTGCGCGCCTTCTATAACGTCTGCCGCCACCGTGGCACGCGCCTGTGTACGGAGCCGGCGGGAATCTTCGCGGGCGGGCGCATCCGCTGTCCGTATCACGCCTGGACGTTCCATCTGGACGGCTCGCTCATCGGGGCCTCGCACATGCCCGAAGGGTTTTCGCGCGAGGATTACCCGCTGCACGCCGCGCAGGCGGCTGTGTGGGAAGGCCACCTGTTCGTCCATTTGGGGCGGGCCGCGCCTCCGCCCGGCGAACATCTGGCCGCGCTTACCGAAAAATTCTCCGCGTGGCGGATGGCGGAGCTGAAGATGCAAAAGCGCATCGTCTATGACGTTGCCGCAAACTGGAAGCTGGTCATCCTCAATTACAGCGAGTGCCTGCATTGTCCGACCGTGCACCCGGCGCTGAATCCGCTGACGGATTACCTGGGCGCCGACAACGAGCCTCCGGCGCCGGCCTACATCGGGGGCAGCATGGGATTCCGGCCCGGAGTGGAGACCATGACGCGGGGCGGCGTGCGGCGGCGCGATTATCTGCCGGGCTTGAATGAGGCGCAGCGGAAGATGGTCGCCTATTACGCCATCTATCCGAACCTGCTGCTGAGCCTGCACCCCGATTACATGATGACGCACACGCTGTGGCCTCGCGCAGTGGACCGCACCGAGATCGTGTGCGAATGGCACTTTCATCCGGCCGAGATGGCCAAGCCGGATTTCGTGTTCGCCGACGCCGTCGAGTTCTGGGATATGACGAATCGCGAAGACTGGCTGGTTTCCGAACTTTCGCAAAAAGGGATCAGCTCGCGCGCCTACACGCCGGGACCATATTCGAAGCGCGAGGAGTTGCTGGCCGCCTTCGACCGGATGGTGGCGGAAGGCGAGTAGGGGATGATGCAGGAGGCGGCGGATCTGCTCGCGGGCATGGGGGTGGCCGAGGAGCGCTACAGGCGCGGCGACCTGGCGGTGCACAGTCCGATCACGGGGGAAATCATCGGGCGCGTGGCGCTGGCGGACGCGGCCAGTGCCGATGCAGCCATCGAAGCGGCGCACCGTGCGTTTCTGGAGTGGCGGAAGGTGCCCGCGCCACGGCGCGGGGAACTCGTGCGCTTGTTCGCGGAGGAACTTCGCGCGCACAAATCCGCGCTGGGCCGGCTGGTGACGCTCGAAGCGGGCAAGATTCTTTCCGAGGGACAGGGCGAAGTGCAGGAGATGATCGACATCGGCACGTTCGCGGCGGGCCTGGCGCGGCAACTGCACGGGTTGACGATTGCCTCCGAGCGGCCGCGGCACCGCATGATGGAAACCTGGCATCCGTTAGGCGTCGTGGGCGTGATTTCCGCCTTCAACTTTCCGGCAGCGGTGTGGAGCTGGAACGCGGCGCTGGCCTGGGTCTGCGGCGACGCGGTGGTGTGGAAGCCGTCGCCGAAGACGCCGCTGACGGCGCTGGCTTCGCAAGCATTGTTCGAGCGCGCCGCGGAGAAATTGGGCGGCGTTCCGCGCGGCTTGTCGAGCGTCGTGACGGGCGGAAGTGATGCCGCGGTGCGGCTTGCGGAACATCCGCGCGTTCCCCTGGTCTCGGCGACAGGTTCGACCGCGATGGGCAAGGCGATCGCGCCGGTGATCGCGGCAAGGCTGGGGCGCGCCCTGCTGGAGCTGGGCGGCAACAACGCAGCGATCGTGTGTCCGTCCGCGGATCTGGATCTTGCGGTTCGCGCGATTGCGTTCGCGGCGATGGGAACAGCGGGGCAGCGCTGTACGACACTGCGGCGGTTGATCGTGCAGGACAGCGTCTACGGCCAACTGGTGGAGCGTTTGCGTTCCGTCTACGCTTCGGTCACAGTGGGCGATCCGCGAGACACCGCGACGCTGGTGGGGCCGCTCATCGACGGCGCGGCATTTGACCGGATGCAGGGCGCGCTCGCGGAGGCACGGGCCTCGGGCGGGCGGGTCACGGGCGGCGAACGCGTGATGGTTGGAAATTACGCGGACGCCTATTATGCCCGTCCTGCGCTGGCCGAGATGCCAGCCCAGACGGAGCTGGTGAAGCGCGAGACCTTCGCGCCGGTTCTGTACGTCATGCGCTACCGCGACTTCGCCGAAGCGATCGCGCTGCACAACGATGTGCCGCAGGGCCTGTCCTCGTCGATTTTCACGCGCGAGTTGCAGGAAGCCGAACAGTTTCTTTCCACCGAAGGCTCGGACTGCGGCATCGCCAACGTCAACATCGGGCCGTCCGGGGCGGAGATCGGCGGGGCGTTCGGCGGCGAGAAGGAGACGGGCGGAGGGCGTGAATCCGGCTCGGATGTCTGGAAGACGTACATGCGCCGCGCGACGAACACGATCAACTACGGCGATGAGCTGCCGCTCGCGCAGGGTGTGCGGTTTGATATCTGCTGAAAGGATGGCAAGTGAACATCAAGACTCCGTTACCGGGACCCAACGCGCAGCGAATCATCGCCGAGGACCAGCGCTGGATTTCGCCGAGCTACACGCGCGCTTATCCGCTGGTGGCCAAACGCGCGCGCGGCGCGATTGTTGAGGACGTGGACGGCAACGAGTTTCTGGATTGTTCGGCCGGCATCGCGGTCGCCTCGACGGGGCACTGCCACCCCGAGGTTGTCGCGGCGATTCAGAAGCAGGCGGCTGAATTGATCCACATGTCCGGCACCGACTTTTACTATGAGCAGATGCCGCAACTGGCGGCGCGTCTTTCCAAGATCGCGCCCATGCCGGGGCCGCACAAGTTTTACTACGGCAACTCCGGAGCGGAGGCGGTGGAGTGCGCGATCAAGCTCGCGCGGTATCACACGCAGCGGCAGCACATTATCGCCTGCTACGGCGCCTTCCACGGCCGCACGATGGGCGCGCTCTCGCTGACCGCTTCGAAGGTGCGGCAGCGCGCGCGTTTCGCTCCGCTGGTGCCGGGCGTAACGCATGTCCCGTATCCGCATGTGTACCGCGACAAGCCCGCCGATCCAGAGGCGTATGGCCTGGCCTGCGCGCGCTTCATCGAGGAGCGCGTGCTGCGCGCGTTGGCGCCGCCGAGCGAGGTGGCAGCGATCGTGCTCGAGCCGATTCAAGGCGAAGGCGGTTATGTAGTCCCGCCGCATTCGTTCCTGAGAGAGATCCGCGCGATCTGCGACCGGCACGGCATCCTGATGGTGGTGGACGAGGTGCAATCCGGCATGGGCCGGACGGGGAAGTGGTGGGCCATCGAGCATGCGGGCGTCGAGCCGGATATCGTGACGATCGCCAAAGGCATCGCTTCGGGCATGCCGCTGGGCGTGTGCATGAGCCGCGCGGAGCTCATGGATTGGATGCCGGGCTCGCACGCGTCGACCTTCGGAGGGAATCCGGTGTGCATCGCGGCGGCCCTGGCGACGCTCGACGTGCTGGAGCGCGAGGGCGTGCGGAACGCGCGCGAGGTGGGCGGCTACATGATGGAGCGCATGCGCGGCTGGGCGGCGAAGTACGCGATCGTCGGCGATGTGCGCGGGCGGGGGCTGATGCTCGGCGTGGACATTGCGGGCGTCGAGCAGCGCGACCAGATCATCCAGCGCGCCTTCAGGCGCGGATTGCTGGTGCTCGGTACGGGCCAGAGTGCGATCCGGCTCTCGCCGCCGCTGATCATTTCGCGCGAGCAGGCCGGTCAAGCGATGGATGCGCTGGAGGCCGCGATTCGCGAAACGGCGGCCGCTTGAGGGGCGCGCGGCCAAAGTGGGCAAGCGTAAGCGGGAGAAGCCCCCTGGCTCCGGACGGCCTGGCGCGCTTTTTGGAGGCGGACGCGGTTGCGCGCAAGCGCCGAAGGTTTATATACTTGTGAGTTGCGCGGCAGGATTGCAGCGCGTTGCGTGAGGAGGAGTCCTATGAAAACTTTCCGTTCCCGGTTCGCCAAGGGTCTGTTGACTGCGGCCCTCACCGGTTTAATCGCCATTTTAGCCACCTACACCAGCCACGCACAGCAAACCAAAGGCAAGGCCGCGCCCAAAGCTGCCTCCAAGAGCAAGGGACCCGGAACCGTCAGCTTCCCTGGATACATCGGCGGAACGGTGACGGGCGAGCGCGGTCCGGAAGCGGGCGTGTGGGTCATTGCGGAGACGAAAGATCTCTCCACCGGCTTCATCAAGATCGTCGTGACCGATGATCAGGGCCGTTACATGCTGCCGGACCTCCCGGACGCCACGTATAAAGTATGGGTGCGCGGGTTCGGTTTGGTCGATTCGGCGGGCATCAACACCAAGCCGGTGACGACCCCGGTCAACATCCGTGTGACCAGCGCCAAGACGCCGCAGGAAGCCGCCAAGGTGTATCCGGGCGACTACTGGCTGTCTCTTTTGGAGCCGCCGGCCAAGAGCATGTTCCCGGGCACGGGACCGCAGGGCAACGGCGTGGGCCCGGCGATGCTGACGCAGGAGCACTGGATCAACCAGCTCAAGTCGGGTTGCAACTTCTGCCACCAGCTCGGAAACTTGCTGACGCGGTCGCTCGACGGCGTGTATAAAGGGGTCGCGGCGAACCGCGCGGCCGGGCTGAATGAGCCGGTCGACATCCAAACTTCCGTGCAGGCCTGGGAGCGCCGCTTGAAGGGCGGCGTGCGGGGCGGGAGCATGTATGCCACGCTGGGCCAGATGGGCAACGCGGCTTCGCTCAAAGTATTCGCCGATTGGACCGACCGCATCGCGAACGGCGAAGTTCCTCCCGCGCCCGAGCGCCCGAAAGGCGTGGAGCGCAACATCGTTGTGACGCTGTGGGACGTGGCCGACGACCACACGTTCATGCACGACATCAATTCGACCGACAAGAACAATCCGACGGTCAACGGCAACGGCCTGATCAACGGCGTTTCGGCGGGACACGGGCAACTAGTGCTGCTCGATCCGCGCGAGAATTACACCTGGACCATCGACATTCCGACCCGCGCTCCGAAGGCGCAAGTTCCGTCGCGCTTCCCGGCGCCGACGACGCCGTCGCTGTACTGGGGCAACGAGCATCTATGGTCGAACCCGCCGTACAATCCGGCCGACCCGCATAATTCGATGACGGACAAGCAAGGCCGCATCTGGATGACATCGAAGATCCGCGGCAACCAGCAGCCGGTGTGGTGCCGCGACCCGAACAACAAGTATGCGGCGTACGCCCCGCTGAACAACAGCGGCCGCCAGGCGTCGTTCTACAATCTGCAAACGCGCCAGTGGAATCTGATCGAGACCTGCTATAGCACGCATCACCTTCAATTCGACAACGATCCCAACCAGACGGTGTATTTCAATGAGCTGAGCGGCCCGATCGTGGGCTGGATCGACTCGAAGATCTACGACGAAACCTTCGCGGCCACCAAGGACGAATTCAAAGCCGAGCAGGCCGCCGTTGGCTGGTGCGCACAGACGCTGGACACGAACAACGACGGCGTGATCACGCCTCCGTTCAACACGACGCTGCCGGCGGCGAACGCTGTCGAGGCGGTTCTCTACGCCGGCGATACGCCGGGACAGGGCAAGCAGGCTCCGGCGCCCGCTGCCGCCAAGGGCGGCGACGCACAGGCCAAGGGTAAGGGCAAAGGCAAGCAGCCGGCCGCGCCATATGATCCGAAGCTGGATACGATGGTGCGCTATTCGCTCTATAGCGTGATTCCGAGCCCGATCGATACGGCGGTTTGGGGCATTTCTGAGAACTTCCCCGGCTACTTGATCCGCATGGAGCGAGGCAACGATGCGCCGCGAAGCTGCAAGACGCGGATTTTCAAAGTTCCATCACCGGGTTTTGATCCGCGCGGCGTGGACGTGGACCTGAACGGCGTGGTGTGGACGGCTCTGGCCGCCAGCAGCCATCTGGCGTCGTTCGACTACCGCAAGTGCCGCGATCTCGACACGCTGAAACTCGACGGCAGCCAGTGCCCCGAGGGCTGGACTCTCTATCAGACGCCCGGTCCGAAGATGAAGGGCACGGATATTCCGGCCGACTTCCACTATTACAACTGGGTGGATCAGCACAATATCATCGGGCTTGGGCCCAACACTCCGATCGTGACCGGATCCAACTCCGATTCCCTGATCGCAATGAATCCACAGACGCGGCAGTGGACCTATTTCCGCGTTCCCTATCCGCTGGGCTTCTATTCCCGCGGCATGGACGGCCGCATCGATGATCCCAACGTGGGATGGAAAGGCCGCGCGCTTTACTCCAACTACGGCACGCACTTCGTGTGGCATATCGAAGGCGGCAAGGGGACCAAGGGCAAGATTGTGAAGTTCCAGGTCCGGCCCGATCCGCTGGCCCGGTAATTTGGGGTAGCGCATTTGATTCGTTCGGCGGCCCAGGTTGTGATGCTCATTGTGGCAGCGGGGGCTGTTGCGGGCGCACAGAACACGACCGGAGAGATCGCGGGCACGGTGGCCGGGCAGGACCGGCTTCCGCTGCCGGGTGCGACGGTGACCATCACGCAGGTTTCCAGCGGCGTGGAGCGGCGGGTTACAGCGGACGCCGGCGGAAATTACGCCGCGCCGTCGCTTCCGGCAGGCCAGTACACGGTCCGGGCAGAGATGCCCAACTTCCGCACGGAGGTGCGGAGCGGTATCGCGCTGCGCGTCGCCGAGCGAGTGCGGATCGATTTCGAGCTCTCCGTCGGTGACTTGAAGGAAGAGATCACCGTTGTGGATAGCGCTCCGTTCTTGCGCACGACCAATGCCGAAGTAAGCGAGGTGATCGATAACCGGCGCGTCGTGAGCCTCCCGCTCAACGGACGGCGCTTCACGGACCTTACGCTGTTGAGCGATAACGTGGTCGTCGAACCGCGCGGCACGCGCGGAGCGGCGCTGGGGCAAACCGGCCCGACGGTTGCAATCGCGGGCCAGCGGGGCGGCCACAACATGTACTTTTTGGATGGCGTCTCCATCACGGACCAGTACTTCAACAACCTGGGGGTGTCCGTGTCGGTGGACGCGATTCAAGAGTTCAATATTCAGAAATCGATTTACCCGGCAGAGTACGGAGCGAAAGCCAGCGCGGCGATCAGCGCCGCGACCAAGGCGGGCGGCAACGTGGTTCACGGATCGTTGTACGAGTTTTTCCGCAACTCGGCGTTGGATGCGCGCAACTACTTCAACGGATCGTGGAAGCCGCCGCTGCGGCAGAATCAGTTCGGGGGAACGCTGGGAGGGCCGCTGCGGCGCGACCGCACATTTTATTTTTTGAGCGCGGAGGCGCTGCGCGAGCGGCGGAGTCTCACCGGGACGTTCTCCCTGCCGCCGGGGGCGGTGCGCACGGGCGATTTCAGCGGGCTCGCGCCGGTCTTCGATCCGCTAAGCGGCAATCCGGCGACGGGCCGCAGGGTTCCCTTCGGCGGCAACCAGATCCCTCTCACGCGCCTGGATCCGGTTGCCCGCGCCTTTTTGGAGAAGATTCCGTTGCCGAACGCCCCCGGCAACGTCCAGAATTTCAGCGCCACGCCGGTTTCAAGCAACGACAACACGCAGTTCACGGGCCGTCTGGACCATCACGCCGGCAATGGCGACAATCTGTTCATGCGCTACACGCACTCGGATTCGGAGACATTCCGGCCCTTCGGCAGCTCGGATTTGAATGAAATGTTGGTTCCTGGGTTTGGCACCCATATCAGCACGTATACCCGCAATCTGGCGGTCAGCCATACGCACATTTTCAGCCCGTCGCTGATTCACGAAACGCGGTTTGGTGTGCTGCGTGTTTCCGGCGGCCAGCGCCTGGAAAATCAGGGCGTGGATTTCGCCCGCGCCGCCGGCTTGACGGGC
>CAZTKA010000124.1:0-9792 GCA_964614015.1 uncultured Bordetella sp. | reverse complement strand
GCCTTCAGGAGACGGCGGCGGCGGCCTTCGATGCGCTGTACGAGAGTCCGGAGAGCGTTTCCACGCAGCTCCGCACGATCCAGAAGCGCCTGGAGGAACTCGCGCGCATCGACGAATCCGCGCGCGAAGTCCAGACCGCGCTCGAGCCGGCGGCGATCGCCGTCGAGGAAGCGTCGCACGCGCTGCGCCGCTACCTGGGCAAGTTGGAGGCCGATCCCGGGCGTCTGGAGGAAGTGGAATCGCGCCTGGCCGCAATCGAGAAGCTGAAGCGCAAGTATGGATCGAGCATCGAACAGGTGCTCGCGTTTTTGGAGGAGGCCCGGCGCGAGCTGGCGGCGGTGGAAACCTGCGGCGAGCGGCGCGCGGCGCTGGCCCGCGATTCGGCAGCCCTGCGGGGAGACTTTGAGACGGCAGCGCAGGAATTGAGCCGGCGGCGCAAGGATGCGGCCGCACGCCTGGCGCGCCGCGCCGAGCAGGAGCTGGCCGCGCTTGCGATGGAAAAGACGCGGGTCGCGATCCGGCTCGCTCCGGCCGAACCCTCCGCCAGCGGCGTCGACGACGTCGAGTTCCTGATCGCGCCCAACCAAGGCGAGGAGCTGAAGCCGCTGGAAAAAATCGCCTCGGGGGGCGAACTGTCGCGGGTGGCGCTGGCGCTGATGAGCTGCGTTGCCGGTCCGGCCAGCCGCGCCGGCGCGCCGCGGACGCTGGTCTTCGATGAAGTGGATGCCGGCGTCGGAGGCAGCGCGGCCGAGGCGGTCGGGCGGCGGCTGAAGAAACTCGCCGGATCGAGCCAGGTGCTGTGCGTGACGCACCTGCCGCAGATCGCGGGCTTCGCCGATCACCATTACTTGGTCGAGAAGCACGCCGAGCGCGGCCGCACGGTCGCGACCATCGAAGAGCTGAGCCAGGCGGAGCGCACGCGCGAGATCGGCCGCATGCTTTCCGGAGAACGCGTCACACCCGAGGCGCTGCGGCACGCCGAGCAGCTTCTGAAAATGGCGGCAAAATGAGAATGCGCGCCATCCTCGCCGTTCTCGCCGTGCTCACCGCGGCGGTCCCGGCGCCCTCTTGGAACGCCGCGGGCCACCGCATCATCGCTTCCCTTGCCTACGACCACCTCACGCCCACGGCGCGCGCACGCGTGGACGACTTGATCCGCCGCCATCCGGATTATCCAACTCTGTTCCTGCGGAATGCTCCGGCGGATCCGGCTGAACGCGCGCGAGCTGCGTTTCTGGCCGCCTCGGAGTGGCCCGACGTGATCCGGACCGATGCGCGTTTCTACGATGACGCCCAGCCGGGAGCCCGCCCCACGCCCCGGCTTCCCGGCTTTCCGGACATGGCTCGCCATACCAACTGGCATTACATCAATTTGCCCTTCACTCAGGACGGCACTCCTGGCCCCGCGGCACTCCGGCCGAACGCGGTCACCGAATTGAACCGGCTGATCCCGATCTTAGGCCGGCCACCGTCCGATCCTGCAAACCCCGTCTATGCACTGCCGTGGTTCCTGCACCTGGCCGGAGACTTGCACAATCCCGTGCATGCCGTGGCGCGTTTTTCGCGCGAGCTCCCGCAAGGCGACCGGGGAGGGAACTTAGTCTTCGTCCGGCCCGGCTCGACGCTGCACGGGTTCTGGGATGGTCTTCTCGGGTCCGACCCCGGTCTGGATGCAGTAGTGCGCTCGGTTCGGACCCTGGAGGGCGAAGGTGTGACGAAAGAGACTGCCTCGGATTTGATGGCATCGCCGGAGCGCTGGGCACGGGAAGGTTTCCAGCTTGCGCGGAGCGTGGTGTATGGACTCGGAAGCGGGGCTGGCTCTCAAGAGAAACCAATCAATTTATCAATGGCTTACAGAGAACGGGCGGGGGAGGCCGCGCGCCGTCGCGCTGTGGAGGCCGGCCTGCGGATTGCCGCGATTTTGAACCGGGAGTTGCGGTGACGTACCGGAACCACGAACACAGTACGTTCTACGGCCAATCATCCGGAAAACTCGGTGGGAAGGCCCTGGAAGGGCCTGTACAGAAATACTGAAGAGTGCTATACTCTAGGCGTCCAGTTGTGGAACCTTCCTTAAGGTTTCATCGCGTCTCTTTCTCTAGGGAGGCCGTATTACCAACTGCCTGGTAGGCCCCCGAAAGTCTCGGCGAACTGCAACCTCGCGGTAGTGGTGAGCCGGCCGGTGAGTATCTTCCTCCGAGTGCTCACCGGCTTTTTTATTTCTGGGCAAACTCCTAAGGAGCCCGGGCAGATTCCGGCCGATGCGATATAGTGTTGGTCGGAAGCCCGGGAATGCAAACCTACGACATGCTCGTTATCGGCTCGGGTCCGGCGGGCCAGAGGGCGGCGATTCAATGCGCGAAATCCGGAAGGCGCGCGGCCGTTGTGGAAAAACGCGAAGTCGTGGGCGGCACCTGCATCAACACCGGCACAATTCCCTCCAAAACGATGCGCGAAGCGGTGCTGCACCTGTCCGGCTACAACTACCAGAACATCTACGGCGTCCACTACCGCGTGAAAGAAAAGATCACAATGGCGGACCTGGTGTTCCGCGTGCAACACGTGATCAAGACGGAAATTGATGTAACGCTGGCGCAGTTGGCCCGCAACTGCGTCGATATGCTGTTCGGCACCGCGAGGTTCGTCGACCCGCACACGATTCGCGTCGAAAATTCACGCGGCTCTTCGGAGTACCGCGCCGAGACGATCCTGATCGCCACCGGCACCAAGCCGGCCGAATCGCCGCTGGTGCCCTTCAACGGCCGCAATATCATCAACAGCGATCAGGTTCTCGATCTGCCCGAGATCCCGAAGACGCTGATCGTGGTGGGCGGCGGCGTCATCGGCGTGGAATACACGTGCCTGTTCGCGGCGCTGGGCGTGCGCGTGATTCTGATCGAACGGCGGCCGCGCCTGCTGGAGTTCGCCGACGGAGAGATCGTCGAAGCGCTGTGCTATCACCTGCGCGACCGGCGCGTGACCTTGCGGCTCAGCGAGGAGGTTTCCTCGGTGGAAGACCTGGGCAACGGCCGCGTGGTGGCGAACCTCGAAAGCCAGAAGAAGATCACCGGTGACACGCTGCTCTACGCGGTGGGCCGCAACGGAAACGTGGACGAATTAAACCTGGCCGCCGCGGGTCTGGAAGCCGACGCGCGCGGGCGCATCGCCGTGGACAAGGACTACCGCACCAAGGTTCCGCACATCTTCGCGGCGGGCGACGTGATCGGATTCCCGAGCCTGGCATCTGTTTCGATGGAGCAGGGGCGCATCGCCGCCGGGCGCGCTTATGGCCTGCCGGTGCACTCCAATCCCGCCGCCTATCCGTACGGGATCTACACGATTCCCGAAATCTCCTTCATCGGTAAGACCGAGGAGCAATTGACGGAAGAAGACATTCCGTATGAGGTCGGCGTGGCGTATTACCGCGAGATCGCGCGCGGGCAGATCCGGGGCGACACCACGGGCCGCCTGAAAATCATCTTCCACCGCGAAACGCGGGAGATTCTGGGAATCCACATCATCGGCGAGGGCGCCAGCGAATTGCTGCACATCGGCCAGGCGGTCATGGTGCTGGGTGGCAGGCTCGACTACTTTGTGGAAAACGTCTTCAACTATCCGACTCTCGCGGAGTGCTACAAGGCCGCGGCATTCAACGGATTGAACCGGCTGGGAAACGCCGAGCCGAGCACGGCGCCTCGTGAGGTGACCGCATAAGGCGAGCACCGCCACGTGGCCGGTCTATTTGACCTTGGCTTTGGTGTCCGAGGATCCGGCCAGAACCCGCCGTCCATCGGCCAGCACCACGGAGGTGGCGTTCACCGTGTTGGTGCCGTCCTTGGCCAGAGCGCCCTGGATGGTGGCGACATCGCCTTCTTTGAGCGCATTGCGGCTCCAGCCATTCCGCTTCAGCATGTTCGGCGCGCCGCCCTCAAATTGCCACTTTTCAATTTTGCCGTCAGCGCCCTTCACATCCATGTAAATCCAGATGTGCGGGTTCATCCACTCAAACTTGGTGACGGTTCCCGTCAGGGTCACTTGCTTGGTGCGGTCGAACTCGGCCTCGAAAGAATGATGGGCCAGGATCGGCAGGGAAATCAGAACAATTCCAGCGGCTAGGGTAGATAGAATAGAGCGCACTTTGAACACCTCCCAGTGTCCATCGTATCAAATCGCGCGTCCGCGGCTACTTCCCTTTTTCGTCGATCGGATCGCGTCCGAGCACACGGCGGCCGTCGGCCAGGCGAACCGCGCTGGTGTTGCCAGTGTTGATGCCTTCCTTGGCCACCTTGGCCATGATGCCTTCGACGGTCACGACATCGCCTTCCTTGAGGGAGGTGCGCGTCCAGCCCTGGCGCTTCAATGCGTTGGGTGGACCGCCTTCAAACTGCCATTTCTCGACCTTGCCGTCGGCGCCCTTCACGTCGAGATAAAACCAGATGTGCGGGTTCATCCATTCGACCTTAGTGACAGTGCCGGTCACCTTGACGGGTTTGGTGCGGTCGAATTCGGCGTCGATAGAATGGTGCGCGATGGCAGGCGCCACAGCCAGCAGCGCCAAGCCGGCCGCGAAGAAACTCAAGTATGCTCGCATCAGGAGGCCTCCAAGCTGCTCTTCAAGGGCTAGGTTACGCCCGCGCAGGGGCTGGTGTCAACTGCATTTCGGCGGTTGGACAGGGTGGGTCTGACGGTCGCCGCAGCCTCAAGGCCGCCCCTGGAGGGGGAACTGGTTGGGGATGCCGCCGAGCGTGAAGTAGCGGTGCTCCAAGGCGTCCGGACGAACCGTGACAATCCGGATTCCCGAAGCGTCGCTGCCCAGCGGCCTGCCCACCGGGCCGCTGGTGATCATCTCCAGATCGCCGTCCTTGGCATAGGCGTTGCGGTGGTAATGCCCGGCGAAGACGTAGCGCACGCCGGCGGCTTTCAGCATCTCCAGATAGCGCCCGCGCTGAGGGTTTGGAATGTTGAAGTACTGCGCGGGCTCGTTGGGATTTTCGAGAAACCAGGAATGATGCTGGAAGACGACGATGTGGCGGGCGCCGGAGGCTTTGGCCTTGGCGAGCTCGGCGCGGAGCCACGCCTCCTGCTTATCCGCTTCGGCCCGGACTTTGGCGGGCGCGGAAATCAGGCTCGAATTCAGGACGATTCCGTACACATCACCTTGCCGGAAGCTGTAATAGTCGGGCCCGAAGTGTTCGCGATAGTAGGCCAGTGTTTCCGGCGCCGGCTCGTTGCCCACATCGTGATTCCCGGCAACGGCATAGACGGGGATCGACTTGTCGACCATCGCCGTGATGCGGCGATACTCGGCCGACTGCGCCGGATCGCCGGGCTTGTTGATCAGGTCGCCGCAGATGACGACGAACTTCGGCTTCAGGCGGTTCACGTTGGCGACGGCGAATTCGTAGTTGGCGGTTTCCTGGGCAAAGTCGCGGTCGTCGGTGAACAAGCCGAATTGCGGATCGGCAAGCTGGATGAAGAAATCCGGCGGGCCCTGTGCGAACAGGCCCGCGGCCGCCAGAAACAGCAGGAGACGGCGGGTCACCGGAAGCTCACCTCCACCTTGCCAACTCTACCAAAGTCGGCCTGGACGTGATCGCCGGGACCGGCCAGATACATATCGGTGGTCACGCCCGTGGTCACATACTGGCCGGCCTGCAAACCCAGGCCCCGCTCGTTCAAGGTGTTGGCCAGCCACAGTAAGGCGTTGAGCGGATGGCCGAGTACGGCGGCTCCGCTGCCGGTATCTTTGATTGCGCCGTTGATGACGAGCTGGACCGGCTGCGCTGCGAGATCGATATCTCGCCAGTCTCGCACGAGCGCGCCGCGCACCCAGGCCGCATGACAGGCATTATCGGCGATCAGGGAAGGCGTGCCGACCGTGGTCCAGCTTTCGAAGCGGCTGTCGACGATTTCGATTCCGGGCAGGACTCCCGCGACTGCCCCGGCGACTTCATCGCGGGTGCGCGGTCCGGCCACGGGCGGCAGATCCTCGCCGATCAGGAAGGCGAACTCGGCTTCCATCACGCGCATGAAGAACGGCGCGGCGTCCAGGCGCGCTCCGCTTTCGTATGTGGTTGCGGCGAGCAGGTGGCCGAAGAAGGGATGATCGACATGCAACTGGCGCTGGGCGGTTTCGTTGGTACAGGCGATCTTGTAGCCGGCCACGCCGCCTCCGAAGTGCGCGCCCAGCTTGGAAATCAGCTCGAACTGCACGCGGTAGCCGTCCTCGATGGTGTTCGGGCGGACGCTTTCGGGCAGCGCCGTCAGCCGCTGCATTTTCGTGCGGGCTTGGGCGAGGAGTCCGGCGGCGCTCACTTCGCACCCACCGGGATGAACTTCTGCGCCCACTTGGCCTCGACCTCGGCGGTGTACAGCGCTCCATCGCGCGCGACGGCGATGGCGTGGATCCAGTTCACTTCGCCGTGTCCGGCGGGCGGCTTGCCATCGACGCCTTTGGGAAACACCCAGAGCTGGTGCACGCGGCCGTCGGGTGAGAATTTCATGATGATCTGATCCTTGGGGGGAGTGGCCAGGAAAGGCGCACTGGCGGGTTTTTCGGACCACAACATCGGTGAGCTGCCGGCGACGTAAATCTCGTCGGCACGCGTAATCTCGATGTACCAGGGCGTGATGAGGTTCTTCCACGCCGCAAGGAATCTGCCCTGTGCGTCGAACACCTGCACGCGCGCGTTGTTACGGTCGGCCACATACACGCGGCCGCGCGAATCAACAGCGATCGAGTGAGGCTGGCTGAACTCGCCGGAGCCTGTGCCGAGCTTGCCCCAGGCGCGGAGGAACTTGCCGTGCCTGTCGAAGACCGCGACGCGGTCGTTGCCGTAGCCATCGGAGATGAAGATGTCGCCATTGGGAGCGAAGGCGACATCGTTTGGCTCGTTCAGGTGTGTGGCATCCTCGCCGGCCTGGTTCAGCGTGCCGATGGTGAGCAACACCTGGCCGTCTGGCGTGAACTTGCGGACGGTGTGGGAGAGCGTGTCAATCACCCACAGGCCGCCTTCGCGGTCGAAGCGTACAGTGTGCGCGTTGCGGAACATGCCTTGGCCCCAGCTCTTGACCAGCGCTCCAGCGGGCGTGAAGACCTGAATAGGAATCGCGCCGCGGTTGATGGTCCAGATGTTGCCGTCGGGGGCGACGGCGACGCCCGACATCGCGGCGGTCCACTCGCCGCCTTTCGGCTGCTGTTTGGGCCACGAGGCGTCGGCTTTGTAGCCCTGCGCGGTGTCGATGCGCGGATACGGGAGGTCGTGTTTCGGCTGCGCGCAGATGAGCCCGGCGCAGGCGATCAGGCAGGCGAGGAGAGTAGGCGTTGCGTTCACCACGGGCGTTGACCTCGCGCCTATTGTGGCACGCCCCGGCGGTGGCCGGGAAGAACGCGACCCCTGGCGCGGGGCGGCGGCCAGCCCGTGCATCCGATCGATCCGTGCAAGGCAGAGAGCGAATGAACGCGAATCTGTTACCATCACCGAAGGTAATGCCATGAGCCGATGGATCCGCCTGGGGGCCGCCGTAGTGGCGATGATTCAGATCGCGAACCTTCAGTATGCCTGGACGCTGTTCGTGCAGCCGCTGCGCGACGCCCATCCGGACTGGAGCCGCGCCGACGTGCAATGGGGCTTCACCATCTTTATCGCGCTTGAAACCTGGGCCATGCCGCTCACCGGCTGGCTGATCGACAAGCACGGCGCGCGGCTGCCGATGGCCATCGCGGGCGCCCTGTGCGCCATTGGCTGGGCGAGCCTGGGCGCGGTGCAGTCGCTTCCGGCGCTGTACTTCCTGTACGGACTGGCCGGCTTCGGCGCGGCGATCGTCTATTGCGGCTCGATCGGCGTGGCGCTGAAGTGGTTTCCGGACCGGCGCGGGCTGGCGGCGGGGGTGATCGCCGCGGGCTTCGGATCCGGCTCGGCGCTGTTCATCCCGTTCGTGCGTTATATACTTTCGGTCCAGGATTACGCGGCCGCGTTTTTGTTCACTGGCATCGCGCAGGGCGCGCTGATCATCCTGGCCGCGCAATTCCTGGGCGGGACAGGGATTGCGCCGGCGATGGCGAAGCCTGCGCAGGCCTCGGGCGCCCGCGACACGACGCACGATTTCAACTCGACCGAGATGCTGCGCACCAGGCATTTCTACTGGCTGTACGCCATGATGCTGATGATGGGGATCGGCGGCCTGATGGCGACCGCGCAAGTCTCCGACGTGGCGATGAATTTTGGAGTCACCAGCACGGCGCTGTTTTGGTCGCTGCAACTCAATCCGGTCGCCAATGGCTCGGGGCGGTTTTTCTGGGGCTGGGTATCGGACCTTCTGGGCCGCGAACAAGCGATGACAATCGCGTTTTTCATCCAGTCCCTGGCGCTGGTGGCCGTGATGGCGCTGGGACCGCGCTCCGACGTGATGTTCGTCGTGGCGATGGCGCTCGTGTTCTTCACCTGGGGAGAGGTGTACGTACTGTTCCCCTCGATCTCCGCGGATTTCTTCGGACGCAAGAACGCGAGCTCGAATTACAGCTTCCTGTACAGCACCAAGGGCGTGGCGTCGATTCTGGCGGGCGGGGCGGCGGCGCAGTTGTTCGATTCGACGGGATCGTGGGCTCCGGCCTTTTACGGCAGCGCGGTGCTGGCGCTGCTGAGTTGCCTTATGGCGGCGTGGCTGAAACGGATGCCTCTGCCGGTGAAGCCCGCCCCGGTCAGCGCGCAGCCGGAAGTGAAGGGCGTCCGGGCGTAAGACTGTGCATTGGTTGGCGCGCCATGATTCCGCAGCCACGCCTCGAGTTCGCCGAATTGGGACTGGGCAGCCATTGGCAGGCTGGTACGCCGCGGCCATAGGGACGGCGGCATTCCTCTCGCCGCCGGCTGATTGCTACTTCCGGTTCAGTTCCACCACTTGCCACACAGGCTGGTCCTTCTCCGCCGGGTCCTGCCCGAAGATTTGCGAGGTCTTGGCCGGATCATAATCGCGCCACAGCCAGGTGAGCGCTTCCGGCAGTTGCGCGGCGCCGTGCGCGTCGCTGTGCTGGCCCACGCCGAACACAAAGTGATAGTCGTAGCCCTTGAACTTGAGCGCGTTGGCCATGGCGATGTTGGCCAGCGGCCAGTTGCCGGCGCCGTTATCCAGATCCTCGGAGCCATCCTCGAGCCACACGCGCAGGTTGCGCTTGGCCTCGCGCCGCACCAGAGTCGGATATTCGGCTGCGCCCGCCGGATGCTCCTCGGTGGGCCGGAGCGCCGTGTAGCTTCCGATCCAGCTCAGCACGCGCGAAAACTGGTCGGGATTGCGAAACGCGGCGTTGAACGCCATGATCGCGCCCGAGCTCAGGCCCTGGATGGCGCGGCTGTAGGCGTCCGTGCGCATCTTCACGTTCTGCGCCGCGACCGGGAAGATCTCATCCAGAAGGCGATGCAAGTACGTATCGCTGACGGTGTCGTATTCAATGGAGCGCTGGTTGCGCTGCGGGCCCGTGCCGGCCTGCACGAAAATGCTGACCATCAGCGGAATCCGTTTCTGCGCTGTCAGGTTGTCGAGCGTTTCGAGCACGCGCCACGGACCTGGGCGCGGTCCGGTGAACTGCTGCCCGTCGCCCCACACCATCACCGCCAGCGGCGTCACGCCGTCCCATTGGGCAGGCACGTAATACCAGACGTTCGCCTTCACCTCCGGATAGATTTTGCTGGGCACCTCGATGGGTCCGGTGAGCTTGCCCTCCGGCACACCCGGCTTGGCGTAGCTGTCCGGGCCGAACGCAGGCAGATTGTTGGAGCCCCCGACCGGCTTTCCCTC
>CAZTKA010000123.1:0-10344 GCA_964614015.1 uncultured Bordetella sp. | reverse complement strand
GATGCTCGCCCCGGATCCGCTCGGCGGTTTCCCCGCTCGTGCGCGTTATCAAGACATTCGGTGCGCGGCCCAGCAACGACTGCGCAATGGCGGAAACTTGATCGGGTGTCTTGCCCTGGGCAAAAATCACCTCGGGAATGCCGTGACGCAGGGCGCGGTGATGGTCCACCTTGGCGAAACCGAGGTCCTCGAAGGGCATGTGCCGCATGCGGTCCAGCGCGGCGTCGATGTCTACTGCTCCGGCGCGAACCTGTTCCAGCAGCTCCCGCAAGCGGTCCCGATCCATACCGCCAAGTGTAACGAAAGTGGCCAGTGGCTAGTGCTCCGTGGCCGGCCGACTCAGCGGCCGGTCAACTCAGCGATGGGCGGGCCCGGCAGATCGGGTTCGGCGCGGCCCATTAAATGGAGAATCGTGGGCGCGAAGCTCAGGCTGTCATAAGGGGTCCGTACCCGGAGCCCCTTGGGAATTCCGGTTTCCTCACCCCCCGCGATCATCAGGACCGAGTGCGTCGATTCACGCAGCAGCGATCCGTGATTGCCGCCAGGGTTAAACCCGCGCACGTTGAAATTCCAGTGATTGGCCGCGAACACCAGCAGGTCCGTGCGCCGCTGCCGCCGTTTGCGATCCAGATACGGCGAGGCGGGGGGCGATAATTCCAGCAGATGCTCGGTCAGCCCGATAATGCCGTTTGAATAGCGCGTCCTGTGGGTTGCCTCCAGCCATTCGCGCTCGGAGTGCCACTCGCTGAGCCACGCCGTGCGGTCGCCGCCGGGCGTATCCAGGGCCGGGTCTTCAAACAAGTCGAGGGGAAATCCCGGCGCCCAGTCGCGCTCCTCATAGACCACGGAGCCATCCGGCTGCGCCCGCAGACGCGCGATGGGCTGATAACGCAGGCGGTCTCCGCGGCGAGCGATCAGCGCCTGGCGCTCCTCGTCGCGATAAAGCCAAATCGCCTCGGCGCCGTCCGGAAGCCGCGCCCGCAACGCCATAAAATCGACCGGATGGGCGCTCACCGCCTCCTGCACGTTGTTGCGGACGGCCAGTGCAGCCAGCGCCGGAACATAGTTCACGCGGCGGATGCTGCGTTCGAGGTTGAGATGGCCGTCCTCCGCCAACACTACGCCGCCGGAGCCGAGGCCCGCCACGTAGTTCTGCACATCCCAAACCGAATTCGCCGGGCCGAGCGACCGCGGCGGGATCAGATCCTGGATCTTGAATTTGCCCGGATCGAAATCGGCGGGCGTCAGATCCAACAGACGCTTCATCGTCGCCGCGTACTGCGTGTAGAGACCGAGTTCCTGGCGCGACTGCTGCAAGCGGCGGCGCGCGCGGTTTGCCTCGCGGGGCTCCCCGCGCGCGGTTTGCTCCGGAGTCCATTTCTTAGGCAGCGCCGCGACGGCAACTTCCTCCGCATGGACACGATCCTGCAACTCTGCCAGTTGCGCGTTCAAATCCTCAAGATCCCGGCGCCAGTCCGCGCGAACCGCGTCGAGCGTTTCAAAGAACGCCCCCAGCACCGCCTGGCGCGTCCGGCCAGTCACTTTCTTCCGGATCAGTTGATCCAGCAACAGGTGCAGCAGATTGAGGGTGTTGTTACGTAGCCCGATGCTGGCGCGCTCGTTGCCGTCCAGATCGAGCATAACGGTCGGATACAGTTCCCCTTGACCTTGCAGGTAACCGGATTCCGTGCTGGGCGTAATCACTTTCGAGACGAATGGATCCAGGCCCTTGATCTTAAATTCTTGCAAGGGATGCCGGTTCGTCAGCACATGATGCCCGCCTCCCGTTGCGCTGTTGAACCACTCGACCAGATTGTAGCCCTGGCTGATCACGCTGGGATCGGTGTTCATGCCGTGGTCGGAGACCAGCACCAGGGCGGTGCGGGCCGCGAGCGGACTCTGCTGGATCGCGTTCCACACGCGGCCTACTAACGCGTCGATCGCTTCAATGGCGTGCAACTGCGTCACTATGTCGTTGGTCAAATGCGCGATGTGGTCGTAGTCGCCGCTGAACAATTCCAGGTAACGAACGGCTGGATCCTTCAGCGCGGCGACGAGCAGTTCTTCATTCTGCCGTGTCCAGGATTCCTGCCAGGACCAGCCGACCTGCCATTCGTCAATGAACCCGCGTACCGAACCCGCCGAAAACGTGCGCTTGAGCGTGCCGTCCATGGTCTTCCAGTTCACGCCGCGCTGCAAAAGTTGCGCTCCTTGATACCAGGCCCCGTGGGGAAACCGGTCGATCAGCAGCGGCACGCGATGTTCATCCAGCAGTTCGACTCCGGGCATGTCCACTTGATTGCCGACACCAGCCCGGATGTAGAACGGGAAAAAATTCAGATAGTCGTGCACGTCGAGCGTGTACCGGTCATATTCCACGTTGCCGCGAATTTCCAGGTGCCGGCCCGTATCGAGCAGGCTCCATGCAGGAGCCGAAAGGCTGAGGCCGCGCACGTAAAAGTTGTCGAGGGATACGCCGCCGCGCACGAACACATAATCCAACCATTTCGCGGGGCTGCGCCCAGATGGATTCGGACGCTGTTGCAAGTATTGCTCCACCAGTCGCGGCGGCAGGCCGTCGATCTTGAGCACCACCACGCGCTCCAGTTGCGCCGCGAGGGCAATTGGGGCTAGGAGAACGCACAGCAGCGCCGGTTTAGTCGGCCGCGGCATGCAGGTTGTCCAGCGCGCTCTCGAGCATGGCGCGCGTTTGGGCGTCCGTGGGCCGCGCCAGGATTTTTTCAACCGCCTTGGCCGAGCGCGCCGGCACGCCTGTCGCGGCAAGTGTGTCCAAGGCCTTCCGTACTTCGTCCATATCCCACACCAACTCGGGACGCGGGCTGGAGGCCAAGACCGATTCGAGGAAGCGAATCTCCCGCGCGGCGCGCCTTTCCTTGTCGAGCACGGTAAGGAGCGTACCGTGCGCGCCCTCCCGGTGACGATTGATTCCGAGCGTGGCGAGGCGCGCCAGCATGAGGCCGCTGCGAGTCCAGGTCCCGTGGCTGTACCCGGTCCGCTCTGCTTCCCGGTCTTTTTCAAGGCGCGCCGGCAGCCCCTCGGGATCGGAGGCATATTTCAGCAGTGCGGCGTATTGCATGCGCGCAAGCTCATTCTCTCCCAACACGCTCTCCTCCAGCGGATTCACGCCCAGGATCTCGAGCCGCCGCTGCATGTCCTTCCGCACTGCCTGGTCCAGCGAATGATCCAGAGCCAGCCAGCGCCGCACGGCCGAGTAGGCGTCCAGGCGCTTCTTTTCGTTGGTCGGTGTTCCATGGCGCGCGCGCAGAAAATTCCAGCCCCAGGAACCGGCCAGATAGGGCCAGTTGCCCCAGCGCGACACGCCCAGCACTCCGGTGATGACGTCGGCAGCGGCGCGGCCCAGCATCTCGCGGCGTTTGGGGGCGTGCGTGTTGCGGAAATCCACCAGCAGCAAAGGCACCTTCGGGTAATCCAGGCCATACAGGGCCAGCGGGATCAGCTCGCGCCGCTTGGCGCCGCGCGTGCCGGCGCCGACTTCGCGGCCGGCAGGATCGTAATAGCGGGTGACCATGATTCCGGACCAAGTCCGCAGGCGGTCATCGCCGTAAGGATTCTGAATGCCGAGAAACTTCCCGTCAAACGGCCGCGGCGATTCGATTTCATCGCGTGCGATCCACAACATGACATGTGTCTGTGCTCCGCCCAATCCCATGGGATCGAAAAACAACCCGTTAGCCTCAGCCCGTTGCCGCAACAGCTCCCAATTGTGGCCGCGCGTCTGTTCGGCCTGACTGCGCCGGCTGAAGTAGGCGTCTGGAAGTTTTTCCGCGGTGACTAGTCCGCCCAGTGTCTGGCCCGCGAGCGTGAGTCGGGCCTGGATCTCCAGCAGCTCGGGCTCGCTCAGGATCGCGCGGACTTCCGGCAGATCTTCCAGTTGGGAAAGCACGGCCAGGCCTTCGATGAGATGCACACGCCGCCGGTCCGCGACATTGGTCCGGTAGCGCCGCGTGGAGGCGCGGATCATCGCACCCGTGGAATCGACGGCCATCACCTGCGCGAGCGATTGCGCGAGCGAATTCCACACCGTGCCTGTTGTGTTCGCCAGATCGAGCACTGGCCCCGGCGTTTTGCCGGTTTTTCTGCCTAAGTTCGGACGCCAGTAGAAAAACGGGATCGCGCCCGCCGCACGCTGGAGCAGGGAAGGGTTGGACGAAGTCAGGATCCACACCGAACGCAGCAGGTCATTGTGCGGGTCGGAATCGCCCAGCGTATCGCGCAGCAGACTCAGCAGCGGGATATCGCTGCCGTTGTCCGGATCCGCTGCGAGCACGGTCAGCAGCTCGGCGCCCCCCGCAACAGGCACGCGCTCCATACGGAACGCCGCCTCGGTCGCATGAGACTCCGGCGCGCCCGCCATCGCGATCACCGGAAGCAACAGCAGCACCCAACGCATAGGCTCCTCGAATGCTTTCAGCCATGATATCAAGCTCGCAATCGCATGCCAAAGCAAACGTTGAAAGCAAGTGTTGAAACCGTCCCCCAATGCGGGTACACTCTACCCGCAAAGGAGATCCCTTAAGTCCCCCTCAAAAACCTTGGCCCGAAGTAGGGTTTCCGGCATACTACACTTCGAGGACATCGTCATGCCGCCCCTTAAAGAGTGTCAGGAAGCCGGACTCGATTGCAGCTTCTGCATCCGCCACACCGCCGGGCAATTGGCGCGCGTCAGCCAGGGGCTTCCGCCGCGGACGCTAACGCAACTGTTTGTCGAGTTGTATCCTGATCCGGCGTGCGCGTCCATGCACGCGCGCTTTGGCGCGGCCTACCGGCAGGCATCCGAGGAGACACCCCGGCGCGGCGTAGCGGGCGAACCGTTCGTTCGCGTGCGCGCGGCGGTGGCATAGTCCGTCTGCCCTCTGCATACGAACGCTCTCATGCCTGGGCGTTCCTTTCCACCAAGTGGAAGCGGCCGTCTCGCTCCAGTCTGTAGGTGCGCCCGCGCCAGTGGATGGTGTTTCCGAAAAATCCGGCGATCCAGAAGCAGAATCCGGCGAGGTCCTCGATGGGCACAAGGCCCCAGGAAAGCCGCGCGCGCAGCACTCCCCAGGAAGTAACGCGCGCCGCGACAGCCCGCACCAGCAACGCCAGCGGAATCAGCGGCCATAGCCCGGGACTCGACGCCGCGGCGAGCAACGCCAGCGGAAACGGCATAGTGAACAACTGCCCAACATACCCTGCCGGGCGCGACCTGCGTGTGCTACGGCACCAGCGCAGCCGGTGGGCCGCATTGTGCCGGAGATCCGAGCTCCCGATGTGATGCTCCACTACGTACGACGAAAGGATCACTCCCCAGCCCGCGGCCGCGGCGAATTTTCCGAGCACGAAATCTTCAGCCAGGTAATCCTTCACCCGGTCCATGCCGCCGATGGCCTCCAGTGCGCTCCGCCGCGCCACGATCGTCGGACCCACCGCGAATTCCATGCCTTCCAGCATCCGCGCCACCAACACGCCTGACCAGAAATCGGTGTTCATCCCCGTGGCCTCCAGCCGCGACCAGAAGCTTTCACCCGCCACGGCGCGATACGGGCACGTCGCCACGCCGAGCCTGGTGTCTTGGAATTCGGCGGCCACCGAACGCAGGAGATCCGGCGTCACGCGGATATCCGAGTCGCTCATCACCACCAAATCGTATTGCGCCGCCTTCAGCATGCGATCCAGGCTGAATACCTTCGCGTTGGGATAGGATGGTTCGCCGGTGACGATCAATCGCGAGGGGATGTGGCTGTACTGCGCTTGCAGTTCTCGCACGATGGGCACCGCAGGGTCCTCGCGATCCCGTACGGCGAACAGGATTTCGAACGCCGGATACTCCTGCAAGAAAAACGAGCGCAGGTTTTCTTTGAGTCCCAGATCCAGGCCGGACAGTGGTTTCAGAACGCTGACCGGTTCCGTCTTTTCCAGTTTGGGAGGTTGTACGGACAAATATCGAAAAGCCGCGAGCACGGCGAGCGCCGAATAGACCAGCGACCCGACCAGCAGAGTAAGGAGAATCAAAGTGAAGGCGGAGGCGAACACTGCTCCGTTTATTCTAGGGCAACTCTTGGTGTGTGGGTGCTTGCGTAGCGCGACGGACAGTCGTTTGCCAGGCCGATTCGAGGCTTGTGCGCGTCCGTGCCCCTTGGTGAACCCGTTGATGTCAAAATGAACTAAACCCCGCGTTTCAGGATGGGGACTTGAAGCGTAATGTGAAGCAGAGCGCCAGCTTCTGGCGCCGGAGCCGATGATCCGATTGTTCAACCACTCCCTGGCCGGCAACTGGGTGTTGCTGGTGATCTCCGAAACGGCGCTCCTGTTCTTGTGTTACCTCGCCGGCGCCTACTTCGGCCTGAACGAAGAACTCAATCCGCTGGACTACATCCGGTACGCCGGAGGTCTCGAGCAGTTCATCACCGTAATCGTGCTGATCTCCATCGGTCTGTATTTCAATGATCTTTACGTCACGCTGCGCCCACGCTCCCGTGTGATTTTATTCCAGCAATACTGTCTGGCGCTGGGATTCGCCTTTCTGGTCCAGGCCGGACTTGGCTACGCCAAAAGCGACTTGCAGTTGCCCAAGTACACCATGGTCTATGGAAGCGGCTTGGTACTGGTTCTGGCGCCGGCATGGCGGATCGCCTTCTACTCGCTGGTGAAGAACTCCCTTCCAGTGCTGCACGTGTTGTTCGTAGAATGCTCTCCAACCGTGTGGCAGGTCGTGGAGCGGATGGAGGAGCGTCCCGAGCTTGGCCTGCGCACCATGGGCTATGTCAGCGCCAACCCTTGCCCCGGTGCGCGTCCTGAAGTTGCTTACCTGGGTCACACGGCAGAGCTTCTGCGCGTCGTGGAAAAATGGCAGCCGCAAATCATCGCCGTAGGCAGTTCCGGAGAGCGCCTTCCCGCCGGCTTGCTGGACTTGCGTCTACGCGGAATGCACGTCGTGCACGCGGCGTCCATCTACGAAAATGTGTTCGACCGCGTCTCCGCGCGTGACCTCAACGTTTCGCAGATGGTGTTTACCGCACAAATGAGTCCCTCGCCCTGGAACCTGCTGCTGCAAGATACCTACTCCTTTCTGCTCGGCGCGATCGGACTCCTGGTCAGTTTGCCGCTCATGGCTGTGGTGGCTGTTGCGATCAAGGCCACATCGCGGGGACCCATCCTGTACCGGCAGCGGCGTGTGGGGCGTCATGGCCAGCCATTCACCCTGCTGAAGTTCCGCTCCATGTACGCCGATGCGGAGGCGGCGACGGGCGCCGTCTGGGCCAGCAAGGATGATCCGCGCATCACGCCCATGGGCAAGTGGCTGCGGCGTCTGCGCTTGGACGAGTTGCCGCAGTTCTTCAACGTGATCCGCGGCGAGATGTCACTGGTGGGTCCGCGCCCGGAGCGGCCGGAGTTCGTCTCGGTGCTCGCCGAGAAGATCCCCGGCTATGCCTTCCGCCATTCCGTCAAGCCCGGCATCACCGGCTGGGCGCAGATCAATCACAAGTACGGCGATACCTTCGAAGACAGCGTCACGAAGCTGGAGTACGATCTGTATTACATCAAACGGCTCACGCCGGCCTTCGATGCCTATATCATCCTGCAGACGCTGCGCGTGATTCTGTTGCAGCGCGGAGCGCAATAGCGAGGCGGGGCGGTCCCCCTGGATTGCGGCCGCCGCAGGGCGCGCTTGCGCGACCCAACCTTAGCGGCGCAGGGCCGGTTCCGCGGCAACCTGCAGCGGCACGTTCACCGTCTGGTTGCGCCCCTGCTTCTTGGCCGTGTACAGGGCGTCATCGGCGGCGCGGATCAGCGCTTCGGGGGTGACGTCCATTCCCGGCAGCCAGCAAGTGGTTCCGAAACTGCAAGTGAGCTGATAGTTCGCCTCATCGATTTTCACAGGCTCAGCCGAGACGGCCAGGCGAAGGCGCTCGGCTTGATTCACCGTGCCCTGCGGATCGCAGCCCGGCAGGACTACCAGAAACTCTTCACCTCCATAACGGCCCATGGAATCATAGAGCCGCATTGCGGAGAGGGCGCGCCGCGTAAACTCGCGCAGCACCGCGTCCCCGGCGAGGTGCCCGAAGGTGTCATTGATGTTTTTGAAGTGATCGAGGTCGGCCAGAGCCACGCCGACCGGCCGCTGCTCGCGCGCGGCGCGAATCAGCTCGCGCTGCAAGACCTCCAGGATCGAGCTGCGGTTCCAGATGCGCGTGAGAAAATCTTTGGTGGCCTGCTCGCGCAACTCTTCCCGGGCGGCGACCAACTCCCGCTGCAAATCGATCACGCGCGAGCCGGCGCGCAACCGCACCTTGAGCTCGTTTTGATCGAACGGCTTAACCAGATAATCGTCGGCGCCGGCCTCCATGCCCTCGATGAGATCCTCGCGGTCGCTTTTGGAGCTGAGCAGCAACAGGTAAATATAGTTCAATTCCCCGGACCGGGCGGCGGCGCGGACCCGCGCGCACACTTCCGGCCCGGTCAAGCCGGGCATCATCCAGTCCAGGATCGCGATGCGCGGAGCGTCGGGACCGCTGAGGATGTTCCAGGCCTCGTCGCCATCGGTGGCTACGATGACTTCGTAGCCCCACTTGCGGAGAGTGGCCTCCAAAAGATGCCGGGAAACGACGCTGTCATCAGCGATTAAAATACGCATGGCGGGCCCGCAGGCGTCTACTCGCATTATATCGGCTGCAGCCATCCCCTACTCCATATCGGAGAAAAGGTGAGGAATTTTGGGATCCTAGCCGGATGGAGTGTCGTAAAATGAGGTTATGCAGAATTCTGTTCTCGTTCCAATGGTGGTCGAGCAAACCTCGCGAGGTGAGCGCGCCTTCGACATCTACTCGCGCCTTCTCAAAGAAAACATCATTTTTCTGGGCACGCCCATTGACGACAACGTCGCTAACCTGATCATTGCCCAGATCCTGTTCCTGGCCGCCGAGGATCCGGAGAAGGATATTTCGCTCTACATCAACTCGCCCGGCGGCTCGATCACTGCCGGCCTCGCGATTTTGGACACCATGCGCCTGGTCGAACCCGACATCGTGACCTACTGCGTGGGCCAGGCGGCCTCCATGGCGGCGGTGCTGCTGGCCTGCGGGACTAAAGGTAAGCGCCACAGCCTGCCGCATTCACGCATCCTGATCCACCAGCCCTCAATGAGTGGTTTGGCCGGGCAGGCGGCCGATATCGACATCTACGCGAAAGAAATTCTGCGCATGCGCGAGACGTTGAACGAGATTCTGGCGGAGGCGACAGGCCAGCCGGTGGATCGCGTCGCGCGTGACGTGGATCGCGACTACATCATGGAGCCTGCGCAGGCCCTCGATTACGGCATGATCGACCACGTGATTTCCAGCCGCACGCTGGTGCCGGTCAGCAAGTAGGTGCCGCCAGGCCGGGTGTCACCGAAGAAATCCTCGCCGCCCGGACCGCAAGGATCGGGCCGCGGGGGACGATCAACAGGCGGTGGCGATCTCGGCATCCTGGGCCAAGGCGCCGGACAGCAGCAGCGTAATGCAGAAAGCGGCTTTCATGATGCTACCGTGATGATACTCTTGATTCCGCCGACGGAACCGGACAAAGGCACTTTCACGTCGTCAATGGGGAAGCGGCTCGTTATCAGCGATCCCACCGGTTTCGGCCAGCGGAGGTAGAACTCGCTGAGATCCCGGATCGCGTCAGCGAACGTTTGCTTGCCTGCGTTCACCGTGCCGATGATCACCTGGTTCTTGAGCACCTGGTCGCGCATGATCTTGTCGATGTCGGCTGGCTTGGGACCCTTGAGCGCCGGCACGCCGGTGAGGATGAAGGCTCCGTTGGAACCGAGAACTTTCATCACTTCGTACGCCAGCCAGGAGACGCCCGTGGCCTCGTACACAACGTCGATGTTGCCCACCATTTCACCCAACTCGGGAATCGTCACGGTTTCCGCGGGAACGAATTTCGCGCCGAAACCGGACGCCATGCCGGCCAGATCGCTTCCAGGCGGCGACAGCGAATATACGTAGGTGTCGAACCCCTCGAGCACCAGCTTCATCGCGCCGAGCAAACCGACCGGCCCGCCGCCGAGCACCACCGCGCGCATGCCCGTACCACGCGGCAGGCTCGGATCCGTGGGCATCCACGGCAGGCGCTGCTGCACGGCCCAATACTGGGCCAGGCCCTTTTCGGCGATCGTGAGCGGTTCCACCAGCACGGCGACCTCGCGCAGGGAGCGGGGCACCGGATTGAGGTTGACGTTGTCTTCGACGATGTACTCGGCCATGAAACCGTGGCGCGCGTTGATGCCACGCTCGGAGAATTTTCCGGTATAGCAGAAATCCTGGCGGCCATGGCTGC
>CAZTKA010000122.1:0-10501 GCA_964614015.1 uncultured Bordetella sp. | reverse complement strand
AGTGGACAAGGGCGCGGCGCTCGCGAATGTGAGCGACCGGTATCGCGGGCAGGCTCCGGATTTGGGGGCTCTTGAGGAAGGCGAGGCTGCCCCGCACTACGGGCCTCGGCCGTAGGCACCGCCATCGCGTCCCACGGAACGCGCTGCAATCAGCAGCAGTCGGGCTGCGGTCCGCCCGCTTGCGTGGCCCACAAAAGTTCGCGTGCCATCGGGCGGCCAGGATCCCAATACTGGCGCACGCGCGGATCGTACAACCGGCGCAAGGGTGCGCTGGCGGGCCGGCCCCAATGGGTGGGCAAAATCGGCCCCCACACTGCGAACACGGTGAGCGGAGCGCTCGCGTGGCGCGCAAGAATCTGCTGGAAGTCCGCGGCGCCGCGCAGGCCGTACGGGCAAGTGTGCGAAACCAGCAGGATTACGCGCGTGTTCGCCGCAGCCCCAAGAAACCAGGTTTGCGCGGTTTGGAACATCTCGCCCAGCGCCAGCACCCCGGCTGCTCCCGCCAAGCCGAGCGGGATGCAACACGCCATCGCCGGCAGGGCCGCCAAGGCCGCGGCTACAGGGGACAGATGTTCGGTGAGCCTCATGCTCAGCGCGTGCGGAATACGTAAACGGCGCCGGATTCAATCGCATCGCCCGAGCCTTCACTGCGCGCGCCCACCGCCATCAGAGACCCGTCGCGATTGAAGGCCACGGCGCTGCCGAACTCCGCGTATGCCGGCGCATTGGACGACTTCACATAGGCGGTCTGCCGCCAGGCCGCGCCGGAGCGTGTGAATAAGTAGACTGCTCCGGCATCCTCGGCATCGTCGTTTTCGGGGCCGTTGATCCCCTTTGAGCCTCCGTTCTCCAATTGCGCGCTGATGGCGGCCATCGTGCCATCGCCGCTGATGGCGACGCGCGATCCGAACCAGTCTTCCTTGCCGGGATTCGAGGCCTTCAGAAGCGCCTGCTGCGACCACTGGCCGTTGGTCCGCACAAAAATGTAGGCTGCGCCGATCGACAAATCCGTCTCGCGATCGCCGTCGCAGCCGGCGGGATTCACGCCTGGCGTCACGCAGTCTTCGTCGGCCGCGCCGGCGACGATCGTGTTCCCATCCGCACTGATCGCCACGTCATAGCCGAGGGAGTCCGCGGCTTCGGCGTTGGAGGCTTTAAGAAACGCCTGCTGCGACCACGCGGCGCCGGAGCGCGTGAAAACATACACCGCGCCGGATCCTCGCCGGCCCGTGTCCTGCGGTCCGTTGATCGTCCGCGCGGAGCTGTCCTCATCGAATGCGCTCGCGGCCAGCGTGTTGCCATCGGAACTCAGCGCCACGGCGTATCCGAACAAGTCGTTGGGATCGGTGTTGGAAGCTTTGATATAAGCCTGTTGCGACCACCTTCCGCCCGCCCGCGTGAACACGTACACGGCGCCGGAGGACTGGCGCGAATTATCGCTCTGATCGCCGTTGACGCCTTTCGCCCCGCTGTCTTCCGAGATCGCCCCCACCGCGAGCGTGTTGCCGTCCGCGCTCAGCGCCATCGAGAAACCAAACTGGTCCCCATCCGGAGGCTCTTCGCCCTTGCCCGCCTCGCCCGTGTTGGACGCTTTGAGGTAGGCTTGCTGCGTCCACGTGCTGCCGGTGCGTGCAAACACATAGACGGCTCCGGCTCCCGGAATCGAATCGTCGTTCTGATTCCCGTTGACGCCTTTCGCCGCGCTGCCCTCCAAATAGGCGGAGACCGCGAGCGTGTTGCCGTCCTGGCTGAGGCTGACAACGTGGCCGAATTTGTCGCTCTGCCCGGGGTTGGACGCCTTGATGTAGGCTTGCGGCGTCCAATGATCGCCGGAGCGCGTGAACACATACACAGCGCCGGAGCTATACAGCGAGTTGTCTTTCTGGTCCCCGTTGATGCCCTTGGCCGCGCTGCTCTCATACGGCGCGCCAACGACCATTGTGTTCCCGTCCCAGCTAAGCGCGACGCCTTTGCCTTCGAGCGTGCCGCCGTTGCCGAAGTGGTCGCCGCCATCGGCGTTTGGGGCTCGAACGGATGCCACCGGCCGTATTTGTGCGTGCGCCGCAAGGGCAGCCGCGAAACAGAGAATGAGGATTCGCATATTTATTTGGGAAACGGGGCCAGTTGCGGCTTCGCCCCCGCGGGCAGAGGCGACCGCGCCGTGTTCATGATCATGGACAAATACGTATAGTAGCCTTCCAGGCTCGCGGCCTCGACGATGCCGGGTTCTCCGAACTTCGCCAGCGCGCGCGCATAGGTTCCATCACTGACGCTCTTGTTGTTCAACAGCTCGCTGCAAAAATCGTAGAGGATCTCTTCGTCCTCGGCCATCCCCAGCGGGCGGCGTCCTTCGGCGATTGCGGCGATGATGGACGCGCTCAGGCCCGCGTTCGCGGCCAGACCGCTGTGCGCGTTCCATTCGTAGTTGTTGGTCCAATGGCGCGCGGCGATCAGGATCGCCATCTCAGTCAGGCGCGGACCCAGCGGGTTGTTCGCCGTCTGGTTGTGCAGGCGCATCTGCAAAGCCGGCACAACGTAGTCGGGGACGCGCAGGATCACGGACCACGGTGGTCCCGCGAGGTCCGCGTTGCGGATCGCTTTGTAGTCGGCCACGGCTTTCTTCTGGGCGTCGGTTTGCCTGTCGGCGGGGATGGGCGGCATGCGGTCCTGCGCGCAAAGTGCGGCAGAGAGCGTCAAGAGCGTTGCGATCCGTCTCATGTGAGTCTCCTATTGTTCCGCGGGCCGGTTTGGCGGGGTCTCGACCGTTACCACCGGCTTCGGCACGGGCGGTCCGTTCAGCGGATTCGCGCGGCCGTTGATTTTGAAACTCCACACCAAATCGCCGCGCGCCTCGCGGTAGCCGTCGCGGCTGCCGCCCGCGGCGATGGCCACGTACTGCTCGCCGTCGATCTCATACGTCGCGGCCGGCGCATCCGCGCCGAAGCCGGTCTGGAAGCGCCACACCTCCGGGCCGGTCTTTGAATCGAAGGCCCGCATGAATCCGTCCGCGCCGCCGTGGAACAGCAGGCCGCCCGCGGTCGCGAGCACGCCGCTTCCAAAGCCCGCCAGATACGGGACCTCCACCTGCCACACTCTCCGGTTGGTGCGCGAGTCAAGCGCGGTGATCAGTCCATACTTGCGCGCGCCAACCACGGAAAGCCGGCCCGTCGGGCTGAACTTGTGCGTCGAAACGCCCGCGGTGAAGTAGGGATATCCCGTGCGCGGGTCGTAGGCGCCGGGAGCCCAGTCGCCCGCGGCCGAAAGCTGCGCGATTTTTGTGTCGCTCCAGAAGGGCGTGTACATGCAGCCGCGCGTGTAGTCGGCAACCGGTTCGGCACACTGCGGAGCCGTCGGATCGCCCACCGGAACCGGCTTCTGCGGGACCGGTTTGTCTTCAACCGGCAGCAACAGCTTGCCGGTTTCGCGATCCAGAATGTAGACCCAGCCTTGTTTCGAATGCGCCGCGAGCGCTTTGCGGATCTGTCCGTCGTACACCAGATCGAACAAGATCGGCGGCGTGGGCAGGTCGAAATCCCAGAGATCGTGCCGGACCGTCCGGTAGTGCCACCGGAACTTCCTGGTCATGGCATCGAGCGCTACCACCGAGTCCGTATACGGATTGTCGCCCCCGCGCGCCGAGCCGTTGTAATCGGGCCACGGATTGCCGGTGTTCAGGTAGAGCGAGCCGAGATCGGGATCCAGCGCGGGCTGCACCCACACAGCCCCACCGCCGGTCCTCCACGAATCGCCTTCCCAGGTTTCGCTGCCAGGCTCGCCGGAAGCAGGAGTGGCGTACCAGGTCCACTTCTGCGCTCCGGTCTTGGCGTCGTGCGCCGTGACACGCCCGCGCAGGCCGGCGTCGCCTCCGGAGATGGTGGTGAACACGAGGCCGTTGTAATAGAGTGGCGGCGCGGTGGCGTACTTGCGCAGTTCCTTGGGAACATCCTCGCCCAATTCGTGCTTCCAGACCACGTGGCCCGTTGTTTGATCGAGTGCCATCAATCGCATTTTGGCGTCCAGCGCGAAGACATCCTGCTGTCCGGTGGGGACGTATATCACGCCGTTCTGAACCACGGGCGTCGCCTGCCGCGAATAGCCGGCGCCGAAACCCGAGTTCAAACGCGTCATCCACGCGCCTTTCATGTTCCCGATGTTGGCGGGCGTCATCTGCGCGAGGGTCGAGGAGCGCGTGTCGCCCCAGTCGCCGCCCACCAGCGGCCAGTCCTTGCCGGGCGGCTGGCGAAAATCAGGCGCGATCTGCGCGTGTGCGGCCGCCAGCAACGCGAAAGCGACAAGCGTGATGGCCTTCATTGGCAGGTATCTTATCATGTGAGGATCATGCGCGAGGCCCTCGCCGATTTTGACGTGCTGGTGGCAGGCGGAGGTAACGCCGGCCTGTGCGCGGCGCTGACCGCCGCCGAATCAGGCGCTCGCGTGGCCGTGGCCGAGAGTGCCCCGCGCGCGTTGCGCGGCGGCAACAGCCGCCACACGCGCAACATGCGCGCGGTGATGCCGGAGTATTCGCCCGAGGAATACCTGGATGACCTGCTGCGCGTGACCAAGGGGCAGACCGATCAGGTCCTGGCGCGGCTCGTGATCGAGTCCTCGCCCGAGACGATCGAATGGATGCGCGGTCGCGGCGTCCGATTTCAGCCCGCCCTCGAAGGGACCATGCAGTTGGACCGCACCAACGCCTTTTTCCTCGGCGGCGGCAAGGCGCTGCTGAACTCCTACTACAAAGCGGCCGAAGCTCGCGGCGTGCGCGTGTTCTACGATACCGAGGTCACTGATTTGAATCTCAGCGCAGGCGTGTTTGAGAGCGCGGCGGCCGTATCCGATGGCAAGCCGGTGGAGATTCGCGCCCGCGCGTTTATCGCGGCCTCCGGCGGTTTCGAGGCGAACATCGACTGGCTGAAGCAAGCCTGGGGCGACTGTGCGGAGAATTTCCTGGTCCGCGGCACGCCCTACAACAAGGGCAAAGTGCTGCGGTTGCTGCTCGATGCGGGAGCTGTTCGGGCGGGTGATCCCGTACAGTGCCATGCCGTCGCGATCGACGCGCGCGCTCCGAAATTCGACGGAGGCATCGTTACTCGGCTCGATACGATTCCTTTGGGGGTTGTCGTAAACCGGGCTGGCGAACGCTTTTATGATGAAGGCGAGGATTTGTGGCCCAAGCGCTATGCGATTTGGGGGCGACTGGTGGCGCAGCAGCCCGGTCAGATCGCGTATTCGGTTGTGGATGCGAAGATGCGCGGGAGGTTCATGCCTTCGGTGTTCCCGCCGATCGAAGCCGCGACCATGGCGGAGCTGGCGGCCGCGCTCGACGTGCCGCTGGAAGCAACAGTGGCCGAGTTCAATCGCGCCGTCCGTCCAGGGACGTTTGATCCGGCCCGGCTGGACGGTTGCCGGACACACGGACTGGCCATCGAAAAGACCCATTGGGCGCAGCCGCTGGATACGCCGCCGTTCTTGGCCTATCCCCTGCGGCCCGGCATCACGTTCACCTACCTGGGCGTGAAAGTGACGCGCGAGGCGGCGGTCGTGTTTGGAGATCGGACCACGAATGTATTCGCCGCCGGCGAGATCATGGCAGGCAACATCCTCGGTCAAGGCTACCTGGGCGGCTTGGGAATGACCGTGGGCGCCGTCTTCGGGCGCATCGCCGGCAGGGAGGCCGCCCGTGCAGCCCGCTGATCCATTCCGCGAGGGCGAGCGTCTGTTCACCATCTGCAACGCCTGCCGCTATTGCGAAGGCTACTGCGCCGTGTTCCCGGCCATGGAACGGCGCTTGACGTTCCCGAAAGACGACGTCGAATATCTGGCGCACTTGTGCCACGACTGCGGCGAGTGTTTCGAGGCGTGCCAGTATGCTCCGCCGCACGAGTTCGCAGTGGATCTGCCTCGGGCACTTGCGGCGATCCGCGAACAGTCTTACGGACGCCGGGCGCGGCCGGGGGTGATCCTGGCGGCGGCGTTGATCGCTCTGCTGGTGGCCGTCCGGGTGGGCGCACCTCCGGCTGAAGGGGGCTTCTATGGTGTGATCCCGTATGAGGCCATGGTGGCCGCGTTTGGCCTGTTGGGAGTATTCGCAGTGACGGCGATCTTGTGGGGCAGCCAATCCCGGCTGCGGCCGGTTTTCAGCCGGCCATGGACCGGCGCCGGTAAGGACGTGCTCGCACTGACCTACCTCAGCGGCCCCCGCCGCTGGTTCCACCACGCGGTGTTCTACGGTTTCCTGCTATGCTTCGCCTCCACAGTTTCAGCGGCGTTTTATCATCACGTGCTGGGCCTGCGCGCTCCATATGCCTACGCGAGCGTCCCGGTGGTGCTCGGAACGCTCGGCGGCGTGGGAATGTTGATCGGCGCCGCCGGACTGTTCTTCCTGCACCGGCGTGACGTCACATTCCTGGCGTTGCTCTTCGCGACTGCGTTGACGGGTTTGCTGCTGCTTGCGCTGCGCGAGACGGCCATGATGCCGCCGCTGCTCTATTTGCACTTGGGGGCCGTCGCGATCTTTTTCCTTATGATGCCTTACGGCAAGTTCGTGCACGGCCTCTACCGCGCAGCCGCCCTGATTCGATATGCTGTGGAGCGCAGTGCTGGCAAGTGAAGTCCAATCCGGGTCCAAGATCCGGGCGGTGGTCCGCGTGGCGGCCGGCAATTTTCTGGAGATGTACGATTTCACCATCTTCGGTTATTACGCCGTCGCGATCGGACAGACATTTTTTCCCAGCGGCAGCGATTTCGTGTCACTCATGCGGAGTCTGATGACGTTCGGCGCCGGATACCTGATGCGCCCGCTGGGCGCGCTCGTGCTGGGCAGCTACATCGATCATCACGGCCGGCGCAAGGGGCTGCTGCTGACGCTCGGATTGATGGCGGCCGGGACGCTGTCGATCGCGCTGATGCCGGGATACGCCTCGATTGGACTGCTGGCGCCCCTGCTGGTGCTGCTGGGGCGGCTAGTGCAGGGATTATCGGCGGGCGTGGAGTTAGGTGGAGTGTCGGTCTACCTGTCGGAGATCGCGCCGCTTGGCCGCAAGGGAGCGTTCGTGTGCTGGCAGTCGGGCAGCCAGCAGGTGGCGGTGATGTTAGCGGCGGTCATGGGCATCGCGCTGGCGCTGGCGCTCCAGCCTCACGAAATCCTGGAGTGGGGCTGGCGGATCCCGATGCTCGTGGGCTGTGCGATCATTCCGCTGCTGTTCGTGCTGCGGCGGTCCCTGGGCGAGACGCCTGAGTTTCTGGCGCGCAAGACGACACCAACCCGCGGCGAAGTAGTGCGTTCGGTGGGCGCCAACTGGGTGACTGTCGTGCTCGGCATGATGCTGTCCACGATGACCACGGTTTCCTTCTACATGATCACGGCCTATACGCCGACCTTTGGGGGCACGACGCTCGGGCTGGAGACGGTGGGCGTAAATCTGGTGATTCTGGCGGTGGCGATTTCGAGCTTTACGTGGCTGCCGCTGATGGGAGCGCTGTCGGACCGCATCGGGAGCCGCCCGCTGCTGTTGGCTAGCGCCTCGCTCGCTCTTGTGACCGCATATCCGGCGCTACAGTGGCTGGTGAGCGCGCCTTCGGTCACGCGCCTTCTCCTGGTCGAACTGTGGTTTTCTTTCCTTTACGCCAGCTACAACGGAGCGATGGCTCCGTACCTGATTTCCTTAATGCCGCTGGGCGCGCGGACCGCGGGATTTTCGATCTCCTTCAGCCTGGCGACGGCGATTTTCGGCGGCTTCACGCCGGCGATCTGCACCTACTTGATCGAAGTGACTGGCAACAAGGCCTTCCCCGGTGTATGGCTGTCCTTTGCGGCGCTGGTGGGATTAACGGCGACAATGCTGACCTCCCGGCGGCGCGCTACCGGAACAGCCCTTGTTCCGCAAGCCAATTCTGAGTAAGCGCGGCGACCTCGTCGGAAGTTTTGTCCACCATCATCAGGTGAGCGTTGCCGCGAATGGCCGCCTGCTGCGCAGGCCGCGGTGGAACCGTGGCAGGCAGCGCAGCGCTGGCGGGATCTCCGGCCGATCCGGTTTCAAGATATGCGGAAGGCCGTCCCTTTATAATGTGGACATGGCGAAGTTGCTCACAGCCGCGGCGCTGTGGATGGCGTGCGCGCAGGCGGCCGACATTATGCCGCTGAGCGAGATCCGCGCCGGACAAAGGGGAGTCGGGCGCACCGTCTTCAGGGGAACGCAAATCGAGGATTTTCATGTGGAAGTGCTGGGCGTGATAGAAAACATCGCTCCGCAGCAAAACATGATCCTGGCGCGGCTTTCTGGCGGACCCCTGGAACAGACCGGCGTCATTCAGGGCATGAGCGGATCGCCCGTGTACATCAATGGCCGGCTGGCGGGCGCCGTCGCGATGGGATTCGAGCTGGCCAAAGAGCCCATCGCCGGAATCCGGCCGATTGAGGAGATGCTACGTGTCAGCCCCGAGCCGGCGCGGCGAGCGGCCGTTCCGGCGGGCAACGGCCGCCTGACCGAGATCGCAACGCCGGTGTCCTTCTCCGGATTCAGCCCAAACGTGCTGGAGCAGTTTGCGCCGCGGCTGCGCGAGCTCGGCATGGATCCGCGCCAGGGCGTTTCGGGCGGAGGGCGGCCTCCGGATACGCTGGGTGATCCAACCGCGCTCCAGCCGGGCGCGATGATCAGCGTGCAGTTGCTTTCCGGCGACATGTCGGTGGGCGCGGAGGGCACCGTGACTCTCGTCGAAGACGGCAAAGTTTACGCCTTCGGGCACCGGCTTCTGGCCGGCGGTGCGACAGAAATGCCCTTCGCGCTCGCGGAAGTGCTGACGGTGCTGCCCGCGCTGAACAATTCCTTCAAGATTTCGCGCGCCCGCGAATGGATGGGCGCCATCACGGAGGACCGCAGCACGGCGATCGCGGGCATCACCGGGCAGCGCGCGCGGACGACACCGCTCGAGATCAAAGTGGGCGGGCGCACGTACCGCATGAGCGTGATCCAGGACAAGGTTATGACGCCGCTGGTGACGCAGATGGCGGTCGCATCGGCGCTCGAGACGACAGAACGCGCCGTGGGCTCGGCCACGCTGCGCGTCCGCGGCGAGATCCAGTTTAACGGCGGCGCGGTGAAGATCGACGATGTTTCAAGCGGCGATGTCGGGGTCGCCTCGCTCGCCGCGAACGCCGTGGGCACGCCGCTGACGTACGCGCTTGCCGGCGGATTCGAGGCGCTGAAGCTCACCGGCATCTCGCTGGATATTTCGAGCGTCGAAGAAAGGCGCCAGATGCAGATCACGAGCATCACGGGCCCGCGCTACGCGCGGCCGGGCGAGCAGATCGAGCTCGGGGTGCACTTGGCGGGCTTCGACGGCGCGGAAGCCGTTCGCAAAATCCAATACCGGGTTCCCGTGGGCGCCCGCGAACAGGCTTACAACTTCACCGTGTCGGACGCAGCGCAAGCAAATTCGATCGAGATGCAGGCGCTCTCGGGCGTGGCGCTGCGCTCGCCGGAGCAAGTGCTCGGCGTCCTCAACCGGCGCAGGCCAAACACGAACATGTATCTGCGCGTCGTGCGCGCCGGCGAATCGTATCAGGTGGCGGGGCGCGAAATGCCGAGCCCGCCGCCTTCCGTCGCGATGATCCTGGGGCGCGCGCAGCCGGGCAGTGAGAATACCGTCACGCTGCGCGGAGCGGCGGTAGCCGAGATCGAAATCCCCGGCGGCGAAAGCCTGATTACCGGATCGAAGACGATTCAGATCGAGGTGAAGCCGTGATTGCGCGGTGTGCGCCACTTCTGCTGTTGGGCGCGGCGGCGTTCGGGGCGGCCACGAAGACCTGGGAGATGAACGGCTACCAGGACTTCCTGCGCGGGCGGCTGAGCGGCGTCTCGATCACGGCCGAGGGGCGCCTGGTTCTGGCGCCGGCGCTTGACACGCTGCACACGTCCGATCAGCCGGAAATCTGGAGCATCGCGCGCGCGCCGAACGGCACACTGTACCTTGGCACCGGGGACCAGGGGCGCGTATACAGCGTGGACACGCAGGGCCGTGCGACGCTCGTGTGGACCGCGAACGAGCCGGAGATCTTCGCCGTCGCGGTGGACGCGCGCGGCATCGTGTACGCGGGCACGTCGCCGAACGGGAAAGTGTACCGCATCGAAAACGGCCGCGAGGCGGAGTACTTCGATCCAGGGTCGGCCTACATCTGGGGCCTGCTTGTGGCGCCGAACGGCGACCTGTACGTCGCCACCGGCGATCAGGGGAAAATCTTTCGCGTGACCGGGCAAGGGCGCGGCGAACTGTATTACGAAACAGGACAGGCCCATGTGACCGCGCTTGCGTTGGACACGCAGGGCCGGCTGCTGGCGGGCACGGAGCCGAACGGCATCCTGTACCGCATTACCGGGACGCAGCGCGCCTTCGTGCTGTACGATTCGACGCTGCCTGAGCTGCGCTCCATTGCGCCGGCTCCGGATGGATCGATCTACGCAGCGGCCCTCGGTGGCGGAGTGTCGCGTTTGGCAACCGCGGC
>CAZTKA010000121.1:0-10527 GCA_964614015.1 uncultured Bordetella sp. | reverse complement strand
CTTCAACCGCCGCATCCGCGCCATCGCCTCCAACGGAAACATCAGCACGGTATCGGGGAACGGACTGAGCGGTATCGCAGGGGACGGGGGGCCGGCAAGCTCGGCGCAGATGGGCAGTCCTTACGGCGTGGCCGCCGACCCGGCCGGCAATTTTTATTTTTGCGATGCGCCGAACAGCATCGTCCGGAAGGTGACGGCCGCGGGGACCATCAGCCGCTTTGCCGGCAACGGGACGCGTGGATTTTCCGGCGACGGCGGCGACGCCGTGAACGCAGCGCTGAATCTTCCCACCGGCATCGCCGTGGACGGCTCCGGCAACGTCTACATCGCCGACACGTTGAATCACCGCATCCGCCGCGTCGGAACCGACGGCAAGATCTCGACAGTGGCCGGAAACGGGACCGGCAGTTTTCGCGGTGATGGCGGGTTGGCCACCAGTGCGTCGCTGAATCATCCCGAGGGCGTGGCTTTCGACAGCGCCGGGAACATGTACATCGCGGACACGTTCAATCACCGCATCCGCAAAGTGGACCTGAACGGCGTGATCACCACGGTGGCGGGCAACGGTAACAATACGTTTAACGGAGATGCGGGTCCCGCCACCAGCGCTTCGCTCAACTACCCCAAGGGCGTCTCCATCGGCGCGGCGGGCGACATCTTCATCGCGGACACCTTCAATAGCCGCATCCGGCAAGTGACCGAGAACGGCCGCATCTGGACCATCGCCGGCAACGGACAATTCGGCGATGTGACGCCGGAGGGCGGCGATGCGGCGGCCGCGGTCTTTCGCTTCCCGGCGAGCGTGCTGGCTGGACCCAGCGGCGTTCTCTACGTTGCGGACACGGACAACAGCCGCGTCAAGCTGCTGACGCCGGTGCCGGAAGCTCCCGCGGTGCGCTCGGGCGGCGTGATCAGCCTCTCGGGATTCGGCGGTTCGGAGCGCGCCGCGCAAGGTTCCTGGGTGGAAATCTACGGCGACAATCTCGCGGCTGGAACTCGCCTGTGGACCGCGGAGGACTTCCTGGACGGCCAGGCGCCGACAAAACTGGGCGGCACGACGGTCACTGTTGCGGGGCAGCCCGCCTACATTTCCTTCGTGAGTCCGGGCCAGGTGAACGTCCTGATTCCGGACAGCGTTCCCGAGGGTGTGCAGCCGCTGGTGGTCACCACGACGCTTGGATCGAGCGCGCCGTATCCGGTGACGGTGGATCGCACCGAGCCCGGCATGCTCGCTCCCTATCAGTTCACCGCGGGGGGAAAACAGTACGTCGCTGCGTTTACCGGTGATGGATCGGCATTGATCCTTCCGGAAGGGATGGTCGAGGGCGTGAGGTCGCATCCGGCGCAGCCCGGCGATATCGTCACGCTGTATGGAATCGGATTCGGCCCGGTCGCGCCCGATGTTGCATCCGGCAAAGTTCCCAAGGCCGCGGCGGCCACGGTGTTGCCGGTGGAAGTCTACATCGGCGGGCAGCGGGCTTCGGTGGCCTACGCCGGCATCGCGCCGGGAACGCTTGGCCTCTACCAGTTCAACGTCGTGGTGCCTGTGGTTCCGGCCGGCGACGCCGTTCCGGTCACCATCAAGCTCGGGCAGGAAGCGGTGGCGCAGAGGCTGTTCACGGCCATCGGCAACTGAGCCGCTGCCACGGCGCCCGCCGGTGAGAAAAGTTTCCGTTCCGGGGAACCTTATTCCGTCTCGCGTCGTCTTATCTGTCGTAGATGATATGGGCGGGCGGCTCACAACCCGGGAACGGCGGCGGTACTGGCTGTTTATTCTGCCCTTGCTGATCGGCGTGGGATTGGCCGTTACGGTCGTGGCCAACTCGGGCTATCAGTGGATGCGCATCGAGCGGTTGCAGCAGCGCTTTCGGCCCGCCGGCGCCGGCAATGCCGGCGTGCTGGATCGCATCGAACGCAACCTGATTGTGAATACATCCGCCGGACTGGCGCTGTTGATTTCCATATTGTTCCTCGGCGCGCGCCTGCGCTACCACGTGCGCGCGCGGCGCTGGGAGCAGCAGCTTGCGCTCGGGCGGACCGTGCAGAGTCAGCTAGTCCCCTCCGGCGATGCTGGCGGCCCGCACCTGCGCATGGCCGCCGAATTTCTGCCTGCGCTCGAAGTGGGCGGGGATCTCTACGACGTTTTCACTCTCGACGACGGCCGGGTCGCGTTCGCCTTGGGCGATGTGGCGGGCAAGGGATTGCCGGCGGCGCTTCTCATGGGGCAGATCCATGGAGCCCTGCGCGCGAATCCCTGGCACCGCGGCCCGGCCGAGCATGTCGAATTTGCGCGCCAGCTCAACGCGATGTTGCACGGCCGCACCAGCGAAGTACGCTCGGCGAGTCTCTTCTGGGGGGTCTATTATCCCGACGGGGACCGGTTGCACTATGTGAGTGCGGGCCACTGTCCTGGCCTGCTCGTGCACGCCGGCGGCATCGAGCGTCTGGAGTCCACCGGCCCTGTGCTCGGGCTGCTGAAGAATCCTCATTTCACTCACGAAGAGGTGACGTTCCGCCCGGGGGATCTGTTGGTGCTGTACTCCGACGGAGTTGTCGAAGGCGCCAATGAGCAGGGCCAGGAATACGGCGAGCAACGGCTTTTCGCGGTGCTGCGCCGGAACCGCGGCGCGACGGCGGAGCAAGTGCGCGCGGCGATCCTCGGCGATTATCGCGCGTTTGTCGGAAACGCCGAGGTGGGCGATGATGTCACGCTGCTGGTTCTGGAAGCGGACCCCGTACCGCAGCACGCTCTGGCCGCCGCCTGAGGGCGCGGGCCGCCAGGTCCCCCTTCCACTCGTGACGAAATCGGGCATCATAAAGGCGTGGACTTCGCCGCCCGGCCCCTGATTCTGTTCGACGGCGTCTGCCATCTTTGCAACAGATTTGTTCAATTCGTGCTCCGGCGCGATCGGGAGGGCGCTTTCGATTTCGCACCGCTCCAGTCGGCCCTCGGCCGCAGCGCCCTGGGCAACAAGAACTGGGACAGCGTCGTGCTGGTGGAGGGCGGGCGACACTACGAAGCCGATGCTGCCGTCTTACGGATTCTGTCGCGGCTCCCGGCGCCGTGGCCGCAAATCGTGAAGCTGCTGCGGTGGTGGCCGAAGCCGCTCCTGCGCTGGGGATACCGTCTGATGGCGCGCCACCGTTATGCGGTTTTCGGGCGGGATGAGGTGTGCGCCGCGCCCGGTCCCGAATGGAAGAGCCGGTTGCGTTCGTGAGCGCCGCGTCCGCTCAGGGACCGTGGCCCGCGTGGGCCGGTTTGACGTCCCTGAGGATGGCCTGCCAGGGCGCATATCCGCGCCCGGCCGAATACGCGTCTTGCTGAAACTCGACGGCCAGATCCAGCCGCGCCCCCGGGACCAGTTCGCCGGTGCGCGTTGCGAAATTCCAAGCCTTGACGCGCAGAAAACGTCCGCCGGAGCGGAAGCGGGCGAAGACGTGTTTGTCGCTCTTGATCTCCGGCGGCGCGGCCACCTCCACGCCGCGCAGCACGAACAGCGGAGCAGGATTCCCGCATCCAAAAGGTGCGAGATCCAGCACCTCGGCGATGCTGTCGTCCGTGATTTCCTCGATGTGAATGCCGGCGTCAATCACGAGCTCGCGCTCGAAGTCGGCGGGCGTGAGGCGCTCGGCCGCATAGGCGCGCAACCGGCGGCGGAATTCGTGAATGCGCGCGGCATCCAGGGTCACTCCAGCCGCCTGGCGGTGGCCTCCAAACTTGGTGAACAGCTCCGGCATGGACTCCAGCGCATCCAGCAAATGGAACTGCGGGATGCTCCGTCCGGAACCGTGGGCGATGCCGTTTTCAATCCCGATGACGAAGGCGGGGCGGTGGAAGCGCTCCACCACGCGGCTGGCGACGATGCCGACCACACCGCGGTGCCAGCCCTCGCCGGCGAACACCAGCGCGGCATCTTGATCGGTCACCGGCTGTTCCGCACACAGTTCATAGATCGCCTCGGCGATCGCCGCCTCGGTCTGCTGGCGGTCCTGATTCAATTCCTGCAGTTGCGCGGCCAGGCTACGGGCACGCTCCGGGTCCGCAGTGAGAAACATCTCGATCACATCGGAGGCGCTGGCCATGCGGCCCGCGGCGTTGATGCGCGGCGCCACGCGAAAGGCCACATCCGTCGAACCCGGCGCGGTTCCCGCCGGAAATCCCGAAACGTCGAGCAGCGCGCGCAAGCCGGGGTTACGCACCTGGCCGAGGCCGGCGAGCCCGCGCTTCACGATGACGCGATTCTCCCCCGTGAGGGGCACGACATCGGCGACCGTGGCGATGGCGGCCAGTTTCAGAAAGGAATCGAGCAGGCGCTCGCGTTTGGCGGTGGGCCAATCCCCGCTCCGTAGCTTCGCGTCGATCAGCTTGTGGGCGACGCCCGCACCGCACAGGTTTCTTTCCGGATAGGGGCAATCCGGCCGGTTTGGATTGATCACGGCTGCGGCGGGCGGAAGCTCGGTTTCCGGCAGATGGTGATCGGTGACGATCACGTCGATGCCCAGCCCGGAGGCGTGGGTGACAACCTGATTGGCGCGGATGCCCGTATCGACGCTTACGATCAAACCGATCCCGCGCGCCGCGGCCTCCTCGACCACCTCGCTGCGCATGCCGTAGCCGTCGCGGAGCCGGTGGGGCACGTGAAATTCGACCCGCGCGCCCAACCGATCGAGCCCTTTCTTCAGGATCACGACGGCGCTGGTGCCATCGACGTCGTAGTCGCCGTACAGCAGGATCGTCTCGCGCCGCTCGATGGCGCGGCGAAGCCGGGCCACGGCGGCATCCATATCCTTGAGCAGGAAGGGATCGTGCAAATCGGTGATTGAGGGGGCCAGGAAGGCACGGGCGGAGGCTTCGGAATGATGGCCCCGGGCCCACAGCACCCGGGCCGCCGGATGTTGCAGCTTGAGGGCGCGCGCAAGGGCGTCCACGCCTCCCGAGTTCGTCTCAAGCAGTTTCCAGTGCAGGGGGAGCTCCTTGCGGATTTGTTAACCAGCCTTCATAATGAGCCGGACGCCACGCCGGGGGTGTAACCTCGCGGGTAACTGATGTCATCTTACCAGCGGCGGTGCACATTCAGCTACGCTAGATCAGGGAGGACTTTGACAGAGTCATGAAGAAGTACCTTGTATCGCTTATGGCGGCGGTGGCGCTGAGCGCCCTCGTCGTGTGGGCACAAAGTGTGGACGGCACGTGGACACGTGAAGTCCAGGGCAAGGCAGGCACGCAGACGCAGACGCTGACGCTGAAGAGCGAAGGCGGCAAACTGACCGGAACCCTGGAAGGCGGAGGCGGCCGCGGCGGAGGCGGAGCTGCGCCAATCAGCGACGGGACCCTCAGCGGTTCGAACGTTTCCTTCAAGGTGGTGCGCGACTTCGGCGGCAACAGCGTCACGCAGGTTTTTAAGGGAACAGTGTCCGGCAACGAGCTGAAGCTGACCATGGAAGTGGAGGGCGGCGGCGGTTTCGGCGGGAAAGGCGGCGGCAAAGGCCCGCAGGAGATGGTCTTCACCAAGAAGTAGATTTTTATTCTGTCCGCAGAAAGCGGCAGCCCCGGGGCCACAATTCCCTTGGCTGCCGCGATTCGTTTTGGGCTTCACTTGTTCGAGTAGAGCGGGGGGCCTTCTTCGCCGGAGTCCAGGGCAGCCTCGATCTCTGCCCGCAGCTCGTCGAGCCGGTCCAGCCATTCGGCGCGGAGGTCGAAGAGATAGGTGCGTCCCGCATGATCGAAGGACAATTCGACGTGCCAGGCCGCGTAGGTGGCCCTTATTCTACTTCTTCAGACAACTTGGCGGCGGCAAGCTCCGGAGCTCCGGTGCAGTGGCCCTCGCGGGCGGCCCGGGGGAGTGCGGGAGTGGAGGTCGTCGCCATTGCCGCCGGCCCTTCGAGAATAGCCCCCCGCACCGCTTGCGCAAGCAGGGTTCGGTATGGTAGAGTAAATCCTGAACCACTTTGGGAGGCTCCGGGCGTGTTGTGTCCCCAGGGGCCGCTAGGACCAATACCTCTATGAGCCGCTCATCTGGCAAGAAGTATACCGCCGCTGCCAAACAAATCGAAGCAAGACCCTATCCGCTGGAGGAAGCCGTGCCTCTGGTGCAGAAGCTGAAGTTTGCCAAGTTCGATGAAACCGTTGAACTGCACGTGCGCCTGGGCGTCGATCCGAAGCACGCCGACCAGATGGTGCGCGGCACCATCGTGTTGCCCAACGGTTTGGGCAAGTCGAAAAAAGTTCTGGTGATTGCCTCCGGCGATAAACAACGCGAGGCTTCTGAGGCCGGCGCCGACTACGTGGGCGGGGAGGACATGGTCAATAAGATCCAGCAGGAGAGCTGGACTGATTTCGACGCCGTGATCGCCACGCCGGACATGATGCGCAGCGTCGGACGCCTCGGTAAGGTGCTCGGCCCGCGCGGCCTGATGCCCAACCCGAAGACCGGCACGGTGACGAACGACGTGGCGCAGGCGGTCAAGGAAACGAAGGCCGGCAAGGTGGAATTCCGCGTGGATAAGACGGGAGTGGTTCATGTCGGCGTGGGCAAGGTGAGCTTCGACACGCCCAAGCTGCTGGAAAACGCCAGCGCGCTGATGCAGGCGGTGGTGAAAGCCAAACCGGCAGCGGCCAAAGGCAAGTACGTGCGCAGCGCGACCATCTGTTCGACCATGGGGCCCGGCGTGGCTCTGGATGTGACGCCGTATAACGTGAAGACCGCCTAGCCCGGCAAAAGGATCCGTTCATGAAGAAGAAACCAGAAAAACAAAAGGATTTGGACGCGTTGCGCGTGGAGTTGCAGGGGGCTTCCAACGTATTCCTGACCGGCTACGAGAAGCTGACCGTGGCGCAGGATTTCGCGCTCCGCAAGGCGGTCCGCGGCGCCGGTGGCAGCTACAAGGTGATCAAGAACCGGATCGCGGAAAAAGCCGCCGAGGGCATGGGCGCCGCGGGGTTGCTGAAGGATCTGAAGGGCATGTGCTCGATCGCATACACCTCCGGCGATCCCGTCGCGCTGGCCAAGGCGCTGACGGCGTACGCGAAGGAGAACCCGTCGTTCACGTTCAAAGCGGGGATGGTGGAAGGCCGGGTGGTCGATGTCAGCGGAATTCAATCGCTGGCGACGCTGCCTTCGAAGGAAGAGATTTTTGCCAAGCTGCTGTACCTGATCAATGCTCCAGCGCAGCGGCTGGTCACAGTCATGAACGGCGTCGGCCGGAACCTGGCTGTGGTGGTGGATCAGGGCGTGAAGGAAAACAAGTTCAAATAAGGTTCCATGGTTCCAGGGCCAGGAAAGATTTTGAAATAGGAGTCAACAAACGATGGCTGACATTAATGCGATTGCGGAACAGATTCAGGGGCTGACGCTGTTGGAGGCCTCCGAGCTGGTGAAGCTGCTCGAGGAGAAACTGGGCGTCTCGGCGGCCGCGGCGGCGGTTGCGGTGGCTGCTCCGGGCGGGGGCGGCGCCGCGGCGGCGGCTCCGGCGGAGGAAAAAACCGAGTTCTCGGTGATCCTGACCGCGGCGGGCGCCAACAAGATCAACGTCATCAAGGTGGTGCGCGAAGTCACCAACCTGGGACTGAAGGAAGCCAAGGACCTAGTCGATAGCGCTCCGAAGCCCGTCAAGGAAGGAGTGAACAAAGAAGAAGCCGAGGCTATCAAGAAGAAATTCGTCGACGCGGGTGCAACTGTCGAAGTGAGGTGAGCTCTCGGGCGGCAGGCCGGAGCCGGGCAGCGGCGGCGGCCAAGTCCCCCTCGAAAAGCCGTTTGACCGGTTGGACGGCTTTTGTTACCATTGGATTACCGGAAGAGCGCGGACCTTCAACAGTGAATCTTGCTTCCCGCGAATTGCTCGGCAGTTCGTTCGAATTAGCCGCAGGGTATTTCTTTACGCGAGGCTCGGCCCTGCGAAAAAATTTTACGCCCGAGGTGTGCCCACACCATCGGGCCTTTTTGTCTTGCCCGCCCGTAAGCGCACAGGGCGCCGCGCCGCGGCGCCCTGTCGTGCGCCAGAACGTGGAATGGGCGAATTGGAAATAAGGCGGCGGTTGGGCGCCCTGCTGCCGGCTCTCGTGAAATTTTGAGGAACCGAAACCCATGCAAACCACCCAAACTGGCGTGATGCGCGAGCGAGTGGACTTCTCCAAGATCAAGACTTCCATTCCGATTCCGAATCTGATCGAGGTGCAGCGCAACTCCTACGAGCGGTTTCTGCAAATGGATCTGCTGCCGAGCGAGCGCGATGATACGGGTCTGGAGAGCGTCTTCAAGAGCGTCTTTCCAATCTCCGATTTCCGCGGCCTCAGCCAGTTGGAGTTCGTCGATTACGCCATCGGCAACTGGGAGTGCAAGTGCGGAAACCTCAAGGGTCTGCACCATCTGCGGTCGACCTGTAAGAATCCGGCCTGCGGCGCGACCATCAAGACGGACCCCTTTCATCCGGGCGAAGTGCTGTGCCACCGCTGCGGAACGTTTAACCGCAACATCGTGACGTTCTGCAACCGCTGCGGCGATCCCGTGGGCTTGCAATTGAAGTACGACGTGCCGGAGTGCGAGGAGCGCGGCATGACCTACGCGGCTCCGCTGAAGGTCACCATCCGGCTCACCGTGTATGACAAGGATCCGGAAACCGGTACGAAGACGATCCGGGACATCAAAGAGCAGGAGGTCTTCTTCGGCGAAATCCCGCTGATGACGGATAGTGGCACGTTCATCATCAACGGCACCGAGCGCGTGATCGTGAGCCAGTTGCACCGCTCCCCGGGCGTATTCTTTGAAAAGCAGCAGGCGCAGGGTTACTTCCTGGGCAAGATCATCCCGTACCGCGGAAGCTGGGTGGAGTTTGAGTACGACAACAAGAACCTGCTGTACGTACGCATCGACCGCAAGCGCAAATTCTACGGCACGGTGTTCCTGCGGGCGCTGGGCCTGAAGACCGACGCCGACATCCTGCGGGCCTTCTACAAATGCAGCACGGTCACCATCAAGGACAAGAAACTGTTCTGGAAGGTGAACGAGGCCATGATCGGCCACAAGCTCTCTTTTGCCATCAGTAAGGGCGGGGAGACGTTCGCCGCGCAGGGCCGCAAGATCACCAACAGCGTCTTCAAGGAAATCCAGAAGGCCAAAGTGGAGCAGGCGCAGGTGGAGGCCAACGATCTGGAGGGCGCGTACGTCGCCGCCGACGTCATCGACATGGATACCGGCGAGGTGCTGATCGAGGCGAACCATGAGTTGACGCCCGCGATCGTGGCCAAAATGATGGAAGCCGGCATCAAGAGTTTCGAGATTTTCTTCCCGGAGCTGGACGACGTGGGCAACGTGCTCTCGATGACGCTCAAGAAGGACGGCGTCAAGCAGCAGAACGAGGCGCTGCTCGAGATTTACCGCAAGCTGCGCCCAGGCGATCCGCCGACCGTCGACACGGCCACGCAGTTGTTCCAGGGGATGTTCTTCGACCCGCGCAAGTATGATTTTTCGCGCGTGGGGCGGATGAAGTTCAACATCAAGATCCACGAGAACGCCGAGTACGCGCCGGAAGCCTGGCTCCAGGACCCCGCCAATCAGGGACGGAACCCGATGGACCGGCGCATTCTGGACGAGAACGACTTTATCGACACGATCAAGTACCTGCTGAAGCTGCGCAAAGGCATCGGCGTGGTGGACGATATCGACCATCTGGGCAACCGCCGCGTACGGGCCGTGGGCGAGCTGCTGGAAAACCAGTTCCGGATCGGCTTGGTCCGCATGGAGCGCGCCATCAAGGAGAAGATGAGCGTGTACCAGGAGATGTCGACGGCCATGCCGCACGATCTGGTGAACGCCAAGCCGGTGATGGCGGCGATCCGCGAATTCTTCGGCTCCTCGCAGTTGTCGCAGTTCATGGATCAGACCAACCCGCTCAGCGAGATCACGCACAAGCGCCGCCTGTCGGCGCTCGGGCCGGGAGGTCTGTCCCGGGAACGCGCCGGATTTGAAGTGCGCGACGTGCACCCGACGCACTACGGGCGCATCTGCCCGATCGAGACGCCGGAAGGTCCCAACATCGGTCTGATCAGTTCGCTTTCGTGCTTTGCGCGCATCAACGAGTACGGCTTCATCGAGAGCCCGTACCGGCGGGTGAAGGACCGCGTGGTGATTGACGAAGTCGTGGTGCTCAATCCGGGCGAAACCGACCTCAAGGTCGGCCAGGTCCTGACTTTGGCCGAAGTGGAGAAGATCAACAAGACGGCCAAGAAACAGCCGGCCGAGTATGAGGCGCACTGCGATTATTTGTCGGCCTGGGAGGAAGACAAGTATATCATCGCGCAGGCCAACGTGGAGCTGGATGAGAAGGGCCGCATCGTTCCGGAGCTGGTAAACGCGCGCCAGGCGGGCAACTTCATCCTGAAGCACGTCGAGGAGATCGAGTACATGGACGTGAGCCCCAAGCAGCTCGTATCGGTGGCCGCGAGTCTGATTCCGTTCCTGGAAAACGACGACGCCAACCGCGCGCTGATGGGATCGAACATGCAGCGCCAGGCCGTGCCGCTGCTGCGCG
>CAZTKA010000120.1:0-10582 GCA_964614015.1 uncultured Bordetella sp. | reverse complement strand
AGACAAGTCGCGCAGGCCCGCCATTAGCATCGCGGCCATGGGCGAGCCATTCACGGCCTGGCGCAGCGCGGCGGGGATGCGTCCCGAGTTTTCAATGAGCGCCACCAGGTCGCTGGGGCTGTAGAAGGCCACGACCGCCTGCACGCCCGCCGCGCGCGCGGCCTTCAGCGCCGCCATCGAAACAAGATGCGCGCCGGCGGACTCGCCGATCAGCGCCACGCGCCGCGGGTCGATGTTGTAATCGGATGCGTGCGAGCGGATGAATTCCGTGGCCGCGCGCACATCTTCGATTGCTCCCGCCAGCGCCGCGATCGAGGCGGGGCTGATGAGCGCGGCAGGATCACGCGCGCTCAGCAACCGGTAATTGATGGAGAACCATGCAAATCCGCTCTGGGCGAGCGGATCAAACAAGGGCCGCACGGTTCCGCGCTTGTCGCCCGTGACCCAGGCGCCGCCGTGCACCAAAATCGCCGCGGGAAACGGCCCCGCGCCATCCGGGATATACGCGTCCATCAGCAGGCGCTGGCCCGCCGCGCTGCCGAACTCGACGTCCTGAAGGGCGCGCGCTCCCGCCAGGGATGCCAGCGCCAGCAGCATCGCAAGAATCCGCATGCAGCCCATGCATCCATTATGGAGCGATGATGAGCTGAGCGACATTCGCCGATACGCCGCCTTGCGTGATCACCAGATCCAGCGGCGTATTCAGCGGCGCCGAAACTGGGACTTTCATGTTGATCTGGTAGAGTCCCACGCTGAACGGCGTGAGACCTACGAAAGGAACCTCCACTGGGATTCCGCCGAGTGTCACAGTTACCGGCGTCACCGGGATTCCGAAGGGTGGCGTCCCCGGGGAAGGATCGCCGGAGGCTACGGCCGGGTTCGTCGCGCCGAGTCCGATCAAGTAGATGATGAGGAATTCGTCGCGCTTGGCCGGATTCGCGTCCGTAACGAGATCGAAGTTAGCGTGCTGGGCAATAGCGCGGTTGTTGGAAGAATAGTACGCAACTCCCGGCACTACGGGCACGAGGTTCACCGTGTCCGGCACGGTGAGGGCTCCGTTGGCGCTCACGACAATCGGATACGGCTGGTTTGGCGCAAGCTCCGATGGAATCTGTATATTGAGCTGCCCGGGACTCACGTAATAGAGCGGCGCTTCATACGGCCCGACCAAAACCTGCGTGCCCTTGTACAGCTTAACGAGCGGCACGGCGCCCGTGGATTCGCTCACCGAGGCCATATTCGATCCGTACACCGCCGCGACCAAGCCGGGTGCAAGCGGTCCGCCGAGCTTGGGGTCCAGGTTGTGGACCGCGCCGTTCTGGAAAAGCGTGGGCACCGTGTTGGGCGTGATTCCACCCGTCAAAGGCACGGTAATCAGGGGCAGCGTGGGGGACTGCGCATGAATCGTGATGGTCATCGGAGTCACTTGCGCCACAGGCTGCCAGGTGGCCGAATAGAGGCCGGTGACACCATCGCCGGTGAGGGGCAGCGGCGGATCGCCGTTGGAGAAGCTCGCGACGACCGTGCCGTTCTGGACTTGCGTGCCGCAGTTGTCGCGCAGATCGACGACCAGTGCGGTGGGCCATCCGGCCGGTACGGAGAAATTGTTGGTGAGGCCGATTTGCGTCGCCGACAGGGAAGTGGGAACGCAGGGAGCCGCGCGCGCTCCGGCGGGCAGCGACTCGCCGGCCGGGGCATCGGCCACGATCAACGTCACAGCCAGCGTTTCCACGCGTCCCGCGGCGGCGACGGCGATTTCGGCCGGGTAGACTCCCTGGACCAAGCCGGTTGGATTAGCTGTGACGGCGAGCGGTGTGGGAGTAGCCGGACTCACGTCGCCGCTCGCCGGGCTCACCGAGAAGATGTTCCCGGCGCCCGATCCGAGAATAGACGTAGTGAACGGCACGGGTGAATTCCCGCCCGTGCTCACGTTGATGACGGCGGCGACTGGTTGCGCCGACCCGGTGAACGCCGTCAGCACGGCTCCCGCATGATCGAAGTCCAGCCCGGTTGTTGCATCGGGCCGGATGTCGAGCACCCCGATGACATACTGCGGCGCGTTCGCCGTGTTTGGAGCGTCAATCCGCACCAGTGCGTACTTGGGACCCGGCGGCAGAGCCGCCGCAGCGGGCTTCACCGACAAGGTGATCCAGCCCGGATCCGATAAGCGGGAGTTCCCGGAGGGCGGAGCGACGGCCAGCCACTCGTCACCACGCACGACCGTGGCCGTCCAGGAGATGGTGCTGAAGGCGTCCTGGTTCAAGATCCAGACGCGGCGCACAACGCGCGGATAATTTCCCGCGCTCGACCGGAAATAGACGCCGGTCTGGGTCAATTGCATGATCGCACCCGCTGGAGCCACATACAGGACGACCGGCAAATCCAGTTGCCCGCCAGCCCACGTGAAGCGGACGATGTCGCGCTGAAAGCCCACTGGCAGACCTGTGGAATCAATTTCCACGCGAACAAACGTCGGCGTGCTGGAACCAGCCTGGCCCGAGTTGGGCGTGACGGATTTGATCCAGCGGCTGGCATTAACGACTGAGGCCGTGAAGGCAATCGGACCTCCGCCGCCGGTGTTGGAGAGCTGCACCGTCTTGCTCGAAAGCCCCGGCAGATTGACCTGACGCGTGAATCTCAGCAGGTCGGGGAAGACGCTGAGCTTAGGGACTGGCGCGGTCACGGTCAGACTGACGGTCACGATCAACAGAGGCTGTCCGGTGTTGCCGGCGACGCCGAGCAGGATCCTGGCCGCATAAGTTCCCGGCTGCATGTTGCCCTGATTCGCGCCGACAGTGATGCGGTTCGGCACGGAAGTGTTTGCAAAGAGCAGACTCAGCCACCCGGGCGCGGGAATACTCGGACTTCCTCCGTCGGTGGTTACCGTGAAGGCGACGGGCTGCTGCACCAGGGACTGAATCGTCAGCGACTGCACCGGAGGGGGCGGCCCGCCCTGAGCCCCCGTGAACGTGAGCTGCAAGGTGGAAAGCTGGAAGATAGAGCCCGCCGGCGCGATGTTCAGCGTGAAGCTCTTTACGTTCGAGGAATTCAACGCGTCCAGCACCTGAATCGCGAAGGTGAACGTGCCGGGGGCTGGCGGCATGCCGCTGAGTACTCCGTTCTGGCTCAGGCTGAATCCGATCGGCGGGTTGTCCACGAAAAAGAATCGGTACGGAGCCTTGCCGCCGGCAGCGGCAAACGTGGTGGCATACGGGCTTCCGGCGGTTCCTGGCGGCAGGGGCGAGCTCGTGATAATCTCCACGGACGGCGCGATCAGGATTTGAAACGTGCGCGTGTCGAACCCTTCCTGGTTGTCGGACAATCCCACGATAAAAGTGAAGGTGCCTTCCTGAACCGGCGTGCCGCTGAGCGTGCCGTCAGGTTGCAGCGCCAAGCCCGGTGGAAGAACGCCGCTCGAGACCTGGAACGTGTACGGCGGAGTGCCTCCGGTGGCCTGGATCATCTGAGAGTAGACGGTGCCTACCCTGCCGTTCGGCAACGCCGAGGTGAGGAACGAAAGCGGAGGCGGGTCGACGCTGAAGCCGATGCCGAACTGCGGCTCGAAGGAAGGAATGCTGGTGTCGTAGTAAGTGGCCGAAGGCGCCAGCGACGCCTCGCCGTCCAGGTGGGTCAACGCACGGGCTCCCTGAGCATAGTTCACCGTGAACGGAATCTCCAAAGTTTCGAAGCTGCCCGGCAAGGCTTCGGTAAATTCATAGACGATGAACGCCTCCCCGTTTTCACCCGGCTGAATCTGGCCGCCGGACGCAGGACTGTACGGGCCGCCGCCATAGGAATCCGAGTTGATCAGTCGGGCCTGACCGACAAACAAGCCGAGGTTGATCGTGGCCGGCACGGTGAAAGTCACGCCCATGGAAGGAACACCCATCAGATGCACCAACACACGCGTGCCGGTGTCCGCCAGACCGGCCTGGCTCAGATCCCCGAGTTGTGTGGACGGGAAGGCGGAGTTATAGAATCCGGTGTCATAATCGCGCGGGCTGCCGGGCAGGTCTTGATTCACGGCGCCGGGTCCGGCAAAGGTGCGCGCCTTGAAAGACTTGCTGAACACTTCCGTCAGACGAAGCTTGAAGGAAGCGATGTTGGCGCCGTCGAACTGCGGGTCCGCAACGTTCAGGGAAAATGCATTCTGCGCGGTTGCCATGGCAATGGAGGGATTCGTTAGCGGGACTCCCGCGGTGTTTGCCGTGACGGTTCCCCCCACACCTACGTAGACTCCGGCGACGCGCAGATTCACGATGCGCAGCTTCCGCGTGCCTGCCCCCGGGGGGTCGAAGGGAAAATAAAAAGAAATGGCATTGACGGAGGCGTACTGGCCCACGAACACGTTTGGACGTCCGGGCGCGCCCGAGTAAGTGTTGCCCCCGTTGGTGCCCAAGATGGCGCAAGCCGGCAGGGGACAGACCAACTGGTTTGCGGGCGCGGGGTCGTCCACCAGCAACAGCACTTCGCTCCAGGGCGCCAACAGAGTCCGGCTCGATACGTCCGTGTTCACGGTCACGGTCAGTGTTTGGAACGGCACGGTTTGGCCGCTGCCGGTCGGCGTCCCCCCGGTGCATGAAATCAGCAGGTCGGGCAGGAGTTCTTTGTAGCCGCTGTAACGGATCTGATGTGCGGCCGCCTGCTGCGTGCAACTCACCGAGGACGCGCCTTGTGCGAATGCTGGCACACATGCTGCGAAAATTCCAAGAATCGCGATCCCGAAGCGCCTGGTCACAGTGATAAGATGGCGTACATTGTTCCCACTGGCCCAGGCGCGGATTCCGGTTCGAAACATAGCCATTATCATTGCATTTTGTTTGGGCGGTTGGGCGCCAGCTCAAGGCCAGGCGCCCGAGGACGTACAACGGATACCACGGCAAGCGTCACCTACGGCGGCAGCGATCCAGGGCGTGCTCCGAACGCAGACCGGGCTTGGGTTAGGCGGCGTGCGCGTCGTGCTGGAACGGGAGGCAGGGGGAACCAGCGCGACAGCCGACACCACCGGCGATGGCGTGTTTCGGATGTTGGACCTAGCTCCGGGGCGCTATCGTCTGCGCGCCACGCGCGACGGATTCTTCCCGATGGAACGCACCGGAATCGCGCTCGCCGCCGGCGAGGTGTTCAGTTTCGAGGCCACGCTTGAATCCGTTCCGGGACCGCCCGAGCCCGGCATTCCGCCCGCGCCGGAGCCCCCAAGCGTCTACCGCAACTATCCTCTGGCGCAAACACCTCCGGCCGGCGTGACTGTGGCGCCTGTTCCGGTGATCCTGCCCCCGGCGAGCGAAGTGTTCAAACCGGTTCCGAACCGCTGGAAGTACGAATTTTGGGAATACCGGCGGTACGGGCCTCCGGGATCCAAAGGCGGCGATGTGCAGTTCACACCGGGCCACTGGTACGATCCGTTCAACCGCAACACGCTGAAGGGCGATTATTCGATCCTGGGACAGCGTACCTTTCTCAATCTGCTGCTGGCCAGCGATACCTTCGTCGATGGCCGGCGTTTGCCGACCACGAGCAATCTGGGCTCGGCGGACCCTGACGCCGACCCTTTTTTCGGGCGCTTTGGCCAGTTCTTCCTGGCCCAGAATTTCAGCTTGTCGGCGGATCTTTTTCATGGCGACGCGGCCTACCGCCCGCCGGATTGGCGCGTGAAGTTTACTCCGGAATTCAACATCAACTACTTCAAAGTGCGTGAAAACGGCGTCGTGAACATCGACCCGCGCAAGGGAACAACGCGCTTGGACACACAGATCGGTTTGCAGGAAGCCTTTGTCGAATACAAAATCAAAGACCTGAGCAACAACTACGATTTCCTCAGCGCGCGCGCCGGGATCCAGACGTTCAACAGCGATTTCAAGGGTTTCATCTTCTTCGATCAGGAACCGGGCCTGCGTATTTTCGGCAATTATCAGGCCAACCGGTATCAGTACAACGCGGCGTATTTCGCGATGCTCGAAAAGGACACCAACAGCGGCCTGAACAGCATGTCCTACCGCGGCCGGCAGGTCTTCGTGGCGAACTTTTACCGGCAGGATTTCTGGAAACCCGGCTATACGATTCAGGCCAGTTTCCATTACGACAAGGATGACGCCACCTTGCAGTTCGACACAAACAGGTTTCTGGTGCGCCCGGCGGCGATCGGGCTGGCGCGGCCTCACAAGATCCGGTCGTATTATTACGGGCTGGCCGGCGACGGCCATTTCGGGCGCGTTAACGTCACCCATGCGTTCTATCAGGTGCTGGGCACGGATTCACGCAACCTGATCGCCGGACGCAAGACGGACATCAATGCGCAGATGGCCGCCGCGGAGTTGTCGATCGACAAGGACTGGCTGCGCATTCGAGGCTCGCTGTTTTTCGCCTCTGGCGACGACAATCCCCGCGACGGCACGGCTCGAGGCTTCGATGCCATTCTCGACAACTCAAATTTCGCCGGCGGATTCTTCAGCTTCTGGAACCGCGAAGGCATCCGGCTCACGGGCACGGGCGTCGGCCTGGTACAGGGAGGCAGCCTGCTGCCCAGCCTGCGCTCGAGCAAAACACAGGGGCAGGCGAACTTCGTGAATCCGGGCATCCTTGTCTACAATGGCGGGCTTGACGTGGAAGTAACGCCGAAGTGGAGGGCTGTGCTGAATTTCAACGCCATGCAATTCCATCACACGGAGCCACTGGAACTTTTACTGTTCCAGGCGCCGATCCGCCACGGAATCGGCGCGGATACGGGACTCGGGTTTGTGTATCGTCCGGCGATCTCCGACAACATGGTGATCACGGGCGGGTTCAACGTTTTTTCGCCGTTCGGCGGGTTCAACGATATTTACTCCACGCCGACGCTTTACGCGGGGTTCGCCAATGTACGCTTCCAGTTTTGAAGGAGTCAGGAGACAGGAGTCGCGAGTCAGAATCGCGCTGTCTTTCGCGGCGGGGTTGCTGATGCTCGGGGCCGCGCTGCCGCTGCTGCCGCAGCAGCAGCGGATGTCGCAGGCCGAGGCCGAACGTCAGAGCGCCGGATGCGTTTCCTGCCACGGGATGACGGAGGCGCCGAGCATGCACGCGACCGGAACCGTGTACATCGGCTGCGCCTTCTGCCACGGCGGCGATCCCAAAGTGATGAAGCCGGCGGCGGAGTCCGAGTTCACCGCGGCCAAGAATCGCGCACACCCGAAGCCGAAGCTGCCCGAGCTGTGGAAGAGCTCGGCGAATCCCGTACGGCCCTTTGCGGACTGGCTGAAAGAAAGCGAAGAGTACATCCGCTTTGTGAACCCGGGCGATCTGCGCGTGGCGGAGAACACCTGCGGCGCCGCGAACTGCCACGTCACCCAGGTGCGCAATGTGCAGACCAGCATGATGACGCATGGGGGCATGCTCTGGGGCGCGGCGCTCTACAACAACGGCGCCGTGCCCTTCAAGAACACCCGCTTCGGCGAGAGCTACGGCCCCGATGGAATCCCGCGACGCATCCAGACGTCGCCCGCGCCAACGCCCGAGCTGACGCGGGATAAGGGCATCCTGCCGTACCTCGATCCGCTGCCGCGCTGGGAGGTGACGCAGCCCGGCAACATTCTGCGCGTGTTCGAGCGGGGCGGCGGAGCGCGCATCGATACCGGCAATCCGAATCCGAAATCGGAACCTGGCCGCCCGGATGACAAATTGAGCGACCGCGGCTTGGGTACCCTGCTGCGCGTCGATCCTGTATTCCTGGGCTTGCAGAAGACGCGCTTGCTCGACCCGCTGCTATCCCAGCCTGGCACCAACGACCATCCCGGCGATTATCGCGGCAGCGGCTGCACAGCCTGCCACGTGGTGTACGCCAACGACCGCTCGCCGGTGCATTCCGGCCGGTATGCGCAGTACGGCAACCAGGGGCGGAGCTACCAGATGGACCCGACGATTCCGAAGGACGAATCGGGGCACCCGATCCGGCATGAGTTCACACGCTCGATCCCGACCAGCACGTGTATCGTGTGCCATATTCATCCGGGCACGAATATGGTCGCTTCGTATTTGGGGCTGATCTGGTGGGATAGCGAGACGGACGGGGAGGTGATGTACCCGGAGAAGCAGCGCAACCTGTCCGACGACGACCGTTTCCAGTCCTGGCTGGCGAATCCGCAGGGCGCGGCCGCGCGCGGCCTGTGGGGGGAACTGGCGTTCCTGGAGAACGTCGGCACGCCGGAGTTCAACAAGCAACTGAAGCACACCCAGTTCGCCGATTTCCACGGGCACGGCTGGGTGTTTCGCGCGGTCTACAAGCGCGACCGCAAAGGGAATCTGCTGGACAAGGACGACAACATCGTCCCGCACGACGATCCCGGCAAATTTGAAAAGGCCGTGCACCTGATGGACATTCATCTCGAAAAAGGCATGCATTGCATCGATTGCCACTTCGAGCAGGACAGCCACGGCAACGGCAACATCTATGGCGAGACGCGCAATGCGGTGGAGATCGATTGCATCGATTGCCATGGAACGATCACGCAGAAGGCCAAGTTAACGACGTCGGCTGCGGCGGCTCCGCGCGGGGGCACGAACCTGGCGTTGCAGCGCACGGGTACCGGCCAGCGCCGCTTCTACTGGGAGAACGGGAGACTCTACCAGCGTTCTTCGGTCGAACCCGGCAAGCAGTGGGAGGTCGTGCAGGTGATGGACACGATCACGCCCGGCAACGAACACTACAGCGAAGCATCGCGCCTGGCAAAGACGATTTTGAAGGACGGACAGACGTGGGGATCGGCGCCTTCCGATGAGGCGCAGCTGGCGCACGCTAACAGCAGGATGACCTGTTACACATGCCACTCCTCATGGACCACCAGTTGTTTCGGCTGCCACTTGCCGATGCGGTCCAACGCCAAGTCGCCGATGCTGCACAACGAGGGATTGGAGACCCGTAACTACACGCAATACAACTTCGACGTCCTGCGTGACGACATTTACATGCTGGGCATCGACGGAACCGTGACGGGCCACCGCATCGCGCCCACGCGATCCACCTGCGCGGTGCAGGTGAGCTCGCAGAACGCCAATCGCAATTGGATGTATTACCAGCAGCAGACGATTTCGGCGGAGGGCTTCAGCGGGTTCGGCTTCGCCACGTACTTCCCCCACACCGTGCGCGCCAAGGAAACCAAGACCTGCACGAGTTGCCACGTTTCGCGGGCGGGCGACAACAACGCGTGGATGGCGCAAATCCTGATGCAGGGCACCAATCTGGTGAATACCATGGGCCGCATGATCTATGTGGCCGAGGGGTCCAAAGGCCTGGAAGCCGTGGCCGTGGCCGAGCGCGACGACCCGTGGGCGGTTTTCGGCAGCGATCTGCACAAGATCGCGTACCCGGACAATTACAACGAACTCGTCGAGAAACGCCATCGCGAACTGGAGGAGGCCGAGCATCACGCGGGCAACGTGCTGGACTTGCAGTTGCGGGGTGAATATCTCTACGCCGCGCTCGGCAAGGACGGCTTCCGCATCTATGACGTTGGCAACATCGAGAACAAGAATTTTTCCGAGCGCATCACGACGGCTCCCGTGTCGCCCCTCGGGCAGCGCTTCTATGTGAAGACGAAGAACGCCACGGCGGTCGCGTCGCCTTCGACGCTGGCCGTGGACCCGCTGCGCACGCGCGTTCCCGAAAATGAGGAAGGTCCCATCGCGCTCATGTACGGCTTTCTGTACGTGGCCGACGCCGAGGAAGGCCTTGTCATCATTGGCGATCCGGACTTGAAGAGCAAAAGTCCGGGTGTGCTGACGCTGCTCGACGGCGATCCCTCCAACAATTTCCTGAAGCGGGCGCTGGCCTTCAACCCGAATGGAGCGCTCACGGGCGCGCGCCGCATCACCATTGCCGGAACCTATGCCTACATCCTGACGCCGCGCGGCTTGGCCGTTGTGGACATCGCAAATCCGCTGGAGCCCAAGATCACGGCGCAGATCGGCGCGCCGGACCTGGTCGAGCCGACGGGCGTCGCCGTGCAGTTCCGCTATGCCTTCGTGACGGACCGCGAAGGGCTGAAGGTGCTGGACGTGACCTCGCTCGCGCAGCCAAGGCCGGTGCGCGGCGCGCGTGTGGACCTGGAGGATGCACGAAACATTTACGTCGCGCGCACGTATGCCTACGTCGCCGGCGGCAAGCAGGGTCTGGTGATTGTCGACGTGGAAAAGCCGGAGCAGCCGCGCCTCGACCAGATGTTCAGTGCCGGAGGCGCGATGCACGACACGCGCGACGTCAAGCTCGGGATGAGCAACGCCAGCGCCTTCGCCTACGTGGCCGATGGCGCGGGAGGGTTGAAAATCGTGCAGTTGTTCGCGCCGAGCGACAATCCCAACTACCTGGGCTTCAGTCCGCGCCCGACGCCGAAACTGATCGCGACCTATCATACCCACGGCCCGGCGCTTATGATCTCGAAGGGCATCGACCGTGACCGCGCGGTCGACGAAAGCGGCAATCAGCTTACGGTGTTCAATCGACGGGGCTCCCGCCCGTTCAACAAGGAAGAAGCCGAGCGGCTGTACATGCGCAACGGCCAAGTGTTCACGGTGACGGACGCGCCTCCCGGCCCGCCGCGCTGATGTAGGTCCG
>CAZTKA010000119.1:0-10657 GCA_964614015.1 uncultured Bordetella sp. | reverse complement strand
CCGCGTCACCGCTGGCGAAGGCAAGAACAACCAGCAGGACCAGCAGATTGCGACGAACTCGCAGGAGATTGACGCCCTGCAGACCAGCCTGAGCCGGGCCAATGAGCGCATCGCGGATGTCGACACCAAGGCCGGAGCTGCCGGCGCCGCCGCACAGCGCGCCAACGACGCTGCCGTTGCAGCGCAGCGTTCGGCCGACACCGCCAAATCGGCCGCCGACGAGGCCCGCTCGGTCGGAGAACGTGGCATCGCCCGGGCCAACGAGGTGCAGACCACGGTTGAACGCAAGGTGGATGCCGCGAACCGTTTCCAGCTAGCGGCCTCGGAAACCGTGCTGTTCGCGCTGAACTCGGCTACGCTCGATAAGGACGCGACTGCGAAACTGGACGCCATCGCCCGGCGCGCCGCCGGCAGCCCGCGCTACATGATCGAAGTGCAGGGCTTCACCGATAAGACCGGCTCGGCTGACACGAACACCGTGTTGAGCCAGCGCCGCGCGGAAGCCGTGACCCGGTATCTGGTGAATGAACACAGACTGGCGCTGCGCAGCATCAACACGATTGGTTCCGGTTATGCTCTGCCGGTGGGCGACGACAACACCCGCGATGGCCGCAAGCTGAATCGCCGGGTCGAAATCCGATTGTTCGTGCCGGAATTGACCACCATCGCCGGAAACTGAAGAATCGCCACTTCCCCAAAATGGCCGCCGCGGCCGGAAAATGCTTCCGGGCTGCGGCGGTTTTTTTGAGGCGCCGGTTTGAGCGGCCGGCCAAGAAACTGCGGAAGAATTACGCGGCCAGCGCCAGTTGCTGCCGCAGCGATTGACGGATGCGCAGCAGCCGGACGCGAATGCCGGTCGAGCTGATACCTTCCGCCTTTGCCAGCTCCTCGGCCGAGTAACCGTCCAGGCTCTTCTCCAACAGCCGTCGGTCGCGCTGGGTACACTGTTCCAGCATGCGGCGCAGCTCGATTACGCTGTCTAGGTTCATCCGGTAGGAAGGATCGACGCCTTCAAGGGGACTCATTTGCGCCCCGCGAAACCGCGCCAGGTGCATGTTGCGGGCAATCGAGTTCACCCAGTAGCCGACCAGCGACGGATCACGCAGTTGATCGCGGTGTTCCCACCCGCGCACCCAAGCTGCTTGAGCGATCTCATCGGCTTCCTCGAACTGCGCGCCGCGCGAGAGCAGAAAACGCCGCGTTGCTCCCAATCCGTTCTCGTAAGCGGCTGCGTATTCGGCCCGTTCCATGCCCAAATCGATTGCAATTCCTCTGCCAGGTGTAAGTGATTGATTCGGCGAGTCCGAATGAGAGGGAGAATGCAATATTTACCTGGATTTCGATCGGGCGGCACCTGGTCGCCCTACGCGCCGGACCGGGAAGCTCGAAACCAGCGCGTCCGGAAGGCCCGCGAGTGGTCAAGATGCTTGGCCTCGAGGACGGCGCGCGAGAAATTCCAGAGGCCCGCGGGAAGTGACGCGCTGTGCGTGTTACATTCGGAATGGAATGGTTTCCGGCCCTGAACAAATCTACGCTCGCGTGTTCCGGACCCTTAAACCCCGCGCTCGGCTGCCTGAGATCCGCGTCGAAATCCGGCGCTACGCAAACGCCAACGCACAGGTCCTGCTGGCCGGCGGAGTGCTTCGCGTGCGCATGGCGGACACGCTCGCGAGTGCTCCGGAAACGGTGCAGGAGGCGCTTGCCGAGATTCTGCTAGCCAAACTCTTCCGGCGGCCGGTACCGCGCGACAGCGACGACCGCTACCGGCGCTATTTGAACCGTCATGACGTGCGCCGCAGCCTGGATCAGGTGCGCTCCAAGCGCGGGCGCAAGCACTTCGACCCGCCGGCTGGCCGCCACTATGATCTGCTCGAAGTCTTCGAGGAAATGAACTTCCGCTACTTCTTCGGGCTGATGGCGCGGCCGGCGCTCGGCTGGAGCCGCAGGCCCTCGCGCACGCTGCTCGGCCACTACGATCCTTCGCACCACGCGATCGTGCTGAGCCGGTTGCTGGATTCCCCTGAAGTGCCTCGCTTCGTGGTCGAATACGTGATGTTTCACGAGATGCTGCACCTGCGCCATCCCGAGCAGCACGCTGGCGCCAGGCGCTGCATTCACACCGTGGCCTTCAAGCAGGAAGAAAGGCGCTTTGAACGCCTCCGCGAGGCCAAGGCGTGGCTGCGGGGACTCGTGTAAGCATGCAGCCCAAGCGCATCATCGTCGGAGTCACCGGCGCCAGCGGCAGCATTTATGGATGGCGGCTTCTCGAAAAACTCCGTGCGCAGGACAGCGTGGAAATCCACCTGATTTTGAGCCGCTCCGGCGAGCGTACGGCGCATCTTGAGATGGGAAAATCCGCCGCCGACTTCCGCGCCTTGGCGCACTGCCACTACGCCGTGGAAGATATCGGATGCCGGCTGGCCAGCGGCTCGTTCACCTCCGACGCCATGGTGATCGCGCCGTGCTCGATCCATACCATGTCGGCGATCGCTTCGGGCATCAGTTCGAACCTGATGATCCGCGTGGCGGATGTGACGTTAAAGGAGCGCCGCCGCCTGGTGCTGATGGTCCGCGAAACTCCGCTGCACCTGGGCCACTTGCGCTCGATGACGGCGCTGGCGGAGATGGGCGCGATTATCGCTCCGCCGGTTCCCGGCTTTTATCATCACCCCACGACGGTGGATGACATCGTCGGTCACAGCGTGGATCGTGTGCTCGACCTGATCGGCCTTTCGCCGCCCGGCGCCTACCGGTGGGACGGCCCGTTAAGATAGTCAGGTGCCCCTCAAAGCCGCATTTCAAGGTGAGCTCGGAGCTTTCAGCCAGCAGGCCGTCGCTCAACTGCTCGGGCCGAAAGCCCGTCCCGTTCCGCAGCCGTGGTTCGACCAGGTCTTCAGTGCGCTGGCTCGCGGCGACGTGGACGCCGCTGTCATTCCCATCGAGAACACGCTGCATGGCTCGGTTCATGAAAATTACGACCTACTGCTGAAGCATGACTTCGTCATCACGGGCGAAACCAGCGTGCGCATCGTGCATAATCTGATCGCGCCGCCCGGACTTCGGTTGGCCCAGGTCAAGAAGGTGTACTCGCACCCGGTGGCCCTCAACCAGTGTCTGGAATTTTTTGCCCGCCACAAGCACATCGAAAAAGAAGCCTTCTATGACACGGCTGGCAGCGTCAAAATGATCATGGAGCAGCGCCCGCCCGGCGCAGCGGCCATCGCCAGCGCGCTCGCCGCCGAAATCTACAAGGCGCGCATCCTCCGGCGCGGCATCGAAGACGACCGCCAGAACTACACGCGCTTCTTTCTGCTGGAGCCCGCCGGATCCAAGCCGCGCACGCCCGCCGGGTCCGCCAACCGACCCTGGAAGACGTCGCTGGTGTTTTCCACGCGCAACATCCCGGGCGCGCTGTTCCGGGCGCTCAGCGCGATCGCCTTGCGCGATCTCAACATCACCAAAATTGAATCGCGGCCGCTGCGCGGCAAACCCTGGGAGTATTTGTTCTATCTCGACTTGGTGGGCCGCTCTACGGATCCGGCCGTGGAACACGCGCTGAATCATCTCAGCGAAGTGGCGGATTTTCTGCGGGTGCTCGGAAGTTACCGGTCGGCGTAGTCTGCTATTCTGGCTCCGGTGACTCTCCTCGCCATGCGCTAACTCTGCATCGCGGCCCCTCGGCGGAAGAGCGCGTTGGCCGTGTGTCTGCGCCCTCGCCGGCCTTCTTAGTCACAGCCCTGCGGCAACGGCCGCACGGCGGCGGTGGCGAGTTACTTCCCACGCCCCCGCCCGGCCCCCATCATTCCGCTCATGTCCGGGATCTCCGTCTTCCGCGCATTGCCGACCGAGAAGTCCGCGTCGGTGAAGGCTGCATCGGTGACCGACTTCAACTGTTCCCTGCGGGTCGCCTGGCCGTTTACGAACGTCGTGCGCTGCACCGGGAACCCCTCGAAGCCCGTCTCGGCGAGCCCCGCATTCACGGAGGCGATCAACGGCGAGTTCTGCATCGCCTGCACCAGGCCCTTAATGAATTCCTGCATTTTTTGAAACACCTGAAAATCGGCCGCCGCGAGTTTCAGATCTTCCGGCTGCGCCGCACACACCTCCGCCACTTTCTGCCCGGCCCGCGTGCCTTCGTAATTCGTGCAGGCAAAGCCGTTGACCGATCCGCGGCCCTGCGCGGCATACACGGTCGGCGGGGCGGCGGCCGCCGCGGGCATCTGCGGCATCTTGCCCTTCATCATCTGCTCCATCATCGCGCGCTGCTCGGGAGGCATGCCCTTCATCATCTGCTCCATTTGCGCCATCATGCCCTGCAACATCTGGCCCATCTGGTCCATGGTCTGCTGGTCCATCTCCATGTACTCGTTGCGGGACTTGTCGAGCACTAGCATCCTGCTGCGGCCTCCGCCGGTGAGGAAGATCATGGATGTGTTTCCGCTATTGACGCGGAAGCGCGTCGCATCCAGCAACATTTCCTGTTGCTCCACGCCTTTCGTCGCGAGGTCGGCCGATTCCATCTGGATACGCTTGCCCGCGAACAGGGGTGCCGCCGCCAAAAGACATGCCGTCAGATTTACGATGCGCGGCATCATGATTTATCTCCACTCCGCCGTAAAGACGTTGAATTCGTAGGTTCCGGTGGCCTGATCATCCGAGTTGAACACGATTTTCCGGCCGTCCGGCGAGAACTCAGGGAATGACGTGAACCCGCCGAAGTTCGTCACTTGCTCCAGACCCGTACCATCCACGTTGATCAAATACAATTCGAACCGGCGCGTGTCGCAAGCGTGCATGTTGGAGCTGAACAGGATCTTCTTGCCATCCGGCGTGAAGGTCGGCGCGAAGCTCGCGCAGCCGAAATTGGTGATCTGCCTGGCGTTCTTACCGTCCCCGTCGGCCACCCACAATTCCATCTTCATGGGAGCCGTCAGATTCTCTTTCAACAGATCCCGGTACGTCGTGCGCTTTTCCGGAGTATCCGGATGAAACGCCCGCCACACCATCTTCGAGCCGTCGCGCGAAAACACAGCGCCGCCGTCGTAGCCTTCCGATGCCGTCAGCCGCTGCTTGCCGGAGCCATCGGTTTTCATGGTCCACAAGTCGAGATCGCCCGACGCCATCGACGTGTAAATGATCTGGTTCTTCTTCCAGTTCACCGTGGCCTCGGCATCATAGCCCGGCGCCTCCGTCAGTTTCTTCTCGATTTTGCCGGTTTCGTCCGCCAGATAAATATCAAAGCCGGGGTACACAGCCCACACATATCCCTTGCTGCGATCGGGCGGAGCCGGGCAGGCCGCGCCCGCTTCGTGCGTGGAGGCGTAAATGAAGTGCTTGCCGTCGGCCAGGAAGTAGCCGCACGTCGTCACACCCTTGCCGGTCGAAACCATGCGCTGGTTCGATCCATCGGCATTCATGATGTAGATCTGGTCGCAGGCGTTGCCATCGCGCGTCGACTGGAAGATCAGCTTGGCTCCGTCCGGCGACCAATACGCCTCGGCGTTCTGCCCGCCCTTGGTCAACTGCTTCAGGTTGGAGAGGTGTCCGGTTTGCCCCCAGCACACTAATGGAATCAGCACCAGCAGGTATTTCATCACTCGACCATTGTACGCCCGCGCTCCTTCCCGTTGGCAAACATGCCACCATGAAGGAATGCGGCTTGGCATCGACTTCGGAACCACGCGGATTGTCGCGGCCGCGGCGGATCGCGGCAATTTCCCGCTGGTTCCCTTCGAGAGCCCGGACGCCACCGTGGATTGGTTCCCTCCCCTGGTGGCGATTCGCGGAGCTGAGCGCCGATACGGCTGGGACGCCTGGCCCTTGCAGACGGAGCCTGGATGGACCGTCATCCGCTCTATTAAGCGTTACCTCGCCGGCGCCGGGCCGCACACGTGCCTGGAAGCGGGCGGGACTTCGACGCCCCTGATCGTTCTTGTCACGGGACTCGCAGCGAGCCTGCGGCAGGCGCTGCTTGCGCACTTCGGCTCGAAAGAGCCGCTGGAAGTCATGCTCGGCGTGCCCGCCAACGCCGCCAGTAATCAACGCTTCCTGACCACCGAGGCTTTCCGGCGGGCCGGATTCGATGTGCTCGGCTTGTTGAATGAGCCTTCGGCCGCCTCTATCGAATACGGCCACAGGCGCAAGGCTGGACGCACCGGTGATGCGCGTGTGCTGGTGTACGATCTGGGCGGCGGCACGTTCGACGTTTCGCTCGTCGCGCTCGGAGACCAGGAGCATACGGTGCTCGCCACGGCAGGCATCCCGAACCTGGGCGGCGACGATTTCGACCGGATTCTCGCGGAAATGGCGCTGGGCGAAGAGCGGCTCGCCTCGCTCGATCCGGCCGCGCTGTTCCGGCTGGAAGAGGAGTGCCGCCGCCAGAAAGAATCGCTGCATCCCAATTCCCGGCGTATCACCGTGGATCTCGATGTGGTCGAAGAGGGCTTGGGGCAGGCCGTGATTCCGGTGGCGGATTTTTACGCGCGCTGCCAGGAGCCGCTCCAAGCCTCGGTGCAGGCCGCGTTATCGCTCGCGGATCAATCCGAGGTCGAGACGTTGTACATCACTGGAGGCGGCAGCGAATTGCCGCTGGTGGCGCGCCGGCTCAAGGAAGAATTCGGCCGCAAGGTCAAGCGCAGCGAACACACGCGCTCGGCTACCGCTATCGGGCTTGCGATTCAGGCGGATGCGCAAAGCGGCTACAGACTGCGAGAAGTGTTCTCCCGCGATTTCGGCGTGTGGCGGGAAGACGACGCGGGCCGGCAAGTGGTCTTTGATCCGATTTTCGCGGCGGGCACGCGCCTGCCCGCCGCCGGAGACGAACCGCTGCGCGTCACGCGCGAGTACGCGCCGGTGCATAACATCGGCCACTTTCGCTACATCGAGGCATCCAATAGACGTCCGCTGGCGGCCGCCGGCGGCATCACAGCCTGGGACGATATTTTGTTCCCGTTCGATCCGGCGCTGGCCGGGGAGATGGACTTGACACGGTTTCCAGTCGCGCATTCCGATGCGGCGCCCTCACAACGGATCCAGGAAGTCTACACCTGCGAGGCCTCGGGAGCCCCGGTGGTGATCATTCGGAATCTGACCGCGGGTTATGAACGCACCTACCGGCTCGGCCGATGGAGCGAGAAGCCCGCAGTGATGAAACCGTCCGCAGGTCCGGCGCGCGGCCGAGCGCGGCCACAGGCTAAAACCAGCGGCTCATGATCACCTTCTGCTCGGTGTAAAACGCGACGGCATCCTTGCCGTGCGCGTGCAGATCGCCGAAGAAGGATTGCTTCCATCCCACGAACGGGAAGAACGCCATCGGCGCCGCCACGCCAATGTTTACGCCCACCATGCCGGCCTCGACGCGTGAGCAATACTCGCGCGCGGCCGCACCGCTGGCGGTGAAGATGGAGCTGGCGTTTCCGAAACGCGAGCGGTTCACCAGCGCGATGGCTGCCTCGAGACTGGGCACGCGGATCACGGTCAGCACAGGCCCGAAAATTTCCTCGCAGGCAATCGCCATCCCGGGAGTGGCTTCGTCCAGAATCGTCGGGCCAAGGAAATAGCCTCCGCAGTCGCGTCGGAGGAGACGGCCGTCGGTGAGCGGGCGCGCTCCTTCGGCGATGCCGCGCTGGATGTATCCGGCGACGCGGCCGGCATGTTCCGCGCTGATCAAAGGACCCATGTCCACCCCCGGCCGCGATCCGTCGCCCACCGCCAGCGCGTTGGTGCGCTCCACCAGCAACTGCAACAGCGGCCCGGCGGCGTTTCCCACGGGAACCAGCACGCTGCCCGCCAGGCAGCGCTGCCCCGCCGCGCCGAAGGCGCTGGCGATGATCGCCTCGACGGTCTTCGGCAGGTCGGCGTCCGGCATGACCACCATGTGATTCTTCGCGCCGCCCAGCGCCTGCACGCGCTTGCCTTCGACCGCCGCGGTGGCGTAAATATACTTGGCCACAGGCGTCGAGCCGACGAAGGACACGGCCCGCACGAGCGGATGATGCAGCAAGGCATCCACCGTGCCGCGTTCGCCGTGGACCAGGTTCAGGACGCCCGCCGGCAATCCGGCCTCATGCAGCAGGTCGATCGCCAGGCTGGGCGTCAGCGGCACGCGTTCGGAGGGCTTGAGCACAAAACTGTTTCCGCAGGCGATGGCAAACGGGAACATCCACATGGGGACCATCGCGGGGAAATTAAACGGCGTGATGCCCACGCATACGCCGATGGGCTGGCGAATGGTCCGGCAGTCGATGCCTGCGGCCACGTCCTTCAGCGAATCGCCCATCTTCAAGGTGGGCATGCCGCAGGCAAACTCCACCATCTGAATGCCACGCCGCACTTCGGCCGCGGAATCGCCGAGCGTTTTTCCGTTTTCGCTGGTGAGGACCTCCGCCAGGTCGGCGGCGTGCGCTTCGAGCAGCGCTTTGTAGCGATACAGAACCTGGACGCGATCCACGACGGGCACTTCGCGCCAGCGCAGGAACGCCTCATGAGCCGTGGTGACGGCGCGATCGACGTCGTCCTCGGTGGCCATCGGGACCTCGGCCAGCACCTCCCCCGTGGCGGGATTCATCACCGGCCGCATCTCGCGCCCCTGCGGCTTTTCCCAAATCCCGTTGATGTAGTAGGAAACGGTCTTGATTCCGGCTCCCGCCATGCTCTGCATCTCTCCTTCTCACCAGGCCACCATGGCCTGCTCGAACAATCCCGCCAGTTCCTCCGGGCCCGCCGGGCGCGGCGAAAGTTTCGTCACCCGGTGCTGGGGCAGCGTGCCTTCCACCAGCGCGGGAATATCGGAGGCGCTGTAGCCCAGCTCCCGCAGGCCGTTCGGCGTCTTGAGGCGCTGCATGAACCAGGTGATGCGCTCCGCCAGCACGTTCCCCGCGTCTGCGGGGCGCACGCGGGACGTATCCGCACCCAAAGCTTGCGCCGCTTGCAAATGCCGCTGCGGATTGGCGCTCGCCGTATAGCGGAACACCGCTGGAGCGTTCAAGATCACGGAAATTCCGTGCGGCACAAGTGGGTGATCCACGGCATAACCGGGAGCGCGGTAACTCTTGACGTTGCCCGACACCGGGTAGGACATCCCGTGCGGCAGGTGCACGCCTGCGTTGCCGAAACCGACGCCCGCATAGGATGCCGCCAGCAGCATCTGCGCGCGGGCTTCGCCGTCCTCCGGATCCTCCACGGCGCGCACCAAGCAGTCGGCCACCATGCGCAATGCCTGCAAGCTCCACACATCGCTGACCGGATTCGAGCCTTGATAGGCCGGACGGAACAGCGGCCGCGCCGGATGCGGGCGGCAATGGTACGGGAGCGCGGTGAAGGATTCAACCGCGTGGCTCAAGATATCGAGGCCGCTGGAGGCCGCCACTTGCGGTGGCATGGTGCGCGTGTTCTCCGGATCCAGCAGGCCCAGCGTGGGCTTGAGCCTGCGGCTCGCGATGCCGGTTTTCGCGTGCATGCGCGTCAAGTCGAAAATGCTCACGCCAGTGGTCTCGCTCCCGGTGCCCGCAGTTGTAGGGATGGCGATCAGCGGCTTGAGAGGCCCGGGGACCGGCACGCCCTTCCCGATGGGCGGATTCACGTAATCGAGAAAGTCGGCGGGTGGATACGTGACATACAAATTCACCGCCTTGGCGGTGTCGATGGTCGAGCCCCCGCCGACGGCAACAAACGCGTCGTATTGGCCCGCGCGCGCAAACGCGATCGCGTCCTGGAAGGACTCATCGGTGGGTTCGACGCGCACACGGTCGTAGAGTGTGGCCCGAACGCCGTTTGCCGCAAGCGACTCCATCACCGCAGCCACCGGCGGCAGGCCGCGTAGTACAGGATCGGTGAGGACCAGGACGTTGCGCGCGCCCAAGTCGCCCAGATCCAGGCCGACTTCGCGGGTGACTCCAGCGCCGAACCGGACGTTGGACACAGCCATCTCAAAGGCAGTTTCGTGCAGAAATTCCGCCATCGTTTTACCATCGTCTCATGAGCCTGCTTGGTTTGTGCCAATGGCTGCGGGATACGGCGGTAAGCACCGGGATTCGCGAGTCGCTGTATCTTTATCCGCTGCTGCACTGGTGGCACATCCTGTCGATCTCCGTGATGTTCGGCAGCATCGTGTTTCTGGATCTGCGCCTGGTCGGTGCGGGTTTCCGTAAACGGCGCGTGACCGATGTCGCCGAACAACTCCTGCCCTGGACCTGGACCGGCTACGTTCTGATGACCCTCAGCGGCGGACTGATCTTCTTGTCTGACCCGGTGCGTTACTACGAAAGGACCTTGTTCTGGATCAAGGCGCTGCTGATGATTCTGGCCGGTATCAACGCTCTGGTGTTCCATTACACCGTTTATCGCAGTGTCGCCTCCTGGGATCTGGATGTTCCGCCGGCGCGCGCCCGGCTTGCCGGAGCGGTCTCGATCACGGCATGGGTCGCCGTGATCGTCACCGGGCGGGCCGTGGGATACTTCAGCTAATGCAAACCTTTTTCGAGTGGGCTTCGCAGTCGGCCCTGGGCGTGGCGATGCGGGATTCCCGGTATCCGTTCCCGGCCGCGGAAATGGTGCATTTGATCGGACTGGGCCTGCTGCTCGGCGCCGTGCTGCTGTTCAATGCGCGGTTTTTCGGCCTGGGAATGAGACGGCAAACCCTGCCTGAGGTGGCCGAGGA
>CAZTKA010000118.1:0-10788 GCA_964614015.1 uncultured Bordetella sp. | reverse complement strand
ATTCCCCGTCGCGAAACCGCAGACGGACCCATAGGCCGTGGGCCTTTGGCCGGTTGAGGAACGAGCGGTGATGGCGCCAGGTTTCCGCGGCCGGAAAATCACGAACGAAGCTGACCAGCCGCACTTCGCTCAAGGGCAAACGCTGCAACGTGCCCTCGGCGGTAAGTAGTTCCAGGAACGCCGCTTGGGAGTCTTCCGGAAGGTGGAGAAAACCCTCCAGGGGAGTCTTTTCAAAGCGAGCGACCAGGACCTTTTTGTTGGTGGATGCAGCCACTTAGCCGCCTAGTTTGAGGATTTTCTTTCAAACAATTTTGCAAGTATTGTATCATTAGCGAGATGCGACGCTCAGCGCCCGTGGCCGCAACCGAGCCGGGCGGCCCTGTGCCGCTCCCTGGACCGGCCCGGTCGTTCCTGAATTTCTGCCGTGTGGAAAAAGGGTTGTCGGCGAATACGATCGCATCCTATCGGACTGATTTGGAAAGGTTTGCGTCCAGGATTCCGAACGCCGGGCGGGATGCCTCGCGGCAGGATTTGGCCGGTTACCTAGAATGGCTGTATCAGCAGAAGCTGGCTCCGAGATCGATTGCCCGGCACGTGGCGACCATCCGGAATTACTATCGGTTTCTGGTTCGGGAAGGAGAAATCTCGAAAGACCCAGCCCAGTTTCTATCCGCGCCGCGCCAATGGGCGACGCTGCCGAAGTACCTGAACCGTTCCGAGGTCGAGGCGCTACTGGAGGCGCCGCCGCCCGACACGCCGATGGGCCTGCGGGACCGGGCGATGCTGCAAGTTTTGTATGCCACCGGTGTTCGGGTCTCCGAGTTATGCGAACTGGAGATGAACGCGGTTGAGCGCGGCCTTGGCGTCTTGAAGGTGACCGGCAAGGGCGACAAGCAGCGCGTGGTTCCCTTCGGCGAACCGGCGGGCGAGGCTCTGGACCGTTACCTGGCTGGCGGAAGGCCGAAGCTCTTGAAGGGACGCGCCAGCCGCCACCTGTTCGTCACGGCGCGCGGGCAGGCGATGACGCGCCAGCGGTTCTGGCGCCTGCTGCGGAACCACGGGCGGCGGGTAGGCATTTTCCGCCACCTGACGCCGCACGTGGTGCGGCACAGTTTCGCGACACACCTAGTGGAGGGAGGAGCGGACCTGCGGAGCGTTCAAGTCATGCTGGGGCATGCCGACATCTCGACGACTCAGGTGTACACGCACGTAGCGCGCAACCGGCTGCGCGAAGCGATTGACCGGTACCATCCGAGGGCCTGAACGAGGAGACCCATGAGCGATTATATGTTCCTGCTCGAGAGCCACCTGACCGGCGAGCAATTCCGCGCCGTCGGCCAGATCCGGGCGGCCGCCGGCCGCGCCGGTCTGAGTCTGTTTCTGACCGGAGCTGCGATCCGCGACGTATTCGCCGGGTTTCCGGCCCGCTCGTTGACGTTCACGACGGAAGGCAATTCCACGAAACTGGCGAAAGCGCTGGCGAAATCGGGCGCCGTGCAGGTGGGGGGCGATGGGCGCAGGAAATCGATCGTCCTCAGATTCCCCGGCGGCGTCACAGCCGAAATCGGAATGGCGCACACGCAGAGGTTCGCCAAGGCGGGGCAGCCTCCGCAGATCGCGCCTTCCACGATTCATGAAGACTTGCAGTGCCGCGACTTCACGATCAATGCGATCGCGCTTTCCCTGAACAAGGCGTCGCTGGGTTTGATCATCGATCCGGCCAACGGCATGGGCGACATCGAGCGCAAGGAGCTGCGCACCATCGGCAACTATTCCTTCTATGACGAACCGGCGCGCATGGTGCGTCTGATCCGGCTAAAGGTGCGCATGGGCTATCAAGTGGACGAGCGCACTCGCATGCAAATGGAGAACGCGCGCGAAGCCGGCATGTTGGAGCGCATCACACCGGAAGCTCTCGGGGCGGAGCTGCGCGACATGGCGACTGAAACCAACGTCCACGATCTGGTGAAAGCACTCGAGGAAGAGAAGCTGCTGGAGCTGTATTCGCCGGCCCTGGCGGCCGGCAAGGTGAACTACGCGAGTCTGCAAAAACTCCAGAAGATGCTGCAAATGGTCCCGTTCGGCTTCGAGTTCGAGCTCCATCCGCTGCCGCTGTTTCTGGAAGTCCTGATGGAGAGACTGAACGCCAAGGAGCGTGCCGCGTTGATCAAGGCGGCGCAACTTACGCGCGCCGAAGCCGGCGCGGTGGACAAACTGGCTGGTGCGGCGAAAAAACTGGAGCGTTCGCTGACCAGTGCGAAGCTGCAGAAGGCTTCCGCGCTGTACCAGGTTTTGTCGAAGGCGCCGGGCGAACAGGTTCTGCATCTGGCCGTGTATTCGGGCCAGCGCATCGTGCAAGACCGGATCAAGAATTATTTCACGAAGCACATTCCGGCGGCGATGGAGATCACCAACGAAATGGTGGTGGCCACCGGAGCGGCGCTCGGCACGCCGAAGTTCGAGAGGGTAAAAGAGGAAATGATCCTGACGCGGCTGGACGCGCGTCCGAAGAAGGTTCCGCCGCCGGAGCCGCCGCCCCCGCCGCCGATGTCCGGATTCGCACGCGGAGCCGGACTGCGCCGCGCGCAAGGATAATGAGTCAGGGTCCCACCTTCGCCATTGGCTACAGTGGGTGAGCAGGAGTCACAATGAAAACGTTGTTGAGCACCGCGGCGGCGATCTCTGCCGCGATTCCGATCCTTGTTCTGGCCCAGTGGCCCGACTATCCCACTCGCGGCGTACCGCGCACCAAAACGGGCGAGCCGATCCTGGATGGGCCCACGCCGGTGGCGCCGGACGGGCATCCCGATCTGTCGGGCGTGTGGACTCTGCGCGGGGGCGGGGGGGCCGCGACCAAGGCCGCTGAAAAGGACGGCAAGAATCCTCCTCCGCCCACCAAGGGGCCGCCCGCCGCGACATTCCGCGACGTCGGAGCCAATATCAAAGGCGGCCTGCCGTTCCGGCCCGAGGCCAAAGCGCTGCGCGACGCGCGCAATGAGCAGAAGAGCAAGGACAATCCTGACGCGCACTGTCTGCCGCTCGGGCTGATGCAGTTGCACATGCATCCGCAGCCGCGCAAGATTATCCAGACGCCGGAACTGACCGTGATCTTGTATGAGGCGCAGGCGGGCGTACGGCAGATTTTCACCGACGGGCGTCCGCTTCCCAAGGAAGCGCTGCCGTGGTGGTACGCCTATTCGATCGGGCACTGGGAAGACGATGAACTTGTGGTCGAATCGAACGGATTCCGCGACGATGTATGGCTGGACATCATCGGCAGCCCAATGGGCGAGTCCGGAAAAATGATCGAACGGTTCCGGCGTCCGAACTACGGATCGCTCGAAGTGGACGTGACCATCGACGACCCGAAGAACTACACCGAGCCGTTCACCGTGCGCGCGAACTACCGGATCATGCCGGACACGGACTTGATCGAGTTCATCTGCTCGGAGAACGACCGCAGCGGTCCGCATCTGGTGGGGAAGTAGGTTTCAACCACGCCGGGCCCCGCCGCGGCTTGTCAGGAATCAGCCGCGCCGGTCAGAAAATCCGCTCCTGCCGGCGCAGCGTCCCGAAGCTGCCGATGTTGGAAATCGCAAAGGCCACGCGGAACTGGTTCTCGCTGCGGACGTCGAAACTGAAACGGCGGTATTGCACGCTGAAGCCGCAGCAGTCCGTATTGTAGGTCACTTGCGATTGCGTGAACTGCAGCTTTCCAATGCGATAGTCATAGAACGCGGAAAAGCCGTAGTTCCAGCCACGGCGGTTGTCGCCGCCATAGGTGAGCGATCCGCGGAACTGATTCGAATTCGGCGCCAGCACCGGGTCGGTGCGCAGTTGATAGTGCCCGGCAGAAATCGACAGCAGCGCCATGCGCGTGTCCACGCTGAAGCCGCTGTTGACGATCGCGCGGCGCTGCGGATCGTAATCAGTGCGCCACTCCAGGCCCACGCGGCTATCCACGCGCAGAATGCTCACCACGGGAGACTGGCGGCGCGGCCCGTTCAGGAAGGCGTATCCGGTCAGATCGAGCGCACTCTCCACCACGTTGCGCTTGCCTGGCGTCACGGCGCCGCCGAAGCCAGGGTCGAAATAGCGCTTGTACCATACCTGCCAGCTCAGCAGGTCCGACACACTTCCGAGGCCGCTGCGCGAAAGAATCCGGTTAGTGAGCGAAAACTCGACTTCATGGGTGTTGGAGACCACGTCGGTTTCGTCGAAGCGCAACACCTGACTGAAATCGTTAACGCCGGTGACATAGCGATAGGTAGCGCGCGGCTCGATGACATGCTTGATCTGATCTCCGGCGCGCAGCCACTTCGGGCCGGGGAAGACTCTAGCCAGTGCCGGCAGGGTGAGGTCCACGGAAACATCGCGCGAGACGCGGATCAGGTTTTCGCCCGTTACGCGTCCGGCTTGCACGCTTGAATCATAGAAAGTCTGGCGCAGGCCGAAGCTGGGGGCCACATTGAAACCTTTCCAATGCCAGGCGGTCATCACGCGCGGACCGAAATCGGAACGCTGCACCAACTGGCGGGTTTGGAACAGAGGTTGCGAGCGCCGCTCCAGGCCGAAACTCGAATCAAACGAAATCCAGATCGGGAGGCGGCCTAAGGGCCGCTCCAGCATGTTGAACTGCACTTCGGGCAGCTTGCGCAGCACAATTTCATCGCCGGCTTGATTGGTCTGATAGTTCACGTTGCGCTGGGCAACCAGGTTGAAGCCATACCCCTTCCCATGTTTGGTCAAGACTCCGAGCGAATGCGTTTCGGAGTTAATTCCCTCCTCGAAGGACTGCGTGAACTCTTGATGAAAACGGAAGCTGGAAAGATTGCGCAATTCGCCGCGCGCCGTCCAGCCCTTTCCGATTTTCGATTGGCCCTCGACGCTGATCACGTAGCCACCCTCGGAATTGCGGGCGGGGTCTTCCCGCAGCCCGAACACCGTCGCGTCGAAGACAGTGTTCCGGTTTACCACGCCGCGCAGGTCGCCTTGATGCGCAAAGCCGCGGTTCGAGTAATACTGCGTCCGGTACAGGGCGTCGTAGCTGCGGTTGATCGCCCAAAAGTATCCCAAACCGACGGTTTGTCCGCGCAGGCTGCTGTTGCCGAGGTTGGGGGTCAGGAACCCGCTGCGGCGCGGTTGCTTCTCCAGGGACTTGTAAAACACCGGCGTGTAAAAGATGGGAACATTCTTCACGTACATCCAGGAATCGCGCGCAATGGCTCGGTCGCCGGGAATGACGTCGAAGCTGCGGCCCTTCAAGCGCCACCAGATGTTTTCCGGCTTGCAGTCCGTCAGGAATCCGTTGTGCAGGATGTAACGGTCGCCGGATTTCTCGGCCCATTCCCCGCTAAAAAAGAACGGATTGTCGGTGATCAGCAGACCGGGGCGCGCTTCGATGCGCGCCGGCGCTGTGCCGCTGACGTTATAGAACATGCCCGCCCCGGTCGCGATGTTGTATTCCACTCGATCCGCGCTCAGCGTTTCGCCGCCGGTCAAGTTGCGGAAGCGGACACTGCCCCGGGCTTGGGCGATCTTGGTCTCATCGTTGTAGTCGATTTCCTCCGCCGTGATGATCATGTCGATGGTTTCCAGGCGCGCCTCACCCCGCAAGCGGGTCACCGGGCCCTCGGCCTCTTGCGTTTTTGCGTCCACCAGCAGCTCATCCGGAGCCGGCGCGCCAGGGCGTGGAGGAACCACAGGACGGTTCGGATCTGGACTGGTCTCAACGGGAGAAGCAGGCAAAGGTAAAGTGGGGCGGTAGATCTGGGCGTGTAAGTTGATGCTGTCAAGCAGAAAAATGAGGGCCGCGAGGCGTGAAAGTTCGTGACAAACTCGCCTGAGTGTGATAGGAAAGGAATGGAGGCCCAAGCCAGAACCGTATCAGAGCCTTGGCGAATGAGTCAAGGTCCGCGAGTGGCCGAAATTTGTTTTTGAATCGATGATGCTCTGCTCCAACTGCCGTAAGCCTCGGGTAACCGAAGCGGAGCGTTGTCCGCATTGCGGCTACTCACGTGTGCCGGCACGGGCTGCGCGCGCAGGCGCGGCGTCGGCGGCGCCGGCCATGCAGGTGGTCCCGGAGGCCGTGGCGGTTCCGGAAGCGGAGAGCCCGAAAGGCCGCCGTGCAGGGACGCAGACCAGTTTGTTCCGCCAAGCCGAACCGCCGCCCAAGGTGATTCCCATTCCCACGCTGACGCCCTTGCGCACGCAAGAGCGGGAACGTCGGGTGCGGGCAGGGAGCCGCGCCCACACATTGCCGCGGCCCAGGCGTGTCGCCAAAGCGCAACAGGCGCTTGATTGGGGCGAGTACGCCGTGCAGGTTCAATCGCGGCCGGAAGAAAAAATTTCCTGCAACGCGCCCGTGGCGCCGCGGGAACTTCGAATTTTCTCCGCGCTGGTGGACGGATTCTCGATCCTGGCCGGAGCGGCCATCATTGCCGGCATCTACCTGTTCAAGGGCGGTGAAATCCAGTTTGGCCGCGGAGCGCTGGTCACGCTCGCGGCTCTGGGCGCTGTGGTAACGGCGTTGTACCGCACGCTGTGGTGTCTTGCGGACGGCGATTCTCCCGGCATGCAATTCGCGGGTCTGCGTCTGGTGGATTTCGACGGGCGCCGCCCGAACCGGAGGCAACGCGCCATCCGCCAGATCGCGAGTTTGCTGAGTTTGTGCGCGGCCGGCGTGGGCATCGCCTGGGCGCTGGTCGATGACGAGGGCCTCACCTGGCACGATCATATTTCAAAAACCTTTCCGACGCTCCAGGACCGCTCGCGCGTTTAACCACAGCGGCGCGGAAGTGCTAGGCTGAAGGAGTGAGCAGTCCGGTCGCCCGCTACCGTCCCTCTCGCCGCTATGCGATCTACGCGGTGCTGTGCAGTGCGGGAGCGGCAGGTTCGGCCTGGGCGGCCGCGCACTGGAGTTTTGGCTGGATCGCAGCGGTCATCTCTTCCCTGGCGGCGGCGTTTGCGATGCTGACGTTTTCCATGCGCCCGGCGATCGAAGTGCATAACGCCTATCTCGCCGTCGGCCGCCACATTCTCTTCTGGGATGAGATTCGCCGCGTGGATCGCACGCGCTGGACTTCGCCGCTGGTGGTCCGTCTCACTCTGGCTGGCGGCAAGCGCCTGCTGGCGTTGTATCCCGGCGATGCCGATTCCTCGATGATGCTGCTGCGCGACCTGTTCCAGCGTTCGCGCTACGCCCTGCTCGATGGCGTGCCGCATGACCAGTTCTGGGGAGAGGCGTCCAGGCCGGAACCCGTTGCGCAAGGGCGGCTGCTGCTGCCCGAAGATGAAGCCGAAGTCGAGCGCCTGTTCCGGCGCCTGAAAACCGCGGGCCGTTTGGACCCGCGCGGCTCGGGCGACGAGTAGCCTGGCGTGGCCCGCAAGCTTGGCATCTTCGCGTTCACCGGTCTGATTCTGGCCGCATTGGGCTGGGCGTTTCACGAGCCCGTGCTGGGAGCGGTCGGCGCATACCTGGTCCAGGCCGATGATCCCGTGCGCGCGGATATCGGCATTGTTCTGGCGGGCGATGGCCGGGGCAATCGTGTCTTAAAGGCCGGCGAGCTGGTGAAACACGGATTCATTTCGCAGGCTCTGGTTAGCGGTCCGGACGGCAATTACGGTTTTTATGAATGCGACCTGGCGATTCCCTTCGCCGTGAAGGCTGGCTATCCCGCGTCCTACTTCGCGCACTTTGAAAACACCGCGCGTTCGACCGAAGAAGAGGCTCGCATGACGGTAGCGGAGCTCCGCCAGCGGAACGTGCATCACGTTCTGATCATCACCAGCGATTATCACACGCGCCGCGCGGGCGGCATGTACCGGCGGGCCGCGCCCGATCTGGAGTTCACGGTGGTTGCTGCTCCGGACCAGGATTTTACGGCGCGGGGCTGGTGGCGGAATCGCGAGGGGCGTAAGATCGCACTGTACGAGTGGATGAAGACCGTCGCGTCATGGTTTGGGATCTAGGGTTTGGGATATAGTTTGAAATGAAGCTATGAGACACGCAGTGTTCGCATTGATCCTGGCCGCGCCAATCATGGCCCAGACGGCTCCCGCCGCCAAAGCGCCGGCCACGAAAACCGCCACGAAGGCGGCGTCCAAGGCAGCCGCGCCCAAGGCAGCCGCAAAGGCGAAGGGTGCGGACTTGTTGAATCCCTCTTCGCTGCGGCTGAAGGCTCCCGCGGTTTTTGTGGCGCGCCTCCAGACCACCAAGGGCAACATCGACATCCGCGTCGTGCGCAACTGGGCGCCCAATGGAGTGGAGCGTTTCTACAACCTGGTGATGGCCGGGTTCTACGACAACAACTATTTTTTCCGCGCGCTGGATTTCATGGTGCAATTCGGAATTCCGTCGCGGCCCGATGTGGCCAGGGCGTGGGACGACCGTACGATTTTTGATGACCGTGTGATCCAATCCAACAAACGCGGTTTTGTGACGTTCGCTTCGACGGGCCAGCCCAACTCGCGCGGCACTCAGATTTTCATCAACAAGCTGGATCGCAACAGTTATTTGGACGGTTTGAAGTTCGCTCCGTTCGGCGAAGTGGTAGCGGGTATGGAAGTAGTCGACCAGATCTACACGGGATACGGCGAAGATTCCAACCGCCAGTATGAGATTACCAACGAGGGTGAGGCGTTCCTCCAGAAGTACTTCCCGCGCCTGGATAAGATCGTCAAAGCCAGCGTGATTGCGGTTCCGGAGCCGTAGCGGGAGGGCCGCATGGCGGTTGGTTTTACTTGAAGTCCATCACCAGCCGCCCGCCGGGACCGAAGTAAATCAGCCCGACATCCTTTGGTTTCACCTTGCGCTCCAGCGCGAAGTAGAGCAGCCCTTCGACCGGCTGTTTGGTTTCCTGCTCGCGGAGCATCCTGGCTTCCAGCGGGCCCAGACGCGGGTCTTCGCTCTTGCCGGAATTCACGACGCGCACGTCCGCGAAGGGGCCGTCCGTCGAGCCGCCGGCGCCGATTCCGCCGCCCGAGGGAGGCATCCCGATCCCACCCACGCCGATATTCGGCGCCGGCGCGGCGCCGATTCCGCCGCCTGTCCGCTGTGCCGGCCCGACGACCAGCGCGGTCCCGCCGGCGATCTGGCTGGGCGCGAGCGCTCCCGATTTCTCTCCGTCCTTGCGTGACACCAGCGTGAAATCGTCGATTGACACGCGCAGCCCTTCCGGCGTCTCCGGCAGGACGCGAATCTTCACCACGACCCAGCCGTCGCCGAGATCCACGCCCAGCAATTGCGCGATCGCCTTCCGATCGGTGACGGCCATTCCTTGCAGACTGACCGTTGCGTTGCCGGCCTGATTCGGCAGTGCCTTGTCGGCGGCCGCCGCGCCGAGCCCAGCCAGACCAGCCAGCAGGCATGCCCGGAAATTCATAACAGCCGCCTGATGGAATCCAGGAACGCCGGGTCCATGAAATTGTGGGCTGCGATCACCTTCTGCACGACGCGCCCGGATTGGTCGATGATGTAGGTCTCCGGCAACTGGAATGTGCCGTAACTGGCGGCGATCTCCCAGCTCGGGTCGCGCGCCGTTTCAATGGACAGCGGATACTGGCTCAGGAAGCGCTTGTACAGGTTCTCATTGGCGTCCATGCTGACGCCGACGACGACCACGCCCTGCGGGGCCAGTTCCCGCTGGAAGCGGTCGAGCGCGGTCATCTCCTGCACGCAGCCCGGGCACCAAGTGGCCCAGAAGTTCAGCACCAGCAGCTTGCCGCCGAAATTCGTCGGCGTGAGGGTCTTGCCGGAGTCGGTCACCACCTTGAATTGAGGCGCACGGTCGCCGACCTTGGTGACCGGCTCTTCGAGCGATCCCGCCACCACCCAGGCCAGCCCGGCGCCCAGCGCGAGGATTGAACCCAGCAAAAGACGATCGGTAGTCCGGTTCACGCTATCATTTTAGAAGATCCCGGATGCGGCGTGCTGCATCCAAAATCGTACGGGCCCGCATGTACCTTACTCGCAAAGCCGAATTTTCCGCATCCCATCTCTGCTCCCGCCCGGATTGGAGCGCGGAGCAGAATTACGCGGTGTACGGCAACAACGCCAATCCGAACGGGCACGGCCACAATTACGTGCTGGAGGTGACGGTGGCGGGGGAGCCGGACCCGGTGACCGGCATGGTCTTCGACCTTCGGGAACTCAAGGAAATCCTGAACCGCGAAGTAATCGAGCCCATGGATCACCGCTTTTTGAACCGCGAGGTGCCTCCGTTCGACCGCGTCGTACCAACCGCGGAGAACCTGGCGGCCGAAATCTGGCGCAGGCTGGAGCCGGAAGTGCGGCACAGCAAGGCAAGGCTGCACAACGTGCGCCTGTACGAGACTCCGGACCTATACGTCGATTACGGGGGTCCCGATCCTGGAGGGAGAGCTTGAGGCTCACCACACGCCATCGCTTTTCCGCCGCGCACCGTCTCTACACGGATGCGCTGAGCCCCGAGGAGAACCGTGCTCTATACGGAAAATGCAGCAATCCGTTCGGGCACGGGCACGATTATGCGATCGACATCACCGTGGAAGGTCCGGTGAACGCCGATGGTCAGGTGGCGAACCGCGGTGAGCTGAATAACCTGGTGCGGAACGCGGTGATCGCGCGGCTGGACCACAGGGACTTGAATCGCGATGTGCCGGAGTTCGCCGGCTCCGTTCCGACCACCGAGAATCTGGCCACCGTGATCCGGGACCTGTTGGAGCGCAATTGGACGCTGGCGGCCCGCCTGGTGCGGGTCCGCATTTCGGAAACGAAACGCAACACGTTTGTATGGGAGGCTCCTGCCC
>CAZTKA010000117.1:0-10860 GCA_964614015.1 uncultured Bordetella sp. | reverse complement strand
GCCCGGCGCGCGCTGACCGATCCGCTGGTGTAGCGGTAGTGATAGAGAGGCTCGCCCAAGTTGGCGGCTCCATAATTCTCCGCCAGCCGCCAGAACAGATCGTAATCCTGGGAGCAGCGAAACACCTCGCGGTAGCCCGCCTCTGCGAGGGCGGCCGAGCGGCGGAACAGCACCGAACCATGCACGAACGGATTCGTGTGCGGAAACGCGGCCAGAATCTCGGCGCGCGTGCGGGGCAGCCGGATGCGCCACAGGCGGGCGCCGTTTTCCTGGTGCGTCCAGGCATCCGAGCCGAGCAAGGCCGTGTCGGGATGAGCGGCCAGGTACACCAACTGCCGCTCCAGCCGCTGCGGAGCGCTCCAGTCGTCGGCATCCTGCCGTGCGATCCATTCCCCGGAGGCCGCCTCCAGGCCACGGTTGAGCGACGCCGTCAATCCGCGGTGCGGCTCCCGCAAGACCGCAATACGGCCGTCGGATTGCGCCAGCCGGTCCAGCCAACGGTCCAGCTCAGGCTGTCCGCTGCCATCGTCAACGATCAGGAACTCGAACTCGCGGTGCGTCTGAGCGAGAATCGATTGGACCGCCTGCGCCAGCATGGAGAGCTCCGGGCGGTACACCGCCATGAGCACCGTCACGGAGTTCACCAGGAGATCCTCCACTGCCGCGCCCAGCGCGCCAGCATGAACAACGTCCAGAGGCGCTGCGCGTTGGCCCCGGGCGCCAGCACGGCAGCCTGCGCTTGCCCGTCCAGCCAGACAACCGGAAGCGTCTCCTGCACCTGTTGGCGCAAAGACCCAGCGAGCCACGCTCCAATTGGGGCGCCAAAACCCCGCTTGCCGCGTCTCCGCACCGCCTCCGCCAAATCCGCCGCATAGGCGCGCCGCAACAGGATTTTCCTGGACCGGCCGCGCACCAGGTCCCGGCCGTCCAGCTTCGCCGTCCATTCCAGGATGCGGTGGTCAAGCAGCGGCGCGCGGCCTTCGATTCCATGAGCCGCCAGAGCCATGTCCATTTTGTGCGTCAGGCCATTGGCAAGGTACAGATGGCGGTCAAACCACAGAGCGCGCTCAAGCGCGCCTTGCGGCGCCGCCGCGAAGATGCCGGCGCCGAGCAGGCGATCGAGCCCTCCCAAGGCGGCCGGCCTTCCCATCAGCCGGGCGCGAAACGCCGCCGGGAACAATGTCTTGGCTTGCACGTAGACGGCCGCCGAGCCATCGCAAAGCCCCGCCGCCGCAGCCGCGGCTTTCACGGCCTGCTTGGCGCGAATAAATTCATAGTGCCGGTAGCCGCCGAAAGCTTCATCGCCGCCGTCCCCGTTGAGCATCACCTTGTAGCCGCCCAGTGCGCGCGCCAGAACGAGCGCCGGGATCGCGGCGCTGTCGGCAAACGGTTCATCGTACTGCGCAAGCATTTCCTCCACGGCGTGAGGGGCGGACAGGTCGCCGGCGGGAATCACCTCATGCGCCAGGCCGCACTGCGCGGCTGTCTGGCGGGCCTGAGCAGCCTCGGAGGCTCCCGGAAACTCCACGGTGAAGGCGCGCACGCGCGCGCCTTGGCGGGCCGCCTCATGCGCGATCACCGAGGAATCCATGCCGCCGCTCAGCGCCAGGGCCAGGGGAACGTCAGCGCGCAGCCGCAGCCGGACGCTGTCGGCCACCAGCGTCCGCAACTCCGCAATTTTTTGCGCTTCCCGGCGGGGGCCCGGCGCCGGGGCGCGCTCCGGAAACCACCACCTTCCGCCGGTGAGCGAGCCCCGCGCCAGGCGCAGCCAGCAGCCGGCTTCGAGCTTGTAGGTTTTTTCGAAAATCGCCAGCGGCGCCGGCACAAAGCCCAGCGCCAGGTAAGCGTCCAGAGCCTCGGCGCGCACCCGCGCCCCGTGCAACCCCCCGAGCGCCTTCAGCTCGCTGGCGAAGGCGAACACGGTTCCGTCCCAAAAATAGACCAGCGGCTTTTCGCCGATCCTGTCGCGCACCAGCGTCAGGGCCTGCTCGGCGTGATCCCACAAGGCGGCCCCGAACATGCCGACCGAACGCGCCAGCGTTTTTTCGATCCCCCAGGCCGAAACCGCCTCCAGAAACACCTCCGTGTCGCTCTCCGAGCGCCAACCGGCGTGGCCCAGTTCCCGCGCCAGTTCCAGGTAATTGAACAGCTCGCCGTTGAAGACCAGCGTCCAGCGGCCGCAGGCCGAGCGCATCGGCTGCGCGCCCCGGTCGCTTAAGTCGACGATGCTCAGGCGCGCGTGGCCGAAGGCGAGGCCGGGCACAAGCGTCTGGACGCGCGCGCCGTCCGGTCCGCGGTGCGCCTGAAGCGCCACCATGCGCCGCACCGCTTCGGCCGCATCCGGTCTTCCCATGAGTCCCGCAATCCCGCACATTCCCGTGTGGCCTCGCCTACAGCGGAGTGACTCTTTGCCGCGGATCCAAGACCTCTGTCGGACCGCCAGCGCACCAGCGCGCGATGGCGCGGCCGCCCCAGCGCTCAACCGCCGCCGGCGCTCCTCGCGACAGTTCCCGCCAGAGCGCCTGCGCCGCGCCGGCTTGCCGCATGCGCAGGCGCGCGGCCAGCGTGAGCGCCAGACGCAGGCGCACGTTGGCCCGCCACAGCGCCGTCCACACCGCGCGCTCCGCCGGAGCGTGCGCGTAAACGCGGCCGATCGAGGCTTCAACGATCCGGCGGATTTCGTTCTGCATCCGCGCGCTTCCCAGCCGGTTGCTCCAGTTGCCCGGATGCCGCCGGTTCAGGACGCCGTAACGGGCCAGCATCGCCACAGGAAAACGCTCTGCCACGCGCACAAACCAGTCCGTGTCGGCCAGCGCGAAACTAGGATTGAACAGCCCGGTTTCCTCCCACACGCGCCGCCGCATCACGATGGTCGAGGGATGAAACGGCCAGTCGTAGTAGCGCAACAGATACGCCGCCAGATCGGACGGATAGAAAACCACGTCCGAGGAAAAGCGCAAAGGACGCTCCGTCCAGCGCTCGCCTAGGGGCGTCTGGACTCGGTCGATGAAGCCGCAGTGCGTCATGCCCACCGCGGGGTTCGCTTCAAGGTAGGCGACCGATGCGGCGAGATGGCCCGGCAGGAACCGGTCATCGTCCGAGCACCAGGCGATGTAAGCGCCCCGAGTTTGGTCAACGACGAAGTTCCAGTTCTCCACGCCCCCCGAGTTCGCGCTTCTGCGGAAAATGCGCAGGCGCGGCTCGGAGGCGGCCATGGCTTCAAGCATCTCCCAGGTGCCGTCCGCCGAGGCGTCGTCAGAGACGCACACCTCCAGCGGCTCGCACTCCTGAGCCAGCGCCGCAACGATCGCCTCCTCTACCATCGCCTTGCGGTTGAAGGTGGCGATGGCGACGGAAACCACCGGCCTCACCCCTGCCCCCAGGTTGCCGCCGCGGCGGCCGCAACAAGCGCTCCTCCGGCCAGCCACGCCACAGCCGTCCGCCGGTCGGGACGGAAGGCGCCCGTAATCCACAAACGCGCGCCGCAGATCAGCAGGTGGGCCGCATACATCCCGACAAAGGCGATCGCGGCCGCCTCGCCCGCGGGAAGCCACCGGGCTATCAGAGTCGCCACCGCGGCGTAGACCGCGTAGGCGCACAGATCCGCCGCCAGAAACGCGCGCATGTCGCCTGCGGCCACCAGCGGCAGCGACAGAATCCAACTGGTGACCTTCAGGTAATCGCCCGGAAGCATCCAGCCCAAATAGCTCCCGGCCCCGAGAAACGCCTCCGAATAAAGCAGCCGGATCAGCAAGGGCTTCCCAACAATCAGCGCGGCCAGCAGCAGGGCCGCCGCGGCGGCCCCCAGAATCAGCACGCGCTGGATATGCGCGGCGCGCCCGGATTCTGAACCCGGCGCCGAAAGCGCTGGAAGATAATGCGTCTGCAAGGAGGCCAGTACGAGAGTCGCTTGATTCATGCTGATGGCCCAGGCGGCATCGAACGTTCCCGCCCTCTCCAAGCCCTCCATCCGGAGGATTGCCGCCCGCACTGCGACGACGACGCCGGAATAGACCAGCCCGCTTGCAAACAGCGTCGCCGAGAAGCGCAGGAACCGGCGCGCGGCTTCCTGCCTCCACCACGCGCCCTCGCCCTGAAACCAGCCGGCAAGCTCGGTCCAATGGGAGCGCAGCATGACTCCGGCCGCCAGCGCGGCCGCCAGGGCCGAGGCGGCCAGCCAGGCCGCCAGCCATCCTGCCAGGTGGGCCGCGCTCCAGGCTTCGGCGACTCCCAGGCTCCGCGCCACAGGCCAGGCCAAAAACGCCAGCGCGGCGGGTGCGGCGATCTGCGCCAGTGCGAGGCGGCGAAGCGCGCGCAGGGCGTTCAACAACGCCGCCAGGAACACGTAGGCCACACCAAGGAGCACGGCAAACGCAAGCAGCCGCAGCGGCCCGGCCAGGGACGCGTCGATACCAGCCCAGCGCGCGACTGCGCCCGGCGCCAGAAGCAGCAGCGAAGTGATGCAGGCCGTGGCTCCAGCCATCAGCACAAGCGTGGTGCGCAGGTACTCCCGCCGGGCGCGTCCCCTCAGCGCACACGCGCCCTGGACCAGTGCGGTCGAGCCGTTAAGCGTGGCCGCGGTCACCGCGGCGGTGCGCACCTGTTGCAAGGTCGCCAGCACCGCGATCGCCGCCGGCCCGGCCGCGACCGCGAGAATCTTCGAGGCGAGCAAACCCAGCAGCGCCGAAAGGAGCGAGGCGCCGCCGGTTTCCGCCATCGCCTGCGCGACTCCGCGCCAACCGGCTGGAGCCGGCGCCGCAGCTACCGAGGCCACCTGATGCCCTCCCGCCCTTTTTCCCACGCGCGGTAGCGCGCCGCAATCGAGTCGACCCAGCCTCGGGCATGCAGTTCCGCGGCCAGCATGGCGTACCCCCTGGGACCCGTGAAATGGACACTGTCGGAATACACGGTCTCCCCGGTCGCCTCAAACACATGCGTCAAATCGAAAAAACCCCCGGGCGCCCGGTTCCAGGCGGCCAGCCGCGCCCGTGCACGCTCAAATAACTGCCCGGCATAGCGCGAGGCGGCTTCGGCGTCCCGCGGGCGGCGTGCGCGCCACATCCGCCGCTCCGACGGGCTCCACGGCTTGGCGTAGTGCAAAGCCGGCTGCAGCAGCACCGCATGCCAGCCGCCGCGCGCCTCGACCAGCTCCCGCACCAGACCGACGGCGTAGAGGTAGGAATCGAGAATCCTCTCAGGATCGACCGCGTTTTCGGCGGGAGGCTCCGGACGCGGCAGCCGCGCCGCCAGCCGCGAGGCCACGCGCGCCAGAGCCAGATGCGATAGCCAGCTATGCCCGAAACTCGCCCGCAACTGTTGGTCCCGGTAGGGCAGATTTGCTTCGCCGTCCTCACCGAGCGGAACAGGGTGCATCAGGTCGTTGGCGCCATTGAAGGAAAACACGACCTGGGGCGAAAGCGGCAGGCCGTATTGGAGAAAAATCGCCAGCTCTTGCGCGCTCGATGCTCCGCCCTGACACAGGTTCAACACACGAGCCTGATGGAGTCCGGCGGCCCGCAGCGCGTCTTGCAGGCGCTCCGGCAACGTCTTGCCCGGATTCGTTCCCACACCCAGACACACGGAGCCTCCGAGGAACTCAATGAGGAATTTGCCCCGGTAGTTTGTGAGATCGTCTGCACGAAATCCTTCCCGGTTCAGCGGCCAGGGCGCCCGGCTCATCCGCAGCATGCGGTAGGGGGCGTAATCGAAAGTGATCTCCTCGCGCGCCGGATGCAGCCGTTCGGCCGCATGCGCCAGGCATTCGGCGAGCGCGGCCGCCAGCAGGGTGTTCAACAGGATCCAGCCCAGGCTCCGCCACACGAACATCTTCAAGCCACCCGCGCGCGCGCAACGGGGCCGTAATAGGAGCGGTACCAATCGACAAACCGCCCAACCCCTTCGGCTACCCCGGTCAGCGGCCGGAACCCCGTATAGCGCTCGAAATCCCCGACCTCGGCATAGGTCGTTGCGACGTCGCCGGGCTGCATCGGCAAAAAGCGGCGCCGCGCGCGCTTGCCGAAAGCCCGCTCCATGGCGGCCACAAAATCGAGCAGGCCGACCGGTTGGGCATTGCCGACGTTGTAAATCCTGTGGCCTTCCTGGGGCCGGTCAAGCACCCGCGCCAAGCCCTCGACGACGTCGTCGATAAACGTGAAATCCCTCCGCATGCGGCCGTAGTTGTAGAGATCGATGCGCTGGCCGCGCGCGATGGCCTCGGCGAAGCGGAACGGAGCCATGTCCGGCCGGCCCCACGGCCCGTAGACCGTAAAAAAGCGCAGCCCGGTGGCGGCGAATCCGAACAGGTGCGTGTAGCAGTGCGCCATCAGCTCGTTGGCGCGCTTGGTGGCCGCGTAGAGCGACACCGGAGTTTCCACCGGATCGCCCACCGCAAAGGGAAGTTTTTGGTTTCCCCCGTAAACCGAACTTGAGGAGGCATAAATGAGACGCGGAATCCGTTCTCGGCGGCAGCCTTCGAGCACGTTGAGGAAACCCGTGATGTTCGAATCCGTGTAGGCGTGGGGGTTTTCCAGCGAATACCGCACGCCCGCCTGGGCCGCCAGATGCAGGACTGCATCGTAGCGGGCCGCCGAAAACGCGGCTTGGGCGCCAGCGCGCGCCGCCAGGTCGATTTCAAGGAACTGAAAGCGCGGATGCGCCGCCAGGCGCCGCAGCCGCGCCCGCTTCAGCGCTGGATCGTAGTAGGGGTTGAGGTTGTCCACGCCGACTACGCGCCGGCCCTCTTCCAGCAGCCGCTGGGCGATGTGATATCCGATGAAACCGGCCGCGCCGGTCACAAGCAGGGTCATCCGGTTTTCTCCACGCGCCAGTTGGCCAGCGCCATTTTCTCGAGGCCGCTGCGCAGGAAAACATCCACGGCGTCGGCGGCGCGGTAGACGATCGGCTCCCCGTGCAGGTTCAACGACGTGTTCAATACAATCGCTTCGCCGGTGATCGCCTCATATTCGCTCAGAAGCCGGTGATAAGCAGGGTTGTGGGCGAACGTGACTTCCTGCGCCCGCGCCGTGAAATCATAGGGATGCTGCGCGGCGGCAAGGGCCGCGCGAGCCTCCGGGCGTGTGCGGAAGGCGAACATCATGTACGGGGACTCGACGGGCTTGGGTTTAACCAGATAGCGCGCGCTGCGCTCGGCCGTCACCGACGGAGCAAACGGCATCCAGAAATCCCGGTTCTTGATGGCGTCATTGATGATGCGGACCACCTCGGGCCGGTTGGCCGGAGCCAGGATGCTGCGGTTCCCGAGAGCCCGCGCGCCGAACTCCATGGCCCCCTGTGCGCGCGCGACAATGTGGCCTTGGGCGAGCTGCCGCGCCGTCCAATGCTCGATGTCCGGCTCCCAGCAGAAACGGATCGGAGCGCCCTCACGCGCAACCAGCGCCTCCTCGGCCTCGCGATCCGTGATCGGCTCGCCAAAGTACATCGCTCCCAGCGGCTCGATCCTCTCGCCGGCGCGCGCCGCCCTCTGGCAGGCCGCGCCGATGCTGTTGGATTCGTCGCCGCAGGAGGGGAACACAAACATCTCCTCCACCTCGGCCAGTTCGAGCACCGCCAGATTCGCCTTGACGTTCATGAACACCCCGCCCGCACAGGCGATTTTGGCGATGCCCGTTTCCCGAACGGCGGCCCGGACCCAGGCTGCCAGCATGCGCTCGACAAAAAGCTGCGCTCCCGCCGCGACCCAGTCGAAACGCTGGTTGGCCAGCAGACCCTCCAGAAAGTCCCGGGCCGAGTACATCGACGGCACGCCGCGCCTGCGCCGCCAGGCTAAGCCGCTTCGGTCGAACTCAAACAGAGCTTCCAGACGACAAGCGATTTCCGCAGCCGCCCGAGCGCCCGCGGCGTACGGAGCCAGGCCCATGACTTTGTATTCGTGCTCGAGCGGCAGCATTCCCAAGTGCCGCGTCACCTGCGAATAGAGCCGCCCGATGGAGTCGTGCTCGCTGACCGCCGCCAGGCGCGTCAGAACTCCCGCTTGGCCGACGCTCACGGTCGCCGATAGCCGGTCTCCTGAACCGTCGCAGGTAAACACCAGCACCTTGCCCCGCCCGGAGCGCGCCTCCGGGAAAGGGGCCGTGTAGTAGGCTGCGGCCGCGTGGGCCTGATGATGTTCAACCGTGTTCAGCGCGCTGGCCGGCAGCCCGGCCGCCTCCAACCGTTTGCGGCGCTCGCCCGCCTTCCACCCCTGATAAATCCTGTCGACGAACGTTCCTTTCAGCGGCTGCTTGCAGCGCGCCGCCAGCCTACCAGTCCGGGCATAGTCGGCAAGCACGGCAGCGCGGTCCCACTGCCCGTAGTTCATGTAGTTGCCGTTCAGGGCCACATGTATGTCCCCGCCGGCGGGCAGCTTCGTACACCCGAATACTTCCCGCAAGGCCCGCACCGGAACGTCGCCCTGGTTTTTCACCCGGCTGAGCCGCTCTTCCTGTAGAGCCAGCTCGATCCGGCCGCCGCGCACCACAGCGATCGAAGCGTTGTGGCCGTCATGCACGCCCACAAAGACGGCGTCCGTCCGCCCCTCCGGCCCCGTGCCCTTGGCGGCCGGCGCAACACTGGCCGCAGTGCTCATGCTCCCGCCTCCTGGTGCGTTTCCTGCTCTTCGCCCCGCCGCGCACCGTAATAAGCGCCGTAGTAGCCGTAGTAGTGGTAACTGTCGCTCAGTTCTTTGTGGACTTCGTTGAGCACCAGACCCACGATCTTGGCCCGCAGCCGGTTGAGTGTCGCAAGCACGGTGGCCACGGCCTTGCGGCTCGTTTCGCCGGCCCGGGCTACCACGACGACTCCGTCGACCGCGGTCGCCATCTGCATCGGTTCGGCGAATCCAAGCAGGGGGGGCGCATCGAGAATCACCAGATCATAGTCCGCCATCGCTGCCTCGAGCAGCTCCACCAAGCCTCGCCCCACCAGATCGCCGGCGCGGCGCGAAGGCGGCCCGGCCGGCAGAATGTCCAGGCCAGGACAACCCTCCACCGCCGCGACCGCCTGGCGCCAGGAAATCTCTCCCAGCAGTACATTCGACAGCCCGGCTGCGGAAGGAATCCCGAAACGGCGGTGCACGCTTGGCCGGCGCAGGTCGCCGTCGATCAGCAGTGTGCGCTGGCCCTGTTCGGCATGCGCCTGCGCCAGGTGCACCGCAGTCGTGGTCTTGCCTTCCCCGGGAGCCGCGCTGGTGACCAGCAGCGAGCGGTAACGGCGTTCGAAGTTGGCAAGCAGGATGGAGTTGCGGATCGTTCGGATGCTTTCGTGGAAACCATCGGATTCCGGCTCTCCCGGCGCCGCCAGCAGCCGCGCCCCGGCGCGCCCTTTGAGCCGGGGTAAACTGCCGATCACCTCGGCGCGCAGCGTGCGCGCCACTTGCTCCGGATCGCGAATCGTCTTATCCAACAGGTCGGCGAGAACCGCCCCTCCGATCCCCACCAGCGCGGCAAACAGCAGGGCCAGCAATGCGTTCAGCGGAATGTTGGGGAAAACCGGCTGGATCGGCGGCCGCGCGGGATCGGCAATCCGGATCGCGCTGTTGTGAAAGCCCGCGTTGATTCCGGCTTCCTTGATCTTGCGAACCAGCTCATCATAGAGAGTCTTGTCGGCTTCGGCCTCGCGCTTGAGCGCCTGGTACTCGAAGCTGCGCGCATTGATGGCGTCATACTCGGCCTTCACCTCGGCCACGGCCGCCGCCGCCATCTGCTCGCGCCGCTCGCTCTCGGCAAATTCGATTTCCACCCGCCGGGCGATGGCCGCGCGAGTCGCCTCGAAGGCTTTCTCCACCTGGTCAAGCGTGGCCTGCGTGCGCCGGAACTCGGGGTGGTTGGCGCCGTAGAAGGCGCGCGCCTCGGCCACGCGCTCGCGGGCCTCATTGGCCCTTTCGGCCAGCTTGCGGAGAGCCTCGCCCTGGGGAGTCGCCAGCGCCGCCTCGAGCGAGCCGCCTTTCACCGATTCGTAGGCCGCTTGCTTTTTCAACCGCTCGGTCTGAGCCGCGGTGTAGTCGGTGTTCAACTGCAGCAGGCGCGAGGCCAGTATGTTCGTTTTCTCCTCCGGGTTGATCACATGCATGTCGCGCTCAAAGGCTGCCAGAGCCATGCCCGAGCGTTCCATCTTGGCCTTGAGCTCCTCCATTTGGCGCTCCATGAAACTGGCCATGCTGGCCGAGCTCCGCACGCGGATGTTGTAGGTATGCTCCAGATACGATTCCGCGATCCCGTTGGCCGCATCCGCGGCCAGTTGCGGGTCCTCGGAACGGTAGTGAATCAGCATCAGGTACGTATTCGGCGGGCGGGTCACGCGCAGCCGCTTTAACTTCACGGGCGCGGCTTCGCCCTCCAGGCCGCCGCCGGCAGCCGCCGTTCCTTCCAGGCGGCGCAAGCCCAGCCTCTGATCCACCGGCCGCAGCACCGAATCGGACTCGACCAGCTTCATCTGCGTCGACAGAAACTGATCGGAGTCGTTCACGGCGCTGCGCACCGAGTCCTGGCCCACCACGTCAGAGGGCGTCTGGCGGTCGATGTCGATCGTCGCCGTGGCTTCATAGACGGGCGTCAGCCGGTAGGAGACGGCCAGCGTCGTTGCGACCACCACCGCGCAGAAGCCCAGGATGCGCCAGCGGTAACGCTTCAGGATCCATAGATATTGAGACAGCGGAACCCTTGTATCTTCGGGTTCTTCCTCCGGAACCTGGAGCGACGGCGCATAATGCGCCCTGGCCATCTCGATGAGCGCCGGCATGCGCTCGGGTTCGTGCAGACTCATGGGGTTGTTGCGCCTCTACCGGCGGCTGGTCGAAAGCACCAGCGCACCGGACGCCGTACCGCTGGCGAAGGCGACGATTTTATTGATCACGTCGGAGGTCAG
>CAZTKA010000116.1:0-10967 GCA_964614015.1 uncultured Bordetella sp. | reverse complement strand
CTCGGTCTCGCCCACGGGCACAAACACGCGATCCGATTCCGCCGGTGCTTCCGGCGCGGAGCGCAGAACGCGGTAGCGCGGCGCGTTGCCCGTCCAGCGGAGAGCTACGCCGTCGGCCTCGTTGACGGCTTGCAAGGCGGCCGGAGGATCCAAGGGGCGATTCACACTCAGGATGGCGTTTCCCGACCAGTCGGACACACGGCCCGTCTGCCCCGTGACGCGCACCGCGATCACAATTTCCTGGCCCAGGAAATCCAGGGCGTCGATCTCGTGTTCGACCGGGCCTGGAGCGGTGACCTCGGGAACAGGATAGCGCTTCGCTCTAGCGGCCCAGAGGTCACGGTCGAAGGGCGCCGCGGCCGGACCCGCGTAGATCTCGGCGCCGCGGAGCCGCGATTGCACGAGCCCATCGGTGGTGAGCACGGGGACCGTAAACTGCACCAGAATGCGGTCCCCGTATTCGATAGCGCGCACGTCGCGGGCGGGCAGGGGAACGTGCAGCGCGGGCGGTTGCGGCGGCCCGACGTATCCACAACCGGCCAAGCACAATGCCGCGGCCGTAAGGGAGCGGACAGACTTCACAAGATATACCGGCTCAGATCCTGGTCCTTGACGATATCGGCGAGCTGCTTGCGCACGTAGGCCGCGTCGACCTTCACCGTCTTGCGCTTCAGGTCAGGCCCGTCGAAGGAAACTTCCTCGAGCAATTTTTCGAGGATGGTGTGCAGGCGCCGCGCGCCGATGTTCTCGGTCGTCAGGTTCACCTGTGCGGCAAAGGAAGCGATGGCCTCGATGGCATCCTCCGTAAAAGTGAGTTTGATGCCCTCGGTATCGAGCAGCGCCTGATATTGCTTGATCAGCGCGTTCTTGGGCTCCTTCAAGATGCGGATGAAATCGGCCTCGGTGAGGGATTTGAGCTCGACACGGATCGGGAAGCGGCCCTGCAGCTCCGGGATCAGGTCGCTCGGTTTGGACACGTGAAAAGCTCCCGCCGCGATGAACAGGATGTGATCGGTGCGCACGAAACCGTAGCGCGTGTTGACCGTGGTGCCCTCGACGATGGGCAGGATGTCGCGCTGCACGCCTTCGCGGCTGACGTCGGGGCCGTGGCCTCCCTCGCGTCCCGCGATCTTGTCCACTTCGTCCAGAAAGATGATGCCGCTGCGTTCCACGCGTTCGATCGCCACGCGCGTCACCTGTTCCATATCGACGAGCTTCTGCTCTTCTTCCTGGATCAGGTAGTCGATGGCTTCGGCGACGCGCATATGGCGCTTGCGCATGCGCGGGCCGAAGAAACCGGAAAGGGCTTCCTTGAAGTTGATGTCCATTTCCTCCAGGCCGCCGGCGGTGCTGATTTCAAACGTGGGCCCGCGCTCGCGGACATCGACTTCGACCATGCGGTCATCGAGTTTCCCGGCACGCAGGCGCTCGCGCAGCTTTTCGCGCGTCCGCTCCGCGCTCTCGCTTTCCTCGGGCTGGGCCGGCATCAGCAGGTCGAGCAGGCGCTCCTCGGCGTTCCGTTCGGCGCGCTCCTCCACCTCGGCCAGGCGCTCCTCGCGCACCATGTCGATGGCGATTTCCACCAGATCGCGGATCATGGATTCCACGTCGCGGCCGACGTAGCCGACTTCGGTGAACTTGCTGGCCTCTACTTTGAGGAACGGCGAATTCGCCAGCTTGGCGAGGCGGCGGGCGATCTCGGTTTTGCCGACACCGGTGGCGCCCATCATGAGGATGTTCTTGGGCATCACTTCGTCAGCCATTTCGGGATCGAGTTTTTGACGGCGCACGCGGTTGCGCAAGGCGATCGCCACGGCGCGCTTCGCCTCGGCTTGGCCGATGACGTACTTATCGAGCTCGCGCACGATTTCGCGGGGTGTCAGCTCATCGAGCGCGGGCACATCCTCGGTGGCTTGCGCGGGAAGATAGATGACCATCGGCTAGAGCTCCTCGAAGATGACGCTTTCGTTGGTATAAATGCAGATCTTGCCTGCGATGGCCATGGCTTTTTCGACAATTTCGCGCGCCGGGAGCGTGGTGTTTTCAATCAAGGCCGTGGCGGCGGATTTCGCGTAGCCGCCGCCGGAGCCGATGGCGGCGACGGCTTCATCGGGCTCGATCACGTCGCCGTTGCCGCTCAGCAGGAAGGTGTTGCTCGCGTCGGCGACTAGCAGCAGCGCTTCCAGGTGGCGCAGCATCCGGTCGGTGCGCCAGTCCTTGGCCAGCTCGACCGCCGAGCGGGCGAGGTTGCCGTTGTACTGCTCGAGTTTCGCTTCAAAGCGGGAGAACAGGGCGAAGGCGTCGGCCGTGGCGCCGGCGAATCCGGCGATGACCTTGCCCCCGTAGAGCCGCCGGAGTTTCTTGGCTGAGGATTTGAGCACTTCCGAGCCCTGGGTCACTTGCCCGTCGCCCGCCATGACCACTTTCCCATCCCGGCGTACGCACAGGATGGTCGTGGATCGGATGGGTGGTTTCATGAAATTCCAGTGTAGCGGAATATCACCAGATTTCCGGCCCGATCGATGCGGAATCGCCACCCCGGCGGGATCAGTGTCGTGGCCCCGTAGTCGAGGATCAGCGCGGGGCCGTTCTGCTCTTCTGCGGGCAGTTGGCCGCGCTCCCAGATCTTGGTTGGACGCCAGGCGCCGGCGATCCACACGTTACGCCGTTCAGGGTTGCCGCCGCGCGCGGGCGCGGCTGTCAGCGGCGGCTTCACGGTCGCGGCGCGGGCGCGCACGCGGATGGTGATCACTTCGATCTCGCGATCGGGAAGGGCGTAGCCGTAGACCCGGCGGTGTTCGGCATGAAAGGCGTTCGCCCCCAGGCGGCCGCGGTTCATTTCCCGCGGCCATGCGACGTTCAGTTCATAGCTCTGGCCGCGATAGCGGATGTCGGCTGAGCGAAAGATCGCCGCTCCGGGCGATTCACGGCGGGCGCGGCGTTCCAATCTCGCGAATTCCGCTTCGATGTCCAGGCGGCCGACCACTCCGGCGGCGTAGTCACGCACGGCGTCTGCGAGCAACATGCCGAGCGCCGAGAGAGCTCCGGCGTGCTGCGGGACGATCACTGAAGTGATGCCGAGCTGCTCCGCGATTTCGCAGGCATGCAGTCCGCCGCAGCCGCCGAAGGCGACCAGCGCGAACTCGCGCGGATCGAAACCTCGCTCGACGCTGACGGCGCGAATGGCGCGCTCCATGTTCGCGTTGGCGACGCGGAGGATGCCGGAGGCGGCTTCGGCGGCCCTCAGCTTCAGCCCGCGGGCAATGCGGCCGACAGCTTTCGCTGCGCGTTCTGTGTCGATGGGCATCGTGCCTCCGAGCAACGCCTCGATGCGGCCGAGCACGACGTGCGCATCGGTGACGGTTGCTTCCGTGCCGGCGCCGTAGCAGGCGGGCCCGGGATCGGCTCCGGCGCTCTCCGGCCCGACCCGAAGCAGGCCCCCCGCATCGATGCGCGCGATGGATCCGCCGCCGGCCCCGACCGTGTGGATATCCAGCATGGGCACGCGGACCGGGAAGCCGTCGATGACGGATTCGGTGGTTTCGCGCGGCGCACCGTGAACCAGGCTGACGTCGGTGGACGTGCCGCCCATGTCGAAGCCGAGAATCTTGCGAAATCCGCCGCGGCACGCGGCTTCCAACGCCCCGACCACGCCGCCGGCGGGTCCGGAAAGGACCGTGCGCACGGCGTGTTCGCGCGCGGCGCGCGTCGAAAGAAATCCGCCGTTCGATTGCAGAATCGCGATGCGGAAACGCCGCGCGGACTCGAGCTCGCGGAGGTATCGGTCCATCAACGGGCCGACATAGGCGTTGATGGCCGTGGTGGAGGCGCGCTCGTATTCGCGGAACTCAGGGGAGATTTCATGCGAGGCGCAGATGTAACCGGCGGCTCCGGCCAGCGCCTTTGCGGCGGCGCGTTCGTGTGCCGCGTTGCGGTAGGAGTGCAGGAAGCAGAGGGCGATGGACTCAACACCGGTCCGCTTGAGACGCGCGGCGAGGCGCTGGAGCTCGCCCGCGTTAGGCGCCTGCCCGATTGCGCCGTCGAAATAAACACGCTCGCGGACGCCGAAGCACAAGGCTCGCGGGATAAGAGGCGGGCGCGGGAGAGGAGTGAGGTTGTAGAGCTCGGCTCGATTCTGGCGGCCAATCTCGAGCAGGTCTTCGAAACCCGCGGTGGTGATGAACGCTGTGCGGGCGCCTTTGCGCTCCAGCAATGCGTTGGTGGCGACGGTCGAGCCGTGGATCACGTCAATCCGTCCGCGCCCGATGCGCCCGGTGGCGGCCTGCTCCAGGCCGCGCAGGATTACCGCGGCGGGGGCGCTTGGGTTGGAACGCAGCTTGAAAGTCTCCAGGCGGCCGTCGTCGTCAAGGACCGCAAAGTCCGTGAAGGTGCCGCCGGCGTCGACTCCGATGCGCATCGATAAACTCCGATTCTACTAAGTGGTCTCCTTCCGACACGTGAGGGAGGCCTTCAGGCCGCGTGGGCTGTTAAGCCCGCCGGACTTGGCGGTGCTGGAACCCGCTCTTCTAGCGCTTCAGCCCCGCAGGCCAGTCGAGCACCAGCCTGAGCGGCGTGACCTCGTTCTGCTCCCCGTTCACGGGAGCCCACACCGGGAACCTGCCCATGCTTTCAGCGCGCATCGGACCGCCCGCTACCCGCGGTTGCCCGCCGCGCGCGTCTGAAGCACCTCCAGCGCGGCCTGCTCCATCACGGCGCGCGGGGCGCGCTCGCCCGTCCAGATCTCAAACTGGCGCGCGGCCTGTTCCAAAAACATCTCGATGCCTTGAATCACTTCGGCCCTCTGCGCCTTGGCCCGCTTGAGGAGTTCCGTCTCCAGGGGCGTATAAACCATGTCGAAGACCAGCTTGGCGGGCACGCGATCACGGAAAAAGCATTTGTCGATGTGGGGCGTCATGCCGAGCGGCGTGGCGTGCACAAGCGCGTCGAAGGTGCGGGATTCGGCCTGCTCGCGCGATAAGGGTTCGGCGCCGCAGGAAATGGCCAGAGCGCGCACGCGATCCAGATTGCGCCCCGTGATCGAGAGTTTCGCGCCTGCTTCGGCCAGGGCGAAGACCGCTCCGCGCGCCGCGCCACCATTGCCCACCACCAGCACCGAGGACTTCGGCAGGCGCAGATGCCGTTCGAGCGGCGCCGTCACGCCGGGAGCATCCGTGTTCGTTCCGCGCCACTTTCCGGCCTTGCGCCACACCGTGTTCACCGCCCCGATGCGGCGGGCGACCGGGTCGACGGCATCCAGATAGCGGATGATCTTCTGCTTATGCGGAATCGTTACGCTGAAACCGCTCAGCGGAAGATCCTTGGCCATGACGAAGAAATCCTTCAACTGGCCGGGGTGGACCAGGAAAGGAAGATAGGCCGCGTCGATGCGTCGCGCCTGGAACGCGCGGTTGTGCACCACGGGCGATATCGAGTGGCCGACCGGGTCGGCGATGACGCCGTAGATGCGGGCATCGCGCGAAAATTTTCCGACCCGATAGACCGAACGCAGTTTCTTGGCGCTGATCTGACCCGACGCCGTTCCGCCCCCCGTGTTCGGAGCCGCGTAGGTGTACAAGCCGCCGAAAGCCGGCGAGAGCACCCGCGTCGGAAACCCGGTTTCGCCCATGGCCAGCAGCACCGTCGGGACCTTCGGATACGCCTTCGCCAGCGCCAGCACGCGCGCGTTATCCGAGGGCTTCCGGGCCGTCGTGACAATCTTGTAGCCGTGTGCCGGAATGCGGATCATCCGCTTCAGCACAGCTTCCAGCCGGGGCGGCGTACCGCCATAGTTGTGATAGGAAAGCAGCAGATACGTGGAGGAGCGCGTTTCCGCCAGGTGGTCTTCGCAATTCTCGGCCGTTTCGATTTCTACGTCCACGGCATGCGCGCCCGCGTCGCGCGCGGCGTCCAGTATCCTTAATTGTTCCTCGATACTGCCGACAAAGCGTCCCTGGTTCTGCCGGCGGCGGCACGTGGCGAGAATCGAGCAATCCGAATAGCGAGCCAGGAAACGCTGCAAGGCCGCAATGCCCTGTTCCGGGTCGGGCAGATAATCCAGGCGGAACTCCAGGAAGCGCTCGCCGGATTCGTACTCCGCGCGGGCGTGTGCGAGCAAGGACTCGGCATCCGGAAAACCGAGTGCGATGCAGATTTGCGGGAAAATGCTCCGCTGCGGCATTGGCAGCAGATCAGCATAGCATGTCGCGGGAGGGTCACGCCCGGCGAACACCAGATCAGGCTTGCGGGAATCGCTTTCGCAGCACGCTGTACAGCCCTCCTCCCGCCAGCACGATTACCAGGCCCGGCCAGGTCGTCGCGGGCCGGTAGGCGAACAGCATCAGCAGCACCACCGCGGCTCCCGCGATATACAGCGCGGGGACCAGCGGGTATCCGGGAACGGCGTAGGGCCGTTCGGTGTGCGGGCGCGTGGCGCGCAACCGGAACACCGCCGCGATCGTAAGAATGTAGAAGATGAGCGCGGCCGAAATAATGTAATCGAGCAGATTGCTGTACAGGTTTCCGTACGTTCCGGTCTGCGTGTTGAACGTCCGCGGCAAGACCAAAAACGCCGACCAGATGCCCTGCATCCACAGCGAGCGGCCAGGGACCTGGGCCGCGTTCAGCTCGGCCGCGCCCTGAAAGAACAGTCTGTCCTTGGCCATCGCGTAGTAGGCGCGCGCGCCTGCCAGAACGAGGCTGTTGATGCAGCCGAATGTCGAGATCATGATGGCCACCGCCATGAGCGCGGCGCCGTAGCCGGGAACGATCCGCTCCAGAACTGCCGTGGCAACGCGGTCCGAGGGGGCGTGCTGGATGCCCTCGAGCGGCAGCACCATCAGGTACACCACGTTCACGAGAAAGTAGAGACCGACCACAGCGGTGCAGCCTATGGCCATGGCCTTGGGGAGATTGCGGCGCGGTTCGCGCACTTCGCCGGCGATGAAGGTCACGTCATGCCAGGCGTCGGCGGAAAACAGCGAGCCGGATTGCGCCACGCACACCGCGACCATCAATCCAAAAACGCTGCCCGCGGCGACGCCGAGGCTCGGGTCAAATTCCCCCAGGCGGAAGAAATTGGTGAAGTTGGCTGACGCCTCCGCGTTGCGGCCCAGCAGCGCCCCGAGCAGGATCAGCGCGGCCAGCGCCGCCACCTTCGCCGTCGTGAAAACGTTCTGCACGATCTTGCCGTACTCCAGGCCGCGTGAATTGGTCCAGGTGAGCAGGGCGATGACCAGGATCGCCACCAGTTGCGCCGAGGAAAGCGATACGGCATAGCCGCTTGCCACATGGACTGGCGCGACGATGTAACGGCTTTCCGAGATGCCCGGCACGAGCACGGAAAGAAACCGCGCGAAAGCCACGGCGACGGCCGCGATCGTTCCTGTTTGAATGACCGCGAACAGCGTCCAGCCATACAGGAATCCCCACAGCGGTGAATAGGCTTCGCGCAGGAAGACATACACGCCGCCGGCGTGCGGCATCATCGAGGCAAGCTCGCCGTAGGAAAGCGCCGCCAACACGGTGAGCACGGCGGTCAAGGCCCACGCCACCAGCAGCCACCCCGGCGAGTTGATCATGCGCGCCATATCGGCCGATACCAGAAAAATGCCCGAACCGATCATCGAGCCGATGACGATCATCGTGGCGTCGAACAGATTCAGGCCTTGGAGAAAGCCGCCGGACGATGCGCCGGTCTCAGAAGTGGTGGGCTGCGCCATGGTTGCTCATTGTAGCGGGAACCTGGCGCGCGCCGGAAGGGCTTGATGAATCCGGCGAATCAGGCGACTTTCGCCACCGGTCCGGGACGCACCCGGGCCAGCCCCAGGCGTTCCAGCAGCCAGATCACCGGCCACGCCGGATCAATTTCGCGCGCCTTGAGCGCAAACCGCGCCGAGGACGGGAACTCATGATGATTGTTATGGAGCCCTTCGCCGCCGGTAAGAAACGCGATGAACTGGTTGTTCGTGGCGAGGTTGCTGTAGTTCCGGTAACCGACCATGTGGCAGATGCTGTTGATGGAGGAGTTCAGAAAAATGTAGGCCACCACATGGAACACCCATGCAGCCGCGCCCCATGCCCAGCCGAACATCAACATGAAGATGAACAGGCCGGCGAAGGCTCCATACGTGATGCCGGGGATGTGGTCGATCAAATCCGGCTTGTAATCCGGAGTGTACTTCCGAATCGTCGCGGGATTGCGAATCTCTTCCCGGTAGTAAAAAAAATTCATGAAGAAGACTTTCCACAGTCCCTTCAGGTAAGGGCTGTGCGGGTCGCCTTCCTTATCCGAAAAATGGTGGTGTTTGCGATGGACTGCCACCCATTCGCGCGGAACAATGCCGGTAAAAAGGCTCAGATGAAGGTGCATCAGGTTCGCGATAGCGGGGTGCAGTTCCAACCCCCGATGGCAAAGGCCCCGATGCAGATAAATTGTGGTCACGAAGACAGACACCTGCAAAATGACCACGGTGATGACGAACATCCACAAAAAACTCATTACTTCTCCACGTTTATAAGCCGATACTGCTCTGGCCCGGAAGCCAGCTCCACGCTCATATTCATTCGGACGACGCAACGCCGCTCACACATCGGCACGCTCGCGCGGCGCAATCAGGCGAGAATCGAAGGAAAGGAGCAACCCCTTCATACTACCAAAGTCGGGCCGGTCTGGGCTTGAAGCGCGCTGCTCGCTCAACCGAAGAGGGATGCGAAACCCGGCTGCACGCAAAAGGACCGCCCGGGCAGCCGGGCGGTCCTGAAAGGCGCTGCAATGGGTGATCTAGTGGACGACGACGTTTCCGTTGCCGTTGCCCGGCGATAGGGACTGTGGCAGCGCCGCCGCGCCCGCACCATTGCTGGAGAACAGCAACACGGTCCCGTTGGCGCTGCGAAGTGTGACCGCGACCGTATCCGCGTTACCCGGCTCCCCATTGTCGTCGATGCTCAACTGCAAGTTCAGGTTTCCGGCAATCGGGATCGGAGCCAGCGGATTCGTTACGTCCGTGAGGTTCGCCTTGCTCAGGAACGTCGCCGTGCCGGCTCCCGAGTTAACCGTCAGCGATTGCGTCGAGTTCGACTTGATCTGGTACACCTTGCCATCGGTGGCGCGCACGATGATGTTCGCGTTTCCTTGCAGGTTGGTCAGCTTCTTGTTGTACTTCACCGTGAAGCCGAAGTTCGTCTTTGCTCCTGTCAGTCCCGCGTAATCGCCCGCCGAGTTCAGGTTGATGAGGAAACCGCCGCCCGTGATGAAATTGGTCGGAACCGGTTTGGCGACAGTAATCGTTGTGTTGTCGTCACCGCCGTCCCGAGTGTAGTAATTGTTGACCACAATGCCGATCGTGAAGGTCACCGAATCCTGACTGCCGATATTTGCGGGCCAGTTGCAAGCCACGAACCCCGCTTTCAGGTCGAGCGGGTTGTACAACACCGGCGTAAGGTTGGCGCAGTTCGTCAAGGGTGCGTTACCCGCATCCCGATTCACGAAAGTGACCCGAGCGTTACGGATGTCGCCGTCGTAAATGTCGTGTGCGGGATCTCCCGTCTTGGCGGTTATGTCCCAAATATCGGCACTCAGCGGAATCGATACCGTGCTGACGCTGGTTCCCGCCGTCTGGAAGAAGTTTCCGCCAGTATAAGATACTCTGGCATCTTCTTTACTGATGTCGATCTCGACTTCCGTGCAGGCCACGTCCAAGCCGTCGGAAACACATACCTTGACCATGTATTTGCCGGGAGCGATGGTCCAGTTGCCGGACAGAGTCCAGGACTGGGCAAACTCCGTTCCGCCCGCCACCGGTGTCAGCGAGAGCGATCCGGGCAGCGTACCAGGATGCGTATAGGCATCCGCGCACAGCGCCAGCGTGCACAGCTTCCAATCGGTGCTGTCGATGACGATCCCCGTGCCCGCGGGCAACCCGTCGGCATCCGTTGCCGAGATCGTCACCGCGTTGATCGGATCGCTATACTGCGTCGCCGCCTTGGGGCCGTCGTTGCCCACCACCGGAATCGAGTTGATGGTAAACGTCGCGCTGGCCACGGGATCCTGGAGGTTCCCGGCGTTGTCCTCCGCGCGCGCATGGATCGTATAAGAACCCGCGACGCCCAGACCGAAGGCGCGGCTCCACGAGGTGGTTCCCGTTGCGAGCAGCCAGGTTTCCGCTCCGTTATTGTAGCCCGCGCCATCCCAGTAGTTGCCGTTCGGCCCGAGAATGCTGACGCGAACTTCCTTCAGGCCGCTGCCGCCGGTATCCGCGGCCGTGCCGCAGGTGTCAATCGTCACCAGTGTGCATCCAGCGGCGAAAGTCGTGGCGTTGTGGAGCGAGCCGTCCGCCGGAAAGCTGATCGTCGAGGTGGGCTTGTCGATGTCGTAAAGCACCTCATTATCGGTCGACGTGGAGGCTTCGTTGTCGTTGTTCGCCAAATCCTTCACGGTTGCCGCGCCAATGGACACCGTCAAGGTCCCGCTGCTCGTCAATCCGCTGATCGCGATGTTATAGGGGCCTGTGCCGCTGATCACCACACTGGGAGTGCCAGACCCGGTCCAACCGACTGTAACGTCGCTGGCGTCGAAGCCAGTTACCGTTTCGCTGAAAGTCGCCGTGAACTCGATCGGCAGTGCGTTGGTCGGGTCGGCCTGGCCCGCCTTCTGCTCCACCGTCACCGTCGGCGGAGTGTTGTCGATCGTGAACGTCGCGAAGGGGCTGGTCTCGATGTTGCCGGCGTTATCGGTGCCATATGCGTGCACGGTGTAACTGTCATCGGCCGGGAAATTGGACGCCGGGAATGCGAGGCTCCAGCTCCAGCTTGGAGCACTCCCGCTGACGGTGGCCTCGAAGAAATCTTCGTCCGGGCTGTCGAATCCGCCGTCCCCGCTATCCCACCACAGGTTGGTGCTGCCGTTGCGCTTGATGCTGACCTTCACTCTGGTCAAGGTATTGGCCTCGGTGGAGGTCCCGCAAATGCCG
>CAZTKA010000115.1:0-11003 GCA_964614015.1 uncultured Bordetella sp. | reverse complement strand
GGACGATCGCACACCTGGGCGATGCCAACGAGGCGACCTTGCAGCGCAAGAAATCGCTGGGCGTCGGCTGGACCGTGCAGAATGCGTCCTACTTTGGCGGAGTCCAGACCAACGCTGTCATGCCCGCGGTGAACCTGGCGCTAAAAATCGGAGTGCCGGTGGGCGCCGGCACCGACGCGCATCGCGTGATGTCTTACAACCCTTTCACCGCCCTGCAATGGTTCGTCGAGGGCAAGACGGCGGCCGGCGGCGCGATTCGTGGCGAGAAAATCTCGCGCGAGGAGGCCCTGCGGCTGTACACGCTCGGCAGCGCGTGGTTTTCTTTCGATGAGACGAAACGCGGTTCCCTCGAAGTGGGCAAGCTGGCCGACCTCGCCGTGCTGTCCAAGGATTACATGACGGCGCCCGCCGGCGAGATCGCAGACATCGAGTCCCTATTGACGATGGTCGGTGGCCAAGTTGTGTACGGCGCCGGACCCTTCACGTCGTTGGAAACTACTCCGGCGCCACCGTCAGCGTCGCGGTAGCGTCCACTTTTCGGAACTGCATCGGCAGCGCGTCGCCGTTATAAAAGCCTGGCCACTGGTCTTTGTAGTGACGCGACAACACGTGCCCGGATTGTCCGGTCAGAATGTTCGCCAGCGATGCGTCCAGGTCTGAAAAGTCAACCACCATGCGAAACGACGGGCCCAGGCGCGGGGTGATCTGCTTGACGCTGAAGGGCGACCCGCTGATGGGAACCGGGCCCAGATTGAAGAATCTACCCGCCACCGGGATCCCGCCCAAGACGGGGTGGCGCAACTCGAATTGATGAAAAGCGCCCCAATCCCAGCGCGCGACGCGCGAGCCAAGCGCGCGCTCGCCTTCCCGGATCGCGGCGGCCAGCGAATTTACAAGAAGCTCGTCGTAGTCGGAAAACCAATCCGGGGGCCGTTCGCGCAAAAGACGCTCGATCACCGAAGGCGCCAGGCGCGAGGCGTAGTTGTCGGCCGCATCCGGCGACGCACGTTTGGCCGCAGCCTTGCGCAGTTCCTCATACAGCAGCATGGCGGCCACGGGCGCGGGACCCCGCTCCATCTGGCCGTCCCACTCCCGCAGAGCCGCGATCGCCTCTCGCGATTGTTCATTGGAGGCCGGATGCTTCTCCCAGGCTCGCGCTGCCTCCTGCGCCAGGAAATGCAGTGGCGGTGAATAGACGTCCTTCTGGATCGCGAGCATCTCGCGGGCCGTCCACTTGGGCCGGGATTCGAGCCGTGCGCGGATCTGCTCCGCCCGGTAGGGCGGCGCGAACACGCCCGCCACCGGATATTTGTAACCGGCCGGAAACGGATTCTGATTCGCGCTGACGATGATGCCGGATTCCGGATTATAGACGTGCGGCAGCTCGTCGTACGGGATCGTGCCGGTCCAGCGGCACGTCCCCAGCGTTCCGTCCGCGGGAATGTCGCCGCCGCAGCCTTCCCGCACGGGCACGGGTCCCGCGACGTGATATCCGATGTTGCCGTCGATATCGGCGTAAACGAAATTCTGCGCGGGCCCAGTAAAACGGCGCAGCGCGGCGTTAAATTCCTCCCAGTTGCCGGCGCGGTTCAGATCCAGAAATGGAAAATCAAATGTGTCCGTCTCTTCCGCCATCCAGTGCAGCGTATAACTCTCATTCCCGTCCGACACCAGCAATGGACCGTTTCGCGTCACCAGCGTGATCATCTCCGCTGGCGCGGATCCTTTGACCGGCACGGCTTCCCGTTCCAGCCGCGCCTGCTCGATCCTCCCCTGATGGACATAGGCGCCGGTCTGCGCATCGATCCGCTCGCGGAACAGGTCTTGCAGATCGAATTCCAGGTTGGCCGCGCCCCAGGCGATCCGCTCATTGTGACCGACCAGCACGGCTGGAACTCCCGGCAGCGACGCCCCGGTCACGTTCAAGCCGGGAGCAGTCAAGTGCACCAGGTACCACGGCGAGGGCAGGCTGAATTCGAGGTGAGGATCAGTGGCGAGGATCGCCTTGCCGGTCGCCGTGCGGGCGCCGGCAACAGCCCAGGCGTTTGAGCCCGGCGCGGCCTCGTTGGACAAACGCGGCGGGTAGAGATAGGCAACCTTCGCCGGATCGCCCTTGAGGATCATGTGCAACTTTTGAATCTCGCTGCGCCAGGAGGTGGTCAGGGCGCGGTACATGTGCAGCCCGATCAGAAGCGTGTCGCGCACCCGCCAGGGCCGCGGATGATAATTCAGGATGGTGAATTCGACCGGCAGCCGGCCCGCATGCGTTTCCAGGTAATGATTCACGCCGCGCGCATAGGCGGTGAAAATAGAGCGCGCGGCCGGCGTGAGGTTTTGTTCCTGGCGGGCGGCAAGTTGCGGCAAGCGCAGCCGGCGGGCTTCGCGGTCGCCCTCGAGCGCGCTGGCGCCCGCTACTTCCGCGAGTTCTCCGGCCGCGAGCCTTCGCAATGCATCCATCTGCCACATGCGGTCTTGGGCCGTCGCGTAGCCTTGCAGGAAAATTGCGTCCTCCCATGCCGCTGCGGTGATGTGGACCACGCCGGCCGCGTCACGGATTATTGAGGCTTCTGCGGAAACCGGTGCGCGCAATTCGCCGGAGACTTCCGGCAGGGTTCGCCACGCAAACCAATACGCGCCGCCTAGTCCGGCGGCCACCAAAACGGCTATGCTCAGATTAATCGCCCTCAGCAGGGGCGTGGAGAACTGCACGGCTCGATTGTAGCGGGAAATGTCGCTCCGTTTCATCCTATTGGTCTTCATCGTCGCGCTGAATGCGTTCTTCTCAGCCGCCGAAGTCGCCCTCCTGGTAGCTCGCCGCCCGCGCCTGGAGGAGCTCGCCCGGCAGGGGAACGTCGCCGCACGGGCCGCGCTCGGCATGCTCGCCAATACCGGGCGCCTGCTCAGCGTGATTCAAGTCGGGGTCACGATGGCGAGCTTGGCTCTCGGGTGGGCGGGCGAGGAAACCATCTACCTGGCCCTCAGCGGGCTTTTTCCTCCCTTTCTGACCGGGCCACAGATGCAGGCCCTGCACATCGCAAGCTATGCGCTGGCGTTCCTGATCGCAAGCTTTGTGCACATCGTCATCGGAGAGGTCGTGCCGAAGAACCTCGCGCTCGATCAGGCCGACCGTCTGGCGCTGCTGTTTGCTCCCGCCCTGCTGGCGTTCGATCGCCTTTCCTCCCCTTTCGTGTACCTGATCGAAAAGGCGTCCGCCGGAGTTTCGGGAATGCTCGGCATCCGCTCCAGACAGACCGGCGGCCATTCCGCCGAGGAACTGAAGTTGATCATTGCGGCCAGCGGCGAAGCAGGACACCTCGCGGATTTCGAGGAGGACTCCATCCGGCGCCTGCTTGGTTTGAAGGATGTCTACGCGCGCGAGATCATGACCCCGCGTATGGATATCGTCTCCGTGCCGGCGACCGCCACGCTGGACGAATTGTTGCAGCTCACGCTGGAGCACAAGCATTCGCGTCTGCCGGTCTACAAGGGCACGCCCGAGCACGTCATCGGCATCTTGCACTACAAGGATCTGGTGCGGGCCTGGCGGGAGCGCAAAACCGCCGCCGACCACGGTCAGCCCGCGCCCCCGTTTTCGCTTGAACAGTACCTGCGCCCGGCCCTTGTGATTCCTGAAACCAAACCTCTTACTCAGTTAGTGGACGAGTTCCGCACACGGCACACGCACCTGGCGATGGTAGTGGACGAGTTCGGCACGATTACAGGGCTCGTGACGATGGAGGATGTCCTGGAGCAGATCTTCGGGGAAATCGGTGATGAGTACGATGTGCGCTTCACACCCCCAGCCGTGGGCGCACCGGTGTTTGAGGTGGACGGCAATACCAGCATCCTGGATATGGCTTCGCAGTACGGCATCGAACTTCCGGGAGACGCGGGCTTCGAAACGCTGGCCGGGTTCCTCCTGCTGCGCCTGGGTTACATTCCGTCGCCCGGCGACACAGTAACGCACGGGAATCACACCTTCACCATCCAGTCAATGGACCGCAACCGTATCGGGCGGGTCAGGATCGTAACGAAGCGCGAGCCGCCGGAGCGGATAGTGAATGCTCCGCCTGAAGTGGCTACTTGAGAATCGGAAACAGCGTGCTATAGTCGTCGGTCCACGGACGCAAGCCCGCGATTTCCACGAAAGGCTGCGCGGCGGCCTGGATTTCCGGGCGGTCCAGCAATTTCGCATGGCGGGCGACGAGCACCCATTCGGAGGCGTAACGCGCCAGCCTTTGATCCGCGTTCACCCGCAGGTCGAGCGCGGCGTAATCAAGGCTCCGGGCCAGTTGGCCGACCATGGGCGCCAGCAACAGCGCCTCGTTCGACACGTGAAACGCCAGCACGCCGTCCGGCCGCAGGTGGCGGAAGTAGAGCTCCATGGCTTCGCGTGACAACAGATGCACCGGTACTGAATCCCCGGAGAACGCATCGATCACGAAGACGTCGAAGTTCTGCGGAGCTTCCCGCTCCAGCGACAGACGCCCGTCCCCTATGGTCGTTTCGATGCGCGCGGCGGAATCGGAGAGATAGGAAAATTCGCTCCTCGCCAGCTCAATCACCTGGGGATTGATCTCGTAAAACCGGTAATAATCGCGCGGCTGGGCGTAGGCGGCCAAAGTTCCCGCTCCGAGGCCAATGACGCCGACGCGCTGCTGCGGGCGGCGGAAGGCTTCGATAGCTCGCTCGACGCCCGTGCCGCGGGCGTAGTAAGTGGTCGTCATGCGGCGCCGGTCCGGAGCCAGAAACTGTGTGCCGTGCGATACTACGCCGTGCACCAGGGAGCGCGCGCCGTCGCGGTCGAGCACGCGAAGACCTCCGTAGAAATTGCGCACCAGGACGCGCGCGGAATATTCGTACGCCCGTATCTGCACTCCTGCGGCGACAAACACGCCGACGGCCACCGCCGCCCACAACACGTCCGTGACCCACCATTTCTTGTACTCCAGGAGCATGGTGAACAAAGCACCGGCCGCCAGGACCACCGGAAGATCGTAGGAACCAACCAGCACCGCGGGCGCCAGGAATCCAACGGAGAGAGCGCCAAGCGCACCGCCCAATGCGATCATCAAGTAAAACTGCGTGAGGTGCGCCGCGGCCGGTTTCCGCCGCGCCAGTTCACCGTGGCAAAACATGCAGCAGACGAACAGGCCCGCCAGCAGCGCCGGAACGATCAGCCGGATGCTCGTATCGGGCCTTTGCTTCACCAGCAGAAGGGCAAGGGCCGCCAGCGCGCATCCGTGCAGCGTGAGGGCGATGCCACGCGAGGACCATCCATCGCCCTCGAAGCACAGAATGAATGTGGTCAGGTACACCACCAGAGGCAGCACCCACAGGAACGGAATGGGCGCGACATTTTGCGTGATGTGGTTCGTCACTGCCAAAGAGAGTATGGACGCAAAACCGGCCAGCAACACCCACAGAACACGCTCTCCGGGCCGCGGCGCCTGCGCGGGTGGATGCTTGCTGTTCACCCTCGTTGCTGGGTCCGCCCGCCGGCGCCGCGACGCGGCCCAGCCTGCCGCGATGCATCCCGCCACGTAGGCGATATACACGCCGGACCAACCCACGCTCTGCTGGCTCAGGGTGCTCCAGGGTTCCACTAGCGTTGGATAGCCAAGCAGGGCCGTCAGGCTCGCCAGGTTTGATAAGGCAAAGTAGCGGTACGGCAAGGCGCCCCCCTGGGAGCGCGAGTACCAGGCTTGGAGCAGCGGGCTTGTGCTCGACAGCAGGAAATAAGGAAGCCCGACGGTGAAAGTCAGCAATAGAAGAATTCGCAGCGCGGGATTTTCGTCTCCCGCGGGTTTCCACTGCATGGAAGGAAGAATCGGAAGCAACGCCACACTGGCCAACAGGAGGGCGGCATGAATCCGCCATTGCCACGCCAGTCCGAGTTTGCGGGTGAGTACGTGCGCGTACAAGTAACCCAGGAACAACACTGCCTGGAAGAAAACCAGGCACGTTCCCCACACCGCCGCCGATCCGCCAAACCAAGGCAGAATCGCCTTGGCGGCCATGGGCTGCAACTGGAACAGCAGGAAAGCACTTACAAAAATTGTGCTTCCGGCCAGGAGGGCGGGCATCTCTCGTTGGATCGGCGTTTTCCACGGGAAGCTTTAGCCGGCGCGCAGTTGCGCGGCGATCTCGCGCGCGGCCTGGCGGGCCGGTTCGACTGCGCCGATGGGAAAACTGATCGCTCCCACCTTGGCGTGCCCCCCGCCGCCATAGCGCTCGCAAATGGTGGCCAGATTGTGAATCAGCGGGCGCCCGGCCCACGGATTTGACCCCACCGACACCTTCGTGCGGAAGCTCGCCTCACTCACCGACACCGTGTAAAGCGACTCCGGATACAGATAGTAGGGGATGAACTTGTTATAGCCTTCGATGTCATGGCCCACCAAATCGAAGTAGACCACGCCGTCCTGGCAGGAGGCCTGTTTGCCGATCACGTCGATCGAGCGCAGGTGGCGCTGATACAGCGGCTCGTAGATGGCCTGGATCTCGGGGTCCGCGGCGATGGCGGCCAGCCGCTCGCGCCGCATCATCCGGATGATCTTCTGGACGGTGTCTGAGCCTTTGCTGCCCTCGATCACCAGCGTCAGGCGCATGGCCGGCTCGGCCAGCGCGACCGCTTCCTCGGCGTTCTTGTATTGCGCCCCATCCACGATGTCGGCCCACTGGACCAACTCCGCCAAGTCCGGAGCCTCGAAGCCGAAGCGCTCGCGCGCCACCGTGGCGATATACATGGTGCAGGAGCGGAAGTCAGGATCGTACATCTTTCTTCCGCTGGTGTCGCGGCGGAAATGCTCGGCGTCTTCGGGGGTCAGGAAGGCGCTCTGATGATGATCGAACCACCAGGTCAGGCGCGGGTCGGTCGAGTACTTAAAATCCACAATGGCGTTCACGTCGCCGTCGAACATCCCCGGCTCGAACAGGTTGGTGGCCTTGTGCGCCAGCCCGGTGAATTCAAATTGCGCTTCCGGATAAAACTTGTTCTCCAGAAATCGGCTAAAGAACGCAGCCGAAGCCGCGCCGTCGAAACAGTGGTCGTGATATAGGACGCGCACGCGCATTTGCGAAAAGGGTCCGGGAAAACTTGCTAGTGTCGCGCAAAGCACCCCCGGTGTGCAACTCTCCGGTTTGGTCCGTTAGTCGTCGCGAGTGAAAATCGAGCCAATGGCCCCCACCGGCCCCCGTTCGTCGCCGCCCGGACGGAAGTGCGTCAGTTCACTCCGCAGCTTGTTCAGCTTCATGCTCTGCACGATCACCCGGCCGGGGCCGCGCAGCGTCGCCAGGAACAATCCCTCCCCGCCGAACAGCGCGGTGCGGATCCCGCCCGCAAGCTCGATGTTGTAATCCACCGTCTCACCGAACGCCACCAGCGATCCAGTGTCGATCTGCAACACCTCTCCCGCTCCGAGCGTGAAGTCGACGAAATCGCCGCCTCCGTGAATGAACACGGTTCCAGGACCGGTCAGTGTTTCCAGGATAAAACCCTCGCCGCCGAAGAAGCCCGCTCCGAGCCGGCGCACCAGGGCGACGTTCAACCGGGCCGTAGACTGCGCCACCAGAAAACTGTCGCGCTGGACCATGACGCTCTGGCCGGCCTTCAGATCGAAGTGCTGGATGCGGCCCGGATAGCGTCCCGCGAATCCCACTTCGCCGCTGGTTGAGGCCCTGAAGTAAGTGAGGAACAGCGACTCGCCCATCCGCTTGCGTTTGATGGCGCCGAAGAATTTCTCGCCCAGCGTCTGTCCCGTCATGCGCGATTCCCAGGAGACCTGCGGCTGCTTGTATATCATCTTGCCCGCTTCGGCGAAACTTTCCTGTCCGGGCTTCAGGGTGATGCGGAGTACTTGCAGATTGTCGCCGTGAATCGTGTAATCGCGCCGTGCCGGCGGCCTTGTAGCCGCAGTTGGTGCAGAATGCCATTGTGTTCATGTCTCCCTAATTCAATTCGAAACTTTGGCCCCGCTCCGGGACGATGGTTTCGATGCCAAACTCCTGGTGGATCAACTGTGCCAGAGCGTTGGACGCGGCCGGCTCGCCGTGCACGAGAAATACCCTCTTCAAAGCCGGCGTCAGCGGACGCATCCACTCGATGAGTTCATTCTGATCGGCATGGCCGCTCAATTCGTTGAGCACATCAACTTCGGCGCGGAGCCGTACCGGCTCGCCGAAGACCGGAACCTCCGGATGGCCCTCGAGTATCTTGCGCCCCAGTGTGTTCTCCGCCTGGAAGCCGGTGATGAGCACCGTGTTGCGCGGGTCTTCGATGTTGTTGCGCAGATGATGCAGAATGCGCCCGGCCTCGCACATGCCGCTGGCGGCCAGCACCACGAAAGGCCCCCGCAATTCATTCAAGGCTTTCGATTCGCTGGCCTCGCGCACGTAGCGCAGCAGATGAAAACCGAACGGGTCATCGCCCCGGGTAAGAAACTCGCGCGCTTCCGCGTCGTAGCATTCCGGATGTTTGCGAAACACCTCCGTGGCGTTGACGGCCAGGGGACTGTCGACAAAGATGGGGATCGACGGAATGCGGCGCGCCCGCATCAACTGGTGGAGCAGCAGCACCAGTTGCTGCGCGCGGCCGACCGCGAAAGAAGGTACGATAATCCGCCCTCCGCGGGCGGCGGTCCGCGCCACGACGTCGGCCAGTTTGTCGGCGGCGTCTTGCGTGGACTTGTGCACGCGATTGCCGTACGTACTCTCCATGATCAGGTAGTCCGCCGCAGGGGGCGAAACGGGATCGCGCAGGATCGGAAGATCCTCCCGCCCGACGTCTCCGGAAAAAGCGAGGCGCACGCCATCCGCCTCGAGCACCATCGAGGCCGAGCCCAACATGTGGCCCGCCTCGTACGTCTGGTAACAGACGCCTGGCGCGATCCGCCTTGGCTCCCCCAGCCCGACCGCTTGGAACTGCTGAAACGTCTGCTCGGCATCCTGCATGGCGTAGAGCGGCTCGCACTCCCGGTCATCGCGTCCGATCTTGCGGCGGTATTCGCGGCGGCGGTTGCAGAACTCGGCGTCTTTCTCCTGAATGTAGGCCGCGTCGGCAAGCATCGCCAGGCACAGATCCACGGTGGCGGGCGTGGTGTAAATCGGCCCCGTATAGCCCGCTCGCGCCAACGTCGGCAGGTTGCCGCTGTGGTCGATGTGGGCGTGCGAGAGAATAACGCCGTCGATCGACGGCACCGGAAACGGGAAATTCCGGTTGCGTTCGAACGCTTCCTGGCGGCGTCCTTGGTACAAGCCACAGTCGAGCAGGAACTGCTTGCCGGCCGCCTCCACGTGATGCATCGATCCGGTGACGCTACGGGCCGCTCCCCAAAACGTGACTTGCATGGATACAATCACTATACGATGCGGCTGTTCCTCTTGTTCCTCTGCGGGGCCGGTGCCCTACTCGCGCAGAAGAAACCTGTCACGCTCGACGCCCTGGACGCCATATCGCGCCTCACGCCGCAGGGGCCGGGAAATCCCCTCGCGTGGGCTCCAACCGGAGACAAATGGATTTTCCGGCAGGCCCGCCGCCTCATGGTCTACGATGCTCCCTCGCGCGCTTCCCGCGAGCTCGTGGACGCAAGCGCGATGGATGCGGCCGCAGTGAAACATTCCGCCGCCGGCCGGCCCCTCGACTGGGAAAATCGCCGTGTTCGGGAGTCCAGCGTGCAGTGGTCCTCCAATGGCGCCGAAATTCTTTACTCCGCCGGTGATCTGTTTCTCATCCAGGCCGCGGACGGAACGTGGACGCAACTGACCCGCACACCCGCGCCGGAGCGCGATCCAAAGCTGTCTCCGGATGGTAAGTCTGTCGCCTTCCGCAGAGAGTGGGATCTGTACGTCATGGATCTGGCCTCTCGTAAGGAACGCCGCTTGACCAGCGGCGGCTCGGAAACATTGCGTAACGGAGGACTCGATTGGGTGTATCCCGAGGAGCTCGACTTAGGCACGGCCTACTGGTGGTCTCCCGATTCGCGCTCGATCGCATACCTGCAATTCGACGTGAGCCGCGAGCCGCTCTATCCGCATGCCGATCTGCGGGGCGCCGAACCGGTCCATGAACCCCAGCGCTATCCGAAGGCGGGCCAGCCCAATCCCGATGTGAGGCTCGGCGTTGTCAATGCCACTGGTGGAAAGACTCGCTGGCTGGACGTGGGCGATACGCGCACGCAATATCTGATCGCACGGGTGACTTGGGCTCCGGATTCAACCAGATTGTTCGTGATTCGGCCGAACCGGATCCAAAACCATGTGGATCTGCTGGCCGTCGGCGTGGAATCCCGGCGCGTGACGACATTGTTGGAGGAGTCGGATCCGCATTGGGTGAATTTGCCGGAGGAACCCCTTTTCGTGAACAGCGGCGCGCAGTTCCTGTGGCTGAGCGAACGCGACGGTTTCCGCCACATCTACCTGTATTCGGCCGGCGGCGCCCTGCTGCGCCAGCTCACCAAAGGCTCCTTTGAGATCACCGGCATTGCAGGCGTCGACGAACAGGCCGAACGCGTCTACTACACATCCAACGAAGCGAGTCCGCTGGAGCGCCACATCTACAGCATCAACTTGGATGGCCGGAACCGGCGTCAGCTCAGCTCCGGCGCGGGGACGCATTCGATCGGATTGGGACCCGGCGCGAAGTTTTACCTGCACACATACTCCAGTGTTTCCGCGCCTCCCCGGACCACGCTGCACGCCGGTGACGGCACGGAGTTGGGCGTTTACCGGGACGCGGATCAGCGCGTGGCTGGCGAGTACGAAATCCTGCCCGCCGAACTGGTCACTTACGCCGGACCCGGCGGCACGCCTCTGTATGGCCGCCTGATCAAGCCCGCCGGATTCGAACCCGGCCGCCAATACCCGGCTGTGGTGTTCGTCTATGGAGGGCCGGGAGCCCAGGGGGTGCGCAATGTCTGGACGGGCGCCGATCTCGACCAGGCGCTGGCGCACGCCGGATTCGTCGTCTGGCAGACGGATAATCGCGGCTCGGCCGGGCGCGGCCA
>CAZTKA010000114.1:0-11104 GCA_964614015.1 uncultured Bordetella sp. | reverse complement strand
CCATTTCCTTTTCGCGGCCGGGCGACAATCGGTTTGCCGCTCTTGCCTACCGCGCCGGCGAGACCGGGTCTCCGGTGATCGAGGGCGTCATCGCCTACGTTGAATGCCGCCTGCACGCCATCCAGCCGGGCGGCGATCACTGGATCGTGATCGGCGACGCGGTCAACGGGGCAGTGCACGGTGGTCGGCCGCTGGCCTACTTCAGCGGCGCCTACCGCCGCATGGGCGAACCGGTCTGACCCCCTTCATCGGCTGCGCGCCTCCAGAACCAGGCGCATGACCAGGTCCTCGATTTGCGCGGCCACCTCCCGGTAAACTGACTCCTGCAAACCGATCGGGTCGCGCACGGGCCAATCCAGGATCCGGCCCGCGGGCAGACTCACCGGCTGGCCGCTCAGGTTCACGATGATGTCGAAGGGCTGATGCAGCACGTCCTCCAGTCCCTTGGGGAAATGGCCCTCCATCGCGACGCCGCGGAGACCCACGACGTGCCTGGTCAGTGGCGCGATCATAGGTGCGGGCGCCAGGCCGGCACTGTGCACCTCGAACACGTCCGAGCCGTAGGCCTTCGCAAAGGCTTCCGCCATCTGGCTGCGGCAGGAGTTGCCGATGCACAGGAACAGAATTCGTTTCCGGCCGCCTGGTGCTTTGCTGGTTGAATCGGCGGGCGGCAGGCGAGTGGGACGGATGGGAGCGGGTCCGGTCGGCCCGGCTGACGGAGACACTGGCCGCTCCAGAGCCGGCTGCCGCGAACGCAGCCGCGAGCTTCCCATCATGGGAGGCCGCCCGCGCCTTATTCCGCCGTCCGATACCACTCGAGTGTTCTCCTCAAGCCTTCCTCGATCGTGAAGCGCGGGGCATGTCCCAGATCCCGCATGGCGCTGGTCGTATCCGCCATCGAATCGCGCACGTCGCCGGGCCGCGGCGGAGCAAACACCGGACGGATCTCGACGCCCTCCATCTTCTGTAAAATCTCCCAGACCTGATTCAGCGTATGGCGGCACCCGTTGCCCGCGTTGTACATGCGGCCCGCGACGCCCTGGGCCTGCGACGCCTTCCAGCACAACTCGGCCACGTCTTCGACAAAAGTGAAGTCGCGCGACTGCTCGCCGTCGCCGAAAATCGTAGGAGCCGTCCGCGCGAGCAGATGTTTCATAAAGAGGCTCAGCACGCCGGAGTAAGGGCTGGAGGGATCCTGCCGCGGACCATAGACATTGAAAAATCGGAGCGCTACCGTTTCCAAGCCGAAGCAGGAATAAAACACGGAAGAATAGTACTCGCCTGCCAGCTTTTGCGCTGCGTAGGGCGATTTCGGCCGGGGGGCCATGGTTTCCGCCTTCGGCAGAATTTCTGTGTCCCCATAGGCGGAAGAGGATGCCGCGTACACCACGCGCCGCACACCGGCCAGTTGGGCCGCCCGGAGCACGTTGAACGTGCCATCGATGTTGACTGTGTGCGAAGGCTCGGGCTCCTCGATCGAGCGCGGAACCGAGGGGATCGCGGCCAGATGAAAAACGGTGTCCACGCCGCGCAGCAGCGGCTGGAGCGCTTTCAGATCCCGGATGTCTACAGGATGGAATTGAATCCTGTCCCGCACCTGCTCGAGGTTCGATTCCCGTCCCGTGAGGAGATTGTCCACGACGGCCACCTCGCCGTGGTCCAACAGGGTCCGCACGAGCGCCGACCCGATGAACCCCGCTCCCCCGGTCACCAAATACTTCATCGCCATTGGAACTAGTGTAGCGGGCAAGCAACAAATCTCGCTTCGGGTGCTACACTGTGCCAGATAGTTCGAAAAAGGGAGGACTCCATGAAACGCCTGCTTCTTGCCGCCGCGGTCTGCGCGGTTATTGTCACCTTCCTGGCGGTCGCGCAGAATCCCGCAGCTCCGCAAACGCCCGCTCCCACGGCGGACCCGTACGCCAACAACGCAAAAGCCGGCACGCTGAGCTTCCCTTTGGCCGCGCCGGCGGGCAAGGACAGCGGCGCGATGACCAAAGCGCTGCCGGGCGGAGTCAACACCGGACCGATTGACCCGGCGACGTGGAAATACGGCCCGCAGTTCCGCCCGCCGCCGGACGGGAAACTGTGGAATCCGGTGAAGCAGAAATTACTTGCGGGCGGCAAGGTGACCGGCGGCACGTTCTTCGCCTCCGCCGACGCGTCCACCTACTGCGCATTCGCAAACGCCGGCTACGACTTTATCTGGACCGAGATGCAGCACGGCCAGCGCGATTGGAACGAAGTCGCGCGGATGTGGCGCACCTGTCCGCATGCCCGCGCCGTGCCGGGCGTCCGGGTCGCCTACGCCGATGAGCGCGAGATCCAGCACGCCCTCGACGCCGGCGCGCTCGTGATCGTTGTGCCGACGGTGGACAGTGTGGAAGAAGCGATCGCGGCCCGGAACTGGACGTACTTCCCTCCGCTCGGAAGGCGCAGCAGCGGCGGCGGACAGGCGTTTGACGCCGCGATGTGGGGCAGCGTTCCCGGCGGCTACCGCGCCACCGCCAACGACAACATCGTCCTGATCCTGATGATCGAGACCCTGGAAGGCGTCAAGGACTCGTACGAGATCGCCAAGGTGCCAGGCGTATCGGCGTTGTTTGCGGCGAGCGGCGACCTGGGGAATTTTTCCGGCTACGCGCAGGGCTCGCCTGATTATGAGCGCCTGATCAACGTGGTCCACGACGCCGCGATTTCCGCAGGTATCCGCTTGTGCGGTCCCTTTAGCTGGCGCGACCGGCCGGACTTCACCTGCTTCCAGGCGGGCAGCGAGACTGCGGCGATTGCTCGCGGTGTGCAAGCCGAGCTCGGACCGCTGGCCAACACGCAGGGCCAGGTTGACGTTGGACCGTATGCCGCGCAGCCGGCCGGAAACCAGGGCAAGCAGGGGAAGGGCAAGCAGGCCAAGCAGTAGGACTATCCCAACAGGCGAGTCACATCGTGCATGTCTGCGAGGGACTCCAGTTGGCCGATGAGGGCCTCGATTTGCCGCGCGCGCTGGCCGCAGGCCGCACGGAAGCGGGAGCGGATGAGATTCTCATCGGCTGGCAGGAGATCGTTCAAGCGGCTGTTTAGCGTGCGTCCGTCGCGTGTTTCGGCGATGACTTCCGCGCCTTGCAGCGCCGGATAGGCCGCCGTGAACTCAGCGCCTTCTTCGAGCTTCACCAGCCGCGCCAGCCGCCCGATCTCCGGGTCTTCCAGCAGCCGGAAATTCGTCTCTTCCAGCGATCCACGCGCGAGCGTCGCGGCAACCCCGTACTGGATACTCATTTTGGCTTGCAGGATGCTCGTGAACGGACCGGGGTGATTGCAGCCTGGATAATTCAGCGCCGCGGCGGAAGCAAGCACCCGGATTCCCACGATGTCGGCCGCGCGAAGGTGGTGCTCGCGCGAGAGGATGAGCGCCGCCTGGCACGGCGTCTGTGCATAGTTGCACGCCGGGGCCGGCTTGTGGAATACGGAAAGAATTTCGGGCCGCGCGCCCGAAAACATCTGGACGCCGGCGGCGAGATCGGCGCGCCGCAGCGCCGTAAACAAACCCGCGCGTCCGTCCAGCGCGGATTCCGACCCGCGTGCGCCCATGGCGGCGAGTTCCACGCAGGTCACGGCGTTGCGCGCCGCGAATCCGGCGTGGAAAAACATGTCGTCCGCGCCCGTAAAGGGCCACTCGTTCAAGCCCACTGTGGCGTTTGCCGCAAGCCCGACGGCGCTCACTGCCGCGTCCTCGCTCAGGTCCAGCAGCATCGCTCCGGCAAGCGCCGCGCCGATGGTTCCGGTGATCCCGGTCGGCCGGTGGATGCGCACATTCTCGGCATCCATCAACGCCCGGCCAATCACCGCGCCCGCCTCGTATCCGCATACCGCCGCGCGGATGAAATCGGCCCCCGGCGCGGTGGTTTCCTCCGCCAGAGCCAGCAGGGCGGGGAAGACGACAATTCCCAAGTGGCTCACCGAACCGGTGTGCATGTCCTCGCGCACCAGTCCGTGCGCGAGGGTCGCGTTGGCGAATGCGGCTTCGGGCGCCGCGGCGCGAAACGGCGCGCCGATCACCGCCGCGCCGCCCGGGGCCCTCTGCGCGATGCGCACGGCTTGCGCGCCATGCGACAAGTCGCGCGCCTCATAGGCGGCGGATAAGACGTCCAGCAGCGCGATCTTCACCTTTTCCGCCGCTCCGGTTGTGACGGTGTAGTTTTTTGCGGCCTGGACGCACTTCCGTGCCAGCATTCCCACTCCTGAATTCCGGCTCCCGACTCCTTTACAATAACCGGGTGTCCACTGGCCCCGCACTCTGGAAACTGTATGCGATCCGCTACGCCCGGCACGACCGCGTGGCGCACGAAAATTTCCTGGGCGGTGATCCGCACGACAACACTCCGATGCCGATCGACTACTTCGTCTGGGCCGCGGTTTCCGAAAACCAGACCTTCGTGATCGACACCGGTTTCGACGAAGCCACGGCTCGGAAACGCGGCCGCCAGTTTCTGCATCCCCCCGGCGATGGCCTGCGCGCTATCGGCATCGATCCGGATACGGTGGCGGAGGTGATCATCAGCCACATGCACTATGATCACTGCGGCAATCACGCCATGTTCCCGCGGGCGCGTTTTCACCTGCAAGAGCGCGAAATGCGATTCGCCACCGGGCGCTACATGGCGCACGCCCACATGCGCTTCCCGTTCGACGTGGAGGACGTCGTGGCCATGGTGCGCCGTGTGTTTGCGGGCCGCGTCGTGTTTCACAACGGCGATACGGAGATCGCGCCGGGCCTGAGCCTCCACCACGCCGGCGGCCACAGCATGGGCTTGCAGATGATCCGCGCGAAGACCCGGCGCGGCTGGGTGGTGCTGGCTTCCGATGCCGCGCATTACTACGCGAATCTGGAACGCGGCCTCCCTTATCCAATCACCTTCCACGCTGGCGACGCTCTGGATGCCTTCCGCCGCGCGCAGGCGCTGGCGGATTCGCCCGATCACGTGATCCCCGGCCACGATCCGCTGGTTCTCGAACGTTATCCTGCGCCGGTTCCCGAACTTGCCGGGTGGATCGTGAGGCTTGACTGAGATGGCGACTGTGGCGGCCAACGTTCGCGTGCAAGGCTGGAGGATGTGGTTGCCCTCCGGCGTGATGACCAGTTGTTCGCTGCTCTCCTACATCGACCGCCAAACGCTGGCGGTGCTTTCACCGATGATCATCGCCGAGACCGACCTGACGGATGCCTCCTACGGCGACGCCGTTTCGGCCTTCTCCATTGCCTATATGATCGGAAACCCGCTGTGGGGTTCCCTGCTCGACCATGTCGGCCTGCGCATCGGCATGTTGCTGGCGGTCGCCCTTTGGACCGCGGCCAGCGCATCCCACGCCTTCGTGTTCGGATTTCTGGGCTTCGCGGCTGCGCGCGCCGTGCTTGGTTTCGGCGAGGGAGCGGCTTTCCCCGGAGCCATGCGCACGGCCGTTGTGTCCCTGCCGCCCGAAAAGCAAGGCCGGGGCATCGGCCTCGGCTACAGCGGGGCTTCCCTCGGCGCTTTGCTCACGCCGGTTCTCGTAACACCCTTCGCGCTGCGCTTTGGCTGGCGCACGGCGTTCATCGTGACCGGCTTCTTGGGCCTGGCGTGGCTTGCGCTCTGGTGGAGTATTGCGCGCCCGCCCTTCCTGCCCGAACATTACCGCCCGGAGCGTCCACGCATTCCGAACCTGTTCGAGCGCCGCTGCTGGGTGGTGGTGTCCAGCTTCGGATTCGGGGGCGTAGCGCTGGCCGTGGTCGCCTACATGAGTCCGCTGTACTTGAATCGCGCGCTCAGTGTGACGCAGGCGGAACTGGGCAAGATTCTGTGGATTCCGATGGTCGGATGGGAGGCCGGGTATTTCTTCTGGGGCTGGGTCGCGGACCGGTGGGTGCCCCCGGGAACCGGCAAGCGTCCGGCGTGGGTGTTCCTGTTGCTGTCGGCGCTGGCGCTACCGAGCGCGCTGGTGACGTTCACCGATTCGCTGGCCGTGGTGCTGGGATTATTCCTTTGGTCGACCTTCGTCGCCGACGGATTTGTCGTGATGTCGCTGCGGGTTGGCTCGCACATCTATCCGCGCGACCAGGTGGGCGTGGCGGGCGGCATCGGCTCGGCCGCCTGGAGCGCGGTCGCGGCGATTGTCGTACCGGTCTACGCCCGCTTCGTCGAGCAGCAGTCCTACACCGCGATTTTTGTTTCGATGAGCTTGCTGCCTCTGTTCGGGACGCTGCTATGGCTGTGGATCAGCCGGCCCGCGCACCTGTGGCGCGGCGGGCGCTAAATGCCCATCTCCTGGAAGGCTTCCTTGGCGGTGCGGAAACTATCCACGCCGGCCGGTACGCCGCAATAGATCGCGACCTGCAACAACACTTCGCGGATCTCTTCCTTGGTCAGCCCGTTGTGGATCGCGCCCTTCACGTGCATTTTCACCTCGTGCTGGCGGTTCAGCGCCGAAATCATGGCCAGATTGATGATGCTGCGCGTGCGGCGGTCCAGCCCCGGGCGCCCCCAGATCTCGCCCCAGCAGTACTGCGTGACGAGCTCCTGCAGCGGCCGGTTGAAATCGTCGGCCGAGGCGATGGCCTTGTCCACAAAGTCGGCCCCCAGCACTTCGCGCCGGATTTTCAGGCCTTTTTCGAACATTTCTTTGTCCACGGATTGCTCCTTCTTAAGGTTTGAATGATTGCTGCGCTTGAACTACTTCGCTGTGACTTCCACGCCCGCCCACTGCTCCAGCGGCTTGACCATGTCGGTCATGTCGGCATCGGCGCCCTGGCTGGCCACCGTGATCGCAAGCATCTGCTTGACCGCGCTGCCCACGACCATCGGCACGCCGAGCGCGTCGGCCTCGGCCAGGCATAGCCGCACGTCCTTATCGAGCAACGCTGCGGCGAAGCCCAGATGGAAATTGCGCGGCAGGACGAACTTCGGGAATTTCTCCACGCTGGCGCTATTGCGGCCCGTGCCCGCGTTGATGACTTCGATGACCTGCGCCGGGTCGAGGCCCGCCTTGACCGCCATCACCACGGCCTCCGAGGTAATCGCCATGGCGGTGGCCGACAGGAGGTTGTTCACCAGCTTCATCGTCTGCCCCATGCCGGGCTGCTTGCCGACCCAGAAAATCTTACCCAGATGCTTCAGCACCGGCTCGACCTTGGGGAACACGTCGTCGGGAGAAGAGACCATGACCGCGAGGGTGCCCTTTTCGGCTCCCGCCAAGCCGCCGCTCACCGGAGCGTCCACGAGAAGAATGCCCTTCTTTGCGAGCCCCTCGGCCACACGCTTCTCATACGTCGAACCGGTGGTGGATGTGTCAACGAAGATCTTGCACTTGCTGCCCGAAGAGATGCCGTTCGCGCCGAGCGTCACCGTTTCGACCACGGGCGGCGTCGGCAAACTCGCAAGCACGATTTCGGCGGCGGAGGCGACGGCGGCGGGCGATTCGGCGCGACGTGCTCCGGCCTCGGCCAGCGGCTGCATCGCCGCTTCGTTGGTGTCGTAGATCGTCAAGTCATATCCGGCGTGGATCAGGCGGCGCGCCATCAATGCACCCATCCGTCCTACGCCTACAAAGCCAACACCTTCACCCATGCGTTCGCGGTTCTCCTTCGGACAATGTTTCAGTATGACAGAGGCGCGGCTTTGGGTGCGTAACAGTCCGCATTGCACCGATGGCTTGAAGGGTCCGGAACGCGGCCGCCGCCGGGTGAAAACCGCGTTTCGGATCAGGCCGGCCTCTGGCTTCTTCAGACTTTCAGCATACGACGCAGTCGGTACAATTCAGAGGGGATGGTGTGGTTCTTGTATTTCTTCCAATCGTCATCGACATGAATCATTCGTCCCGTGACGTGATTGGACTGGGGCGAAGCCAGGAACAGAGCCAACTCGATCTGCTTTTCCGCCGGGGCCCCGCCCGTAAGCCGCACCTGCCGCGCCGTTTCCAGTTCGCGCCAGCCCGCGCGGTCTCCCGCCGCCAGCACTTGGTCGGTCATGTGCGTGTACGTGGCGCCCGGAGACAGACAATTGATCTGGACGTTATGGTCGATGACCTCCTCGGCGACGCTCTCGACGAATCGCACGATTCCCGTCTTGGTGGCGGCGTGAACGGCGAAATTGGGCCGGGAGGGCAGGCTCCCGCCCACGCCCGCCAGCACGATGATCTTGCCGCTGCGCCGCTCGGCCATGCCGGGCAGAACCGCCCGGCAGGCATTCATCACGCCGAGAAGGTTGGTCTGGATCACTTCTTGCCAGGACTTCGGGTTGCTTTCGAGAAACGGCCCGATGGGGCCGAGGATCCCCGCCGCGCACACCAGAACCTGCACCGGAGTTGCGAACTGCACGCGCATGCGCTCGACCGCCGCGGTCACCTGCTCGTAATCGCAGACGTCTGCGCGAATCCGCAGAGCCGTGCCGCCGCCGTGTTCGATCTCCAGGTGGCAGAGGTCGAGTTCCGCTTTGCTGCGCGCCAGCAGGCCCACGCGCGCGCCCGCTTGCGCAAACCCGATCGCCAGACGTTTCCCAATCCCTCGTCCCGCTCCGGTAACCAGTACGGGGACTCCCTTGAAATTTTGCACCTTCACAAAGGTAGTACAAATAGGGCACCGCATTGGGGAAGGCCCTGGTTTCGCCGGCGCGGCGCGCGCTGCTGTTCGCGGCTCCGCCGTCTGGCTACCCGCATGGCGGCGTCCGGCTGGGCCGCGCTTGGTAGAATTGTGACTTGGTCGACATTCACAGCCACGTGCTGTTCGGGCTGGACGACGGCGCGCGGACTCTCCAGGATTCGATCGCCATGGCGCGCATGGCGGCCGAACACGGCACCACGGACCTGGTCGCCACGCCCCATGCGAATCCGGACTATCGCTTCGATCCCGAAGCGATCGCCGCGCGCTTGAGGGAAGTGCAGGCCGCGGTGGGCGCCACGGTGCGCCTGCATACTGGCTGCGACTTTCACCTGAGCTACGACAATATTCACGACGCGCTGACGAATCCGCGCAAATATACCATCGCCCAAAAAAACTACCTGCTGGTGGAATTTTCCGACCTGCTGATCTTTCAGAACACGGCTGAGATTTTCCGACATCTGCTCGAGGCCGGCATGATTCCGGTGATCACTCATCCGGAGCGCAACGCGCTTCTGCGGCAGCGACTCGACACGATCGCCGAGTGGGTGGCGGGAGGAGCACGCGTGCAAGTCACCGGGCAGAGCCTGACAGGCGCATTCGGGCGGCGTGCACAGGCATTCTCGCGGGACCTGTTGGATCGCGGGCTGGTGCACGTGATCGCCAGCGACGGCCACGATTGTGAACACCGCCCGCCTGTCTTGCGCGAGGCCTACCTTTGGTTGGAACGTGAGTACAGCCAGGGGCTCGCGGAAATGTTGTGCCTGTCCAATCCTATGGCCGCGTTGGCAGGCCAGCCGATGAAGTCACCCGATTCCGGAGAATCTTCTCGCGCAAAATGGTATCGATTCTGGCGGTGACGCTGACGCGACCTTTTCCGCATAGCATAGGGTGAATCCCGCTGAGACAAACTACGCGCGCCTTCCACAAAAGGGATGGAACCTCAACCGGCTTCGCTACTGCCCGAAACCGCTTGATTCCGAAATGAAACACCGGATGGGACTCACACTGCGTGAGCCTTGTCCAGAATCGGACGCCGCTGGAAGATGAGCCGGATGCAGCTTGAACAGAACGCGAACGTCACGGCGAATTGGTATGCGTTGTGCGTGCGTTATCAGAATGAGCGGCGCGTGGAGCAGGCGCTGGCGTATCAAGGCTGGGAGACGTTGGCGCCACATTACCGGACGCGCCGGCAGTGGTCGGACCGGGTGAAAGAAATCGAGCAGGCCCTGTTTGCGGGTTTTGTTTTTTGCCGTTTCGCTCCGCCGGAGCGGGCGCGCGTTGAGGACACGCCCGGCGTAGTGCGGATCGTGAGTTTTGGAGGAGCACTGGCAGCCATTGACGCGTCGGAAATCGAAGGGATCCGGGCGATGGCGGCGGCGCGGTTGCCGTTGAGCCCCTGGCCATACCTGAGGGCGGGTGATCGCGTGCGCGTGGAGCGAGGGCCGCTGAAGGGCGTGGAAGGCACATTGCTCCGGGTGCAGGACGGCGCCCGCCTGGTGGTGGGCCTCGAGTTGCTGCAACGCGCGGTCGCCTGCCGGTTGGAGCCGGACATGGTCGTTCCGGTGCGGGTGCATTAGCGAGCAGGAAGGGAACACGGATGCGCATTTTTGCAGAGATCGCAGGTGGCGCAGTGCTCGTGGCCGCTGTTTTGAATACAGCCGCGCGGGCGCAGGAACGATTGCCGGCCAGTGGGACTCCCGCGGTGGCGAATCTTCCGGGACAACCGGCCGGCGAGGGGGATTTATTGGCCGTGACGGTTTATGGCGCTCCGGAACTTACGCGAACGGTGCGCGTTTCTGCGCAGGGATCGATCCGATTGCCGATGCTGGCCGAGGCGATCCAAGTCGGCGGGCTGATGCCGGAGCAGATCGAGGGACGCCTGAGGCAGGCTTTGGTGGATGCGCAGATCCTGGTGGATCCGGTCGTGACGGTGACGCTGGCCGAAGTGGCAAGCCGTCCGGTTCGTGTCACCGGTGCGGTGCGGAGGCCGGTGACGTTTCAGGCCGACGCGCGAACCACCCTGCTCGATGCGCTCGCGCGCGCCGAAGGACTCGCGCCCGAGGCGGGCGACCACATTTTAGTGACGCAACCGGCGGGGAATGGAACGGCTCCCGGCACCGTGCGCGTACCTGTGAAGGAGCTTTTCGAGAACGCCGATGCGGCGGCGAACGTCGTTCTTCGGGGCGGCGAAGAGGTGCGCGTTCCGGAGCTCGGCCGCGTGTTCGTGGTTGGAAATGTGACCAAGCCCGGAAGTTTTCCGCTGGCCGGAACAGGCGGCATGAGCCTGCTGAAAGCGCTGGCGCTGGCCGAAGGGCTGGCGCCCTACGCCGCCAAAAAGGCATTCGTATACCGGCCTGCCGGCGACAAAGAAAAACAGGAACTGACCGTCGAGCTCCGCAAGATCATGGATCGCAAGCATCCGGACGTGGCGCTCGAGGCCGGCGACATTCTCTATATTCCGGACAGCCGCAGGAGCCG
>CAZTKA010000113.1:0-11328 GCA_964614015.1 uncultured Bordetella sp. | reverse complement strand
CGGGCCGAGGCCGAACACCTGGCCCACGCCGCTCAGGTCGAGCACCAGGTCCTTATTTAGCTTGGCGCCCCAGCTATCCAGCAAGGCGGTGAGTGCGGGATTTTCGTCCACCTGTGCGCCGAACTTCAGCGGCGGATCCAGCATGATCAGCGCGCGCCCGCCTTCCTCCACATACTTTTTGATGGCGTCCACGGCGGGAGGGAGATAATTCCGCTTCGGTCCGCCAACAACGAGGATGGTGCATTCCTTCGGAATCTCGGGCAGGGGAATGAGCGCGACTTCCTTGGTCTTGTAGTTGTTGCGTTCGGTCAACTCTTTCGCGCCGGAGTAGCCGTCCTCATCTGTCTCGGAAATCACGCTGTCGCCGTAGCCGGAAGTGAAACACACCATCCGGTCGCCGCCCTTGAGTGCGCGCACCAAGGCCCCCGTGACCTCCTCTTCGGTGAGGCTCTTGGCCTTTTCACGTTTGTTGCCGGCCTCTACGATGATGTCGCCGCGCGCCTCGACCCCCGCGGCGATCGCCTCCGTGCGCTTCTTGTCGATGTCCTGGTAGAGAACCTGGATGCGCGGCGAGAGATTGCCGTAGCGGTCGAACAGGTCCTTGGCGTTAGGGAATTCCTCGGGCCGGTTCCAGTAGGAAATGGTTACGTCTTGTTTCAGATTCCGCGCCACCTGCACAGTCTGGTCCGACAGCGTGTACCGCTTGTTGGCGGTCGCGTCGTAGCTGCGATTATAGCGATTCGCCAAAAAGTTCAGAACCGCCAGGATCGCGATGACGATGATCGTATACAGGGCCGCCTGGGTGAACGTGGCAATGCGTTTGGGATGCTTGGCCGCCATTACGCCCTCCACCGCATGGATTCCATCGAGCGGGCCGTGAGAAACAGTCCGAAGACGATCATGGTGACGTAATACACCACGTGTTTCGAATCGATCACGCCGCGCCCGAAGGGTTCGAAGTGCGAGACCACCGAAAGGTAGCTCAACACCTGATTCAACGTCGACTGCTCGAACGCCGACACCCAATCGAGCACCCACAGCAACAGGCACACGGCGAATCCGGCCACGCCGGCCACGATCTGATTCTTGGTGCACGTCGAAACGAACGTGCCGATGGCCAGCAGGCAGCCTCCTTGGAGCAGCAGCCCGAGATAACCCACCGCCATCGGACGCCAGTCCGGATTACCATAGGCAAACAGCGTCAGCATGTTGACCAGCGAGAGCGCCAGCAGTCCGGCGTACAGCACCAGCGCGGCCAGCCATTTACCCAAAATGATTTCCCAGTCGCGCAAGGGCGAAGTCGCCAGGAGTTCAATCGTGCCGGAGCGCTTTTCCTCGGCGAACAGGCGCATGGTAATCATGGGGATCAGGAAAAGGCCCACGACGCTGACGTTGGATAGCACGTTGCGGATCACCCACTCATTCACATTCATTGGCACCGACTGGCCCATCATGGCCGTCTGCAGCGAACGCTGCACGAAGAAAACAACCGCAGCGTAAAAGAAGTAGCCGGAAACGAGAGCGAAGAATCCCATCACGCCGTAGGCGATGGGCGAGCGGAAATAGGCGCTCATTTCGCGGCGGCAGATCGTGAATGTATTCATTGCGTTTCTCCCTTGGTTTCCGCCTGGGGCGCTTCGGCCCGTGGAGCCTCCTGCGTCGACGCGGTCAATTCGAGGAAGATCGATTCCAGACTCATGGTCGCGGCATGCAGCTCGTGCAATTGCCATCCTGCTTCGACCACGGCGCGCGCCAGAGCCGGGCGGATGTGCTGGCCCTGGGCGCTTTCCACGCGGAAGCTTGCGCGGCCGTCGCGCGCCTCCGCCGGGAGCACGTTCGCCACGCCCGGCACACGCTCCAGCCGCTCGCGGATGTCGGCTGCGGCGCCCCCGCCGACTTCCAGCGCGACGATTTCGGTTCCGTGCAGCCCCTTGGTTAGGTTCTCCACCGTGTCGGTGGCGACCAGCTTGCCCTTGTTGATGATGATCACTTGCTGGCAGGTCTGCTCGACTTCCGGCAGGATGTGCGTGGAAAGAATGATCGTGTGTTCCCCGGCCAGTTCCTTGATGAGGGCGCGCGTCTCCATGATCTGGTGCGGGTCGAGTCCGGCGGTCGGCTCGTCCAGGATCAGGACGTCGGGATTGTGCAAGATCGCCTGCGCAAGTCCCACCCGCTGGCGGTAGCCTTTCGAAAGTTTGCCGATTTCCCTGGTGCGAACGTCCTCGACGGCGCAGCGTTTCATCACTTCCTGAATGCGCTGCTTGCGGCCAGTTTTGGGCAGGCCCTTGATGCGCGCGACGAAATCGAGATACTCGTGGACCTCCATTTCCGGGTAGACCGGCGGAGACTCCGGCAAGTAGCCGATGCGGCGCTTGACCTCCATGGGTTTTTCGCGCACGTCAAAACCGGCGACTTCGGCCGAACCGTCGGTGGGCGGCATGAAGCAGGTCAGCATGCGCATGGTGGTTGTCTTGCCGGCGCCGTTCGGACCCAGGAATCCCACAATCTGGCCCTTAGCCACTTCGAAGGAGATGTGATCCACGGCAACGTGGCGGGCGTATCGCTTGGTAAGTCCTTCGACTTTGATCATATGGCAATGTGTTAGGACGCACGGCGTGCCGATTCGTGAGTCCCAAGTTTCACATCATAGTATGGCCGCCCCAGCCGGTTCCAGGGCCTGCGGCGGGGGAGGGTCTACCCCGGCCTCCGCCCCTCGAACGCATCCTCCAGCAGCGCCCGCATGCCTTCCCGGGTCACAGGCCTCGGATTCCAGTACGGATTCATCACCGCCAGATCCGCCGCGCGATCCAGATCCTCGCGCTTCATCCCGATCGACTTCAGCGACACGGGAGCCCCCAGCGCCGCCGCCAGCTCATACAATCCCTCTGGAGCCGTCCGCGCTCCCAACGCCCCAGCCACGCGCGCCATCGCCACACCGGCCCCGCCGGCGTTGTAAGCCGCCACGTGCGGCAGGACGACCGTATGCGTCTCGGCATGCGGCAAATTGAACGACCCGCCGAGCGTATGACACAGTTTATGATGCAGCGCCATGCCGACCGCGCCCAGCGAAACGCCGGCCAGCCACGCTCCGTACAGGGCCTGCGCTCGCGCCTCGGTGTGCGCGGGATGCTTGACGATCTCCGGCAGGCTCGCCGCAAGCGCACGAATCGCATCCTCGGCCAGCAGCGAAATAATCGGATTCGCGTCTTTCGAGTACAGCGCCTCCACGCAATGCGCGATGGCATTGATTCCGCTCGTGACGGAAAGCCCGGCTGGCAACCCGATGGTCAAATTCGGATCGTAAATTACCGTGCGCGGCAGCACGCGGAGATCGCGGCCGGTCTTCTTCACCCCGGCTTCGGTCAGGCCCCAGATGGGAGTCATCTCCGAGCCTGCATACGTCGTCGGGATCGCGAGGATCGGAAGTTCGGATGTGAGCGCGATGACCTTCGCCAAGCCAGTAGTCGATCCGCCGCCGACGGCCACGCTGCAATCCGCCCGCAGCTTCCGGGCTTCATCGCAAGCCGCCTGCGCGATCTCGACCGGCACATGCATCGCCGCCCGATCGAAAATTCCTGCCAGGCGGCCGCCCAACAGCGACGCGATTTCGGCGGCGGTGGCCCGCTGCTCCGGTGTGCACAGCACCAGCGCCTTGCGCCGGTCCAGCCGCGCAACTTCTTCCGGCAGCCGCGCGACGCTGCCCGCGCCGAAAATCACGCGCCCCGGCAGCGCCTCATAGACAAACGAGTCCATCAAACTCTTCCCGCCCTCGGCGTCTTTGCGCGAAACGACTTCGTGCGAACCTTACGCCTGCCCCGCGTGCGCCCTTGCGGTCCGTTCATTCAAGTCACGCAGCATGGCAAGCTCGCGCTCGGTCGGCTCGGCCGTCGTCGCCACTTGCGAAGCTACCTGCAACGCCCATCCCGTTTCCGCAACGACTTGCTCGATGTTCACGCCCGGATGCACGCTCGTCAGCGTCAGCTCTTTTGTCGCCGGATCGGGTGTGAGAATTCCCAGATCCGTAATCACCGCCGTTGGACCCTTGCCCGGCAGCTTCAACTTCGCGCGGGAATCGCCACCCTCGAAGTGTCCGCCCGAGGTCAGGAAATCCAGTTTCTCGACGAATGCGCGCTTGTTGTGCCGCAGGGTGATCAGCACTTCGCCGCACGACGCTGCAATCTCCTGCGCCCCGCCCGCTCCCGGCAGCCGCACTTTTGGCCGCTGATACGTTCCGCCGATTATCGTGCTGTTGATGTTGGCGAACTTGTCGATCTGCGCGGCGCCCAGAAACCCGAGCGCGATCCGCCCTCCTTGCAGCCAGTAATTGAAGATCTCCGGGATCGACACGACAGCATCCGCGGTCTCCGCCAGTTCGCCATCGCCGATCGACAGGGGCAGCACCGTGGGCTTCGCGCCGATGGTGCCCGATTCGTAAATCAAAATCGTGTCCGGGGCGTGTGTCAGCCGGGCCAGATTGGCCGCCGCGCTCGGCAACCCGATGCCCACGAACAGCGACGCTCCGTTGCGGATCATGCGCGCCGCCGCGATGGTCATCATTTCGTCGGCGGTATAGGCACGTGTTGCGTCAGGCACGCGCGGCCTCCTCCAGACTCTGTTTGAAGCCCGCGAAATCCGGGGTCTGCAGGATGTGCTTGTCCATCCACGCCAGGAACGCGGCGCGGTCCTTTGAAATGTCGTCCCACTTCTTGTAGAACGCGTTGTTGCGCGGATAGTAACCCTGTGCGTAGGAAGGAAACGCTCCGCCGCGCACTTCGCACACCGAGCCCACCACCCAGTAAGGCAACACCACCGAATTCGACGGCGCGTTCAAATCGTCGACGACTTCTTCCACTGTCACGATGGTGCGCTTCGCCGCCAGCACGGCTTCCTTCTGCACGCCCACCACGCCCCACATCAGCACGTTACCCTTGCGGTCCGCCTTTTGCGCGTGGATCACGGTGACATCGGGACGATGCGCGGGCACTGCCGCGAGTTTTTCGCCGGTGAAAGGGCACTCGATGAACTTGATCTTCGGGTTGTACTTGGTGAGGTCGGTGCCGATGTAGCCGCGCAGCAGGCCGAACGGCATGTTGGACGCTCCCGCCGCGTAGGCCGCGGCCATGCCCGCGTGCGCGTGCTCTTCGATTTCGATAGGCTGCGGCCAGTCTTTTTCAACCGCGTCGCGCAGCCGGTGCAGGCTGCCGACGCCCGGATTGCCGCCCCAACTGAACACGATCTTCTTCACGCAGCCCATGCCGATCAGCATGTCGTAGATGAGGTCCGGCGTCATGCGGATAACCGTGAGGCCGCGCTTCTTCTGCCGGATGATCTCATGCCCGGCCGCGTAGGGGATCAAATGCGTAAATCCTTCGAGCGCCACGGTGTCGCCATCGTGGACGTTCTCACGGATTGCCTGGGAAAGGGATGTGATCTGTGCCAAGGATCTATTTTGCCACGACCCTGCTTCACTACCCAATCTGGCACCGGCGTCAGCAGTTCGGGCGACGCTGATTCCAAGCACTCCGGAATCAGACCGCTGCCCATCCGCTGACACCGCATACGGCACTGCTCCCGGCCCCGGCGCCGACCGCGAAAGAAGCTTTGCGCCTCCACACGCCGGCGAAAACTACTTCCCTACCAAATCCGCCTCAAGCAGGCGCACTCTCACTTCGATGGCGGCATCGGCGCCGCTCACGAGCGCATAGCTTCCCGCCAGTGCGGCGGCGGCTTCCGCGCCCCGTTTCTCCGCGATCGCCGGCTCGCCCAGGAAAAGCACCGCCAGCTCCCTCTCACTCCAGCGCCCGATCCACTCCGGTTGGCGGAACATCGCCGCCAGCCGCGATCCGGCCATACGCAGAAGTTCGTCACTCAGGGGCCCGTTGAGTTCGAACAACAACAGGCAAAACGTGGACCCGAGCAGCCGGCGAGCTTCGATTTGCCGCTCCATCTCGCGCCGGTGAATCAGGCCGGTGGCTGGGTCAATGCTGGATGTTCCCGCCAGGCGGCGGTCCAGTTCCCTCATTTGCTCGCGCATGCGAGCAACCACCACAGTGGCTTCTTGGCTCATCTGGCGGGCCAACTCCCGGAGACTGGCCGCCTGCGCCGCGTCTCCCGCCAGACCAGCCAGGCTCCGGATGCGGCTGCAGAAAGATTCCTGATGTTGCGTGAGGGATTCCATCAGATCGCCAAGCGCGAGGATTCCACGCGTCATTTCCACGCTGCGCTTTGTCAGAATGCGATTGGTGAGGCTTGCGTAGTCCTTCAATTCCCATTCCAGGGTCTGCACTCCTTCCTTGACCGCCTCCGGCGTCGCGTGATAGGCGATGCGCGCACGCATCCGTTCGATCCGCTGGCGGTACACCGAGCCGGTTTCCGGATACGTCTGCTCCAGGCATTCCGCCGTGGCCGCAATCACGTTGAGGTAGGAAGCCACTGCATTGCTGAGCTCGGCGAGAAAATCACGCTGCGTTACTGGTCCCATACACCCCCTCTGTCGGCCTTGGGGTCGTAAGCAAGAATCGGATGAATCACTTAGAACAGCCCCGTTTCGCGCGGAGGCCTCTTTTGACACGCATCACACCGCCTTCGGCGGCGAGCATCCGATGCTGGTGCGCCAGGCGCATGGGCGCGGAGAACCGGTGATCGCCGGAGCCGGCCACCCCTACGCCGGCCGCACGAACTGGACGTCCAGGGCCACTTCGACCTCGTCGCTCACCATCGGACCGACGCCGGGCAGATCCATGTTCCAGCCCATGCCGAAGTCACTGCGCTTGATGGTCGCGTGCGCCGTGGCGCCGCGCCGCATCTGATTCCAGGGGTCCTTCACTTCATTCGACACGCTGGTCACGTTCAACGTAACCTCTTTGGTTGTGCCGCGCAGCGTGAGGTTTCCTTTCACGGTGTAGCCCGCGCCGGCCGGCGCCGCGCTGGTGGATTTGAACACGATGGTGGGATGCGCCTCCGCGTTCATGATGTCCGGCGTCTTGATGTGGCCGTCGCGCTGGGGATCGCGCGTATACAGGCTGTTCACGTCAATTGTGCAATCGATCTTCGTCGCACCGGGGTTGGCGGGGTCGAAATCGATGGTTCCGTTCACGCTTCCAAACTCGCCCTTCACGTAGGCGATGGTCATGTGCCGCACCTGGAAATGCACGGCGCTGTGTTTGGGGTCGATCGTATAGGTCATTGTTCTGTTATACATTATTCGCCATGCGAAAACAGATCTTCAGCGCGCGCATCCTGGGGGGGGGCCTGAAGGCGCCTGGGCTGACTATCATCGTGCCTGGCCAGGGATGGATTCGGATGCTGTTGACCGCCGGCGCGGCGAGCCGCGCGCGCCGGCGCCCGCCGGCCGTGTCACCCGCTGAGAGCTTTGGTATTTTGAAGGTGCTATGAGACGCACTGCGTATTTGCTGGTGGCTTTCCTGCTTCCGGCCGCGGGTCAGGCTCCTCCCGCGGCTCCCGCCAAACCCGCCCGGGCGGTCCCCCCTGCCCGGATTATGGACTTTTCGGCCCGGCCTGCTTCGGTGCGGGCTGGAGAACCGGTGGTGTTGACATGGTCGACCGAGAACCCGATTGGCGTGACCATCGAGCCTGGCCTCGGCCGCGTCACTGCGCGGGGCACTCGCCAGGTGACGCCAACCGCGACCACGACGTACACGCTGACGGTCGGCGGCCCCGACAACACAAAGCTGACGAAAAGCGTGACCGTGACTGTGACCGGCGGCTCCGCCGCGCCGGTGGCATCCGCTGCGTCCGCCGCCGACCGGCTGCCCAACGGCAAGCCCGACTTCACCGGAGTCTACGGTTTCGCGGGTTTGCGCAACGCCAACCCGCCCGCACTCAAACCGGGAGCCGAAAAATTCCGTATCGTTCGTGAAGGCGACCGCATCAACGGCAATACCACGCTGACCAGCGGAGCCGATTGCAATCCGCTCGGCGTTCCGCAGTCGTTTGTGACGCCGTACCCGATTCAGTTCATCCATACGGAGAAGCAGCTCGTGATGCTGTTCGAGTATCCCAACACGTTCCGCATCATTCCCACCGATGGACGCCCGCATACGGCCGATCCGGATCCGACGTTTATGGGTGAATCGGTGGGCCGCTGGGAGGGGGATACTCTGGTGGTGGATTCCGTCGGATTCAATGACAAAACGGAAGTCAACGGGTTCATGCACACAGAAGCGCTCCACGTCGTCGAGCGCTTTCGCAAGACCGAGGATGGGTCGCTGTACTACGACGTAACCGTGGAAGATCCCAACGTGTGGCTGGGCCCTTGGGTGATGCCGCAGCGGATTCTGCCCTTGCGGCCGGAGCTCGAAAAGATTGACGAATTCGTGTGTGAGAAGACGCCGGACTACAGCAAGTTCTTCGCGAAGTGACGTGATTCGCTGAACATTCGTGCGCCGGACCCCCGGGGTCCGCAACCGTTCCCCCGGCTCGATCGGACGCTCAGGCTCGGCGGCAGGGGCCGCCGCGATGGGTTAAGATCAGGCAATGGCCGCGCTCCTCCAACAGCGCCCCACTCCGCTCATTGACCTGCGTGAGCTCCAGCCTGCGTATCTGGACCCACTGCTTGCCGAAGAGGCCGAGGAGTGGCGCCGTAGCCTTGATTGGGATTTCGCGCCGTCGGCCGATCTCGTGCGGCGCTTCATGGGCATGCGCTCCTTGTGCGGTTACGCTTTGCCCGCCGGGTCCGGGGCCGCAGGGTATGTGTATTACGTGTCGGACGAAGGCAAGGGTCTGATCGGCGGCCTGTATGTCGCGCGCGCCCACCGCAGTGTGGAAAACGAAAACACCCTCATCGGCGCGGTCTTGGAGTCGCTGTGGCGGATTCCGGGCGTCCGGCGGATTGAGGCGCAATTGATGATGGTCGAATCTCCGCTGTGCCGGCCGGTTCCCTACGCACAATACCTGCGGACGCACGCGCGACAGTTTTTTGAAGCGCCGCTGGCGCACATCGCGCAATTGCCGCCGCGCCAGCCCGCTGTGATTATCGCGCCGTGGGCCGAGAACAGGCAGTCCGATGCTGGACGTCTGATCGCCGCGGCTTACGCGAATCACATCGATAGCGAAATCAACGATCAGTACCGCTCGCCCGGGGGAGCGCGCCGTTTCCTGGCGAATATCGTACAGTATCCCGGTTGCGGATTGTTCTTCGCGCCCGGGTCGTTCGTTGCGTTCTCCGCATCGGGCCAGGGGCTGTGCGGCTTGAGCCTCGCCAGCGTGGTCGCCGAAGGCGTTGGTCACATCACTCAGTTGTGCGTCGCACCGTCGCATCGGGCAACGGGCTTGGGCTATGAGCTGCTGCGGCGGTCGCTGGTCGCGCTTGCCGCGCACGGCTGCGGCAAGGTGACGCTGACCGTCACGGCATCCAACACCCCTGCGATCCGCCTGTACGAGCGTATGGGCTTTGTCAATCGCCGCGACTTTGCCGCCTACGTCTGGGAAATCCGCTAGCCCGCTTGTCGGCGGAATCCTTCGGTCTGGCCTGCTACCCTAAAACTAGAACCCCATGGCGTGGTTTACCCGTGAAAAATCAGGCGTTGAGGAGGATACCTCGGATCAGGAGCGCCGCGTGCGCACCGAAGGCCTGTGGCTGAAGTGCGAGAAATGCACGCGGATCATCTGGAAGAAGGCCCTGGACGAGAATCTCCAGTGCTGCCCGAAGTGCGATTATCATTTCCACATCGGTGCGCGCGAGCGCCTGGACCTGCTCTTTGACGGACCCTACCAGGAGCTCGACGGCAACCTCACGACGACCGACCCGCTGGGTTTCGTCGATGCCAAGACGTACCGCGCGCGGCTGGCTGATATGAAAGCATCCACCGGCTTGAATGACGCCCTGATCTCAGCCGCCGGGACGCTTGAAGGCCGCGCCGTCAACATCTGCGCGATGGAGCTGAAATTCATCGGCGGCAGCATGGGCGCCGTCGTCGGCGAAAAGATCACGCGCGCGGTGGAGCGCTCGCGAGAGACCCGCACGCCGCTGATCATCGTCTCCGCCTCGGGCGGAGCGCGCATGCAGGAGGGGCTGATCAGCCTGATGCAGCTCGCTAAGATTTCCGCAGCGCTGATGCGCTTGGATGAGGCCGGGGTTCCTTACATCAGTGTTCTCACCGACCCGACCACGGGCGGTGTCACCGCCAGCTTCGCCATGCTGGGCGATCTGAATATTGCCGAACCCGGCGCACTGATTGGCTTTGCCGGCCCGCGCGTCATCGAACAGACCATCCGTCAAAAGCTGCCGGAGGGCTTCCAGCGCAGCGAGTTCCTGCTCGAGCACGGATTCCTCGACGCTGTCGTCAAACGATGCGAAATGAAAGCGTTCCTGGCGCGGTCGCTCAGGTTCTTCTGTGACCAATGATCCAACTGCAAGGAGCCGGCAAGCGCTTCGGCCACAAACTTCTCTTTGAAGACTGCAACTGGCTGATCACGCCCCAGGAACGCACTGGACTGGTGGGCGGAAACGGCACGGGCAAGTCCACGCTGTTGAAGATCCTGTGCGGCCTGGAATCGCTCGACTACGGCACGATCACTTTCACCAGGGGCATCACACAGGGATACCTTCCGCAAGATGGCCTGGCGCTCAGCGGGCGCTCGGTCTTCGCCGAATGCATGAGTGTGTTCGACGACCTGCGCGCCCTGGAAAGCGAGCTCGAAGCGCTGCATCACAGACTGGCCGAGCTCGACCCGGCGAGCGCCGAATACGCGGCCGCCTCGGACCGTCTTCATCACATCGATACGGAGTTCCGCAATCGCGGCGGTTACGCGATCGAAGCGCAAGTTGGCACGGTGCTGAACGGCCTCGGCTTCCGCAAGGAGGATTGGCAGCGCCGCACCGAGGAGTTTTCCGGCGGCTGGCAGATGCGGATCGCGCTTGCGAAGCTGCTGCTGCAAAAGCCGAACCTGCTGCTGCTGGATGAGCCGACTAACCACCTGGATCTCGAAGCGCGCAACTGGCTCGAGTCTTACCTCGCGAATTACCCGCACGGCTATGTCCTGATCTCGCACGACCGCTACTTTCTAGACGTAACCGTCGAGCGCACGATCGAAATTTGGAATAAGAAGGTCCATTTCTACAGCGGGAACTATGAGAAGTATCTGGCGCAAAAGGCCGAGCGCAAAGCACAGATCGAAGCCGCGTACCGCAATCAGCGCGAGCGCATCGAGCAACTGGAAGCCTTCATCAACCGATTCCGCTATCAGGCCACCAAGGCCAAGCAGGTGCAGAGCCGCATCAAGGAGCTCGAAAAAATCGCGCGCATTGAGATTCCGCCGGAAGAGGCGACGATTCATTTTTCGTGCCCCCAACCTAAGCCTAGCGGG
>CAZTKA010000112.1:7079-11480 GCA_964614015.1 uncultured Bordetella sp. | reverse complement strand
CGGAAGAGTTGCAGCGGGCGTTTCCCATCCTGGTGGACCGCTTCCTCGAGAACGCCACCGAGGTGGACGTCGATGCCCTCTCGGACGGCGCGGACGTCGTGATCGGGGGCATCATGGAGCACATCGAGGAGGCGGGGATCCATTCCGGCGACAGTTCCTGCGTTCTGCCCGCCGTCCAGATTCCGGAAGAGCAACTGCGCACCCTGCGCGATTACACGGTCCGTCTTGCCCGGGCGCTGCGTGTCATCGGACTGATGAACGTGCAGTACGCCATCCAGAACGGAAAGGTGTATGTGCTGGAAGTGAATCCGCGTGCCTCGCGCACGGTGCCGTATGTCAGCAAAGCGACCGGCGTCGCGCTCGCCAAGGTGGCTGCGCGCCTGATGTCGGGCCGCAAGTTGCGCGAGTTCAACCTGCCGCCGGAACTCCCGGTCAATTACTATTATGTCAAATCGCCCGTCTTCCCGTTCCAGAAATTCCCCGGCGTGGACACCATTCTGGGCCCGGAAATGAAATCCACGGGCGAAGTGATGGGCATGGCCAGCAGCTTCGGCCTCGCTTTCGCCAAGGCCCAGCTCTCCGCCAACCATCGCCTGCCGACGGAGGGCCGGGCGTTCATCTCGGTCAACGACGCCCATAAGGCGCCAGTGATCCCCATCGCCCGGGACCTGGTCGCACTGGGCTTCAAACTGGTGGCCACGCGCGGCACGGCACAAAGTCTGCGCGCCGCGGGGCTCAAGGTCGAAAGAGTCTTCAAGGTCAATGAAGGACGCCCCAACGTGGTGGACCTCATCAAGAGCGGCAAACTCGACCTGCTCATCAACACGCCTCTCGGCCGCTCCTCCCGGTTTGACGAAAAGGCCATTCGCCGGGCCGCCGTGCAGGCCGGCGTGACCTGTATCACGACGCTTTCGGCCGCCGCTGCGGCCGTCAACGGCATTCGAGACCTGCGAGAAAAGGGAATCCAAATCAAGAGCCTTCAAGCGCTGCACAAGGTCTAGACCATGACGAACGCGCGCATTCTCGAACAGCTCCGAGGAATCTTCCCGCCGGTGATCACGCCCTTTGACCGGCGGGGAAGAATTGACCGAGGCGCGTTTCGCGCCAATGTGCAGAGTTACGCCGGGACGGGCGTTTCCGGAATCGTCATCGCCGGCTCGACGGGCGAGGCGCCCTTCCTCACCGAAGAGGAGCGGCTGGAATTGGTCGAGACCGCCCGCGCCGTCGTGCAGCCGCCCCAACTGGTGATAGCGAGCACGGGCCTCGAAAGCACGCTGCACACTATCCGCCTGAGCCGGGAAGCCATCGCCCGCGGGGCTGACGCTGTGCTGGTGATCACGCCGAACTACTACAAGGCGCGCATGGCTGAACCGGCAAGCCAGCTGGCACACTTTCGTGCCGTGGCCGATAGCCTTCGCCGGCCGCTGATGATGTATAACATTCCGCAATTCACCGGCATCAAGATGGCGCCGGAGACTATTGCACAGCTCTCCCGGCACCCGAACATCGCCGGACTCAAGGAGAGTTCCGGCGATTTGAAGTATGACCGCCGCATTCTGAGTCTGATGCGGCCCGGCTTCCGATTCTTCACTGGTTCGCCGCCCCTTTTCTACGATGTCCTTCGCGCCGGAGCGGTGGGCGGCGTGCTGGGGCAGGCCAACTACGTGCCGGAATTGTGCGTGGGAATCTATCAGGCGTTCCACAGTCGGCAATACAGGCTGGCGCGCCACCTTCAGCAGCGGCTGACTTATCTCGCGCAGAATCTGGCGCTGCCGTTCGGTGTGGCGGGCGTGAAAGCTGCCGTGGAGCTGCGCGGTCTGAGCGGCGGCGCACCACGCGGACCTCTCCTGCCGCTGCAGCCTGCCGCGCGCAGGGCCGTCGCCTCGGTGTTCAACGAAGCCCTGCGCGGCTTGGACGTGTAGCCGTCATCGGCCGCAACCTTAGGGCGACAACTCAACTCCCATACCCATCTCTCGGGCGCGGCGGTAAATCAGGATCGCCGTCGCCATGTCGGCCAAAGCCAGGCCGAGATTGATGGCGATGTTGCGCTCCTGCGGCGATTCGCGGCCGGGTCGGCGGCCCGACACGATTTCCCCCAGATCGGCATACGGTTCGGGCGTCTCGCGGAAGTATCCCGCGCGGCGCGTGGATTCCATCTGCGCCTTGTCGTCTGTGGCCAGCTTGTCGGCCTCGCGCAAGGCCGCGCCGGTCCAATACGAATCGTAATCCACAAGGCTGGCAAAGCTGCCGGCGCCCAGCCAGCCGGCCGGAATAACGGGCGACGGATTCTTGAGAATGGGGCCGCTGGTCACTACCAGATCGAGACCGCACACCGCCTCGGCGACGCTGTCCACCACTTCGACCTCGATGCCGAGCCTTCCGCTCATCTCCGCCGCGTAGGCGCGGGCGGCTTCGGGACGAATGTCGAAGGCTTTCACCGTCTGGATAGGAAAAAGGCAGGCCAGCGCTTCGAGGTTGCTGCGGCCCTGCACACCGCAGGCGATGATCCCCACGGACTTCGAATCGGGCCGGGCAAGATACTTCGCGGCGACGGCGGTCGCCGCGCCCGTCCGCTGGGCGGTAATCCACGTGCAATCCATCACCGCGAGCGGGAAACCCGTCTCCGGATCGTTCAGGATCAGAAGGCCGGAGATGTACGGGAGACCTTTCTCTAGGTTCTGCGGAAATCCTGAAACCCACTTCAGGCCGGCCGCTTGAAGGCTCGGAATATAGGCAGGCATCGCGTGAATGAACGCATCCGGACGCGGGTGGATGCCGGGCTTGGGCGGCATTTCCGTCCGGCCCTCGCCCTTTTCCCGGAACATGGCGAGCAAGGCGTCAATAATTTCGGACATGGGAAGATTGACGCGCTCAACGTCAACGCGCGAGAGATACAAGATTCTCGGGCCGGCCATTTTCGTCCTCGGCATATAGAATTGGCTCTCGACAAGACGCGAACCAATGGGACAATCATTGTCGGGATTCCATCCACAGTGTAGGATGGAATTCTCAGGTTCCGCATGGGGATTTCTTACGATCGAGTTCCGCAGACCTCGCGATTGTTTCTGGACTACGCGTACCACTTCCCGCGCGTGGCGGAGTTTTTTTCCGCGCCGCCAGCAGAGCTGAGCGGTTATCGTGATCTCGCCCGCCGCCTCCGTTACCCCGCGAGCGCGCGCGCGGGGCTCTGCGATGCCCTGAAACGCCAGAATCAGACGTTCGCCGCTCCCGCTGCTGTCTTTAGCAATCTCGAACGGCTCCAGGATGAAAACACCTATGCCGTGGTGACCGGCCAGCAAGTCGGGCTTTTCTCTGGGCCCGCCTTCACCATCTACAAAGCCCTGACGGCCGTGAAGGCCGCGCAATGGCTTTCCGCGAACGGTCTGCCCGCAGTGCCGGTTTTCTGGCTGGCCACGGAAGATCACGATCTGGAGGAAGTCTCGCAGACCGCGGTGCTGGACGCCGAGTACGAATTGGTGCCGATCTCCGCAAGCCCCAATCGCCCGGCTCCGCACTCATCCGTCGGCTCGGTGACGGTTCCGGAAAGCATCGCCGAGACCTTTCTGGCGTTGGAAGCCGCGCTTCCTGACGGGGCGGGTCGCGAAACGGTCCTTCGCGACTTGAAGGAATCGTATCGGCCGGGGGTTCCGCTCAGTCTCGCCTTCGCACGGTTGATGGCCCGGCTGTTCGGCCGCTGGGGCGTGATCCTGGTGGATTCGCTCGACCGGGACCTCCGCCACCTCTCCGCCCCCGTGTATTGCAAGGCTCTCGACGAAGTCGGCACGCTGCGGGCCGGCCTTCTTGAGCGCTCGGCGGCGCTTGAAGCCGCCGGCTATCACGCGCAAGTCCGCGTCGCGGATGACTCGACGTTGCTCTTCCAGGTCAAAGACGGCAGCCGCCGGGCACTCCGCGAGCGGGACGGCAAGTTTCAGTCCGAGGAGAACCATACGCTGACCGCCAGGGAGCTGCGGACGGAATTCGAGCAGGACCCGCTGTCGCTTTCCGGCAATGTTCTGATGCGGCCGATAATTCAGGATACCTTGCTGCCCACACTGGCGTACGTAGCAGGGCCTTCGGAGCTGGCCTACCTGGGCCAGGCACAGGCGATCTACGCGAGCTTCGGCCGCCCCATGCCGGTCGTGATCCCGCGTGCCGCTTTCACGTTGGTGGATGCACGAATCCAGCGCGTCCTCGATAAATATCAGCTCACCCTGGAAGACGTCTGGCAGGGAGAAGGGGCCCTGACACTCAAGATTGCGGCGGCGGGATTGGCAACGGGGTGGGACGCGCGCTTCGATGCGGCTGAGCAGGAAATCACGCGCCTTCTTTCCGCGCTGGCGCGGGATATTGAAACGCTCGACCCGACGCTGCTCGATCCGCTCAAGAGCACCACGGAAAAGA
>CAZTKA010000112.1:6662-7069 GCA_964614015.1 uncultured Bordetella sp. | reverse complement strand
AAAGATGAAGCAGCAGTTGGAAAAACTGCGCGTCAAGCTCTCGCGCGCGGCCTTGCAACGCTCAGATGTGCTCTCCCGGCATCAACGCGCCCTGCTTCAGTTCCTGTATCCCGGGCGTCACTTGCAGGAACGACAGGTGTCCGGCATCTATTTTCTGAGTCGCGCGGGATATGGCCTCCTGGAGCTCCTTTTGAACGAAATCCAGCTTGCAACGCCGCAGCATCAAGTTCTTCAATATTGAGGTGTCCAGCTCCCGGAAAGGAGCTCTGCAAAAGTGAAATCCGAACTCATCCCCATCGAGACACGCGGGCGGGTGGAATTCAAAGACATCACGGCCGCGTTGCAGAAACTGGTTGACGAATCGCGGGTGACGAACGGAATGCTCCACCTATTCGTTCCCCACACCA
>CAZTKA010000112.1:0-6652 GCA_964614015.1 uncultured Bordetella sp. | reverse complement strand
CCTCGCTCGCCCGGGATTTCGACGAATTTTTGGCGCGCCTGGCGTCCCGCGGGGCGAGCTACCATCACAGCGACGGCAACTGTGATGCGCACCTGAAGGCGGCGCTGATTGGCAGTTGCAAGACACTCCTGATTGAGAACGGCCGGATCGTGCTGGGAACCTGGCAGGGCGTCTATTTCTGCGAGTTTGACGGGCCGCGCCGCCGCTCGCTACGGGTCAAGATCGTTTCCGATGCATCCGCCTGATGTTCCCATGACACCGCTTGGTCTGTACGTTCAAATTCCGTTCTGCGCCTCGAAGTGCACTTTTTGCAACTTCAGCTCGAGCGTCGCGCCGCGCGCCCTCTTCGAAGATTACACGCTGGCCGTGGTGCGCGAAGTGAGCCGCATCGAACCGATTTTGAGCTCGGCGGGGGCGCGTTCGGAGATTCTGCAGCGGCCTGTGGACACGATTTACTGCGGGGGCGGAACACCGCTGCTCGTCGGGACGGAGCGCCTTCAGACCATCGTCGAGGAGATTCATTGCCGGTTCAACGTGGCCGCCGGCTGCGAATTCACTATGGAGGCAACGCCTGGATCACTTGGGGGCGACGCGATTCCCGCGTTGCGGCGGATGGGCGTGAATCGCCTGAGCATCGGCGCGCAGAGTTTTGTGGACCGCGAAATCACCTCGGTGGGACGGCTGCATTCGGCCCAGGATACCGAGGACATGATCGCCCAGGCGCGCCAAGCCGGTTTCGATAATATCAGCGTGGACCTGATCGCCGGCCTGCCGCATCAGACCCTCGCTTCATGGCAATACTCCCTCGAGGCGTTGGCGCGGGTTCGGCCCGAGCACGTGTCGGTCTATATTTTCGAAATCGACGAGAAGAGCCGATTGGGCTCCGAAGTTCTCAAGCACGGAAGCCTGGTTTCGGCGAGCTCCGTCCCCGACGAGGATTTCGCGGCCACGGCTTACGAAGCCGCGCGCGAGCACCTGAAATGGCTCGGCTACGAACAGTACGAGATCTCAAATTTCGCCCTGCCGGGCCGGGAATCCCGGCACAATCTCAAATACTGGCGGATGGAGCCCTACCTCGGCTTCGGCGCGGGAGCGCATTCTTTCGACGGCGAGCACCGCTGGTCGAACTGCCTCTCCCCGGCGGAATACACGGCCGCTTTGGCACGAGGAGAGATACCCCTTGCTGAATTCCAAACCCTCACGCCGCAGCAGTGGATCGAAGAATACTTCTTCACCGGCCTGCGGCAAGCCGCGGGCGTGGACTGGCCCCGGGCGCTGGAGGGCAGGGAGGCGGGCGAAATGCAGCGCTGGCAGGCCACTATCGATTCGCTGCTCGCGCGCGGCCTGCTGGAGCGCCGGGGAAAGACCCTTCGGCTGACTGAACCCGCTTATTTGATCTCCAACGAAGTCTTTCAGGAGTTTCTGCCATGAACCCTGTCATTGATCTGCGAAGCGACACCGTGACCAAGCCGACGCCCGCAATGCGGCGCGCGATGGCGGAAGCCGAGGTGGGCGACGACGTGTATCGCGAGGATCCGACCGTCAACCGTCTGCAGGAGCGTGCCGCCGAGATCTTCGGGCGCGAAGCAGCCCTTTTCGTTCCTTCCGGCACGATGGGCAACCAGGCGGCGATCAAAGTTCACACGCACCACGGCCAGGAGGTCATCGCTGAGCAGCGCGCACACATTTACAACTATGAAATGGCCATGACCGCGGCATTTGCCGGCTGTCTGGTCCGGCCCCTGTATGCAGAGGACGGCATTCTAAGCTGGGAACTCATTCGGCGCGAAATTCGCTTGCGCAGCGATCACCGCGCGCGCACAGGACTGATTTGTTTGGAAAACACTTCCAACCTGGCGGGCGGATCCGTTTATGCGGGGGAGATCATGGACGCGATTTGTGAGGGTGCGCATGCGATGGGTGTGCCCGTGCACCTCGATGGCGCGAGGATTTTCAATGCCAGCGTGGCGCTGGGCAAGTCCGTGGGCGAACTCACTCGCAAATTCGATTCCGTCATGTTTTGCCTCTCGAAGGGGCTGGGCGCGCCGGTCGGCTCGATGCTGGTGGGAAGTAAGGCGTTTTTCGAGGACGCGCGCCAGGTTCGCAAGATGCTGGGCGGCGGCATGCGCCAGGCGGGCGTGCTGGCGGCCGCCGGATTGATAGCGCTGGAAGAAGGACCGTTACAACTCCCCGCCGATCACGCCAATGCCAGGTTTCTGGCCGAGGCGCTGGCGGAGATCCCGGGCATCGGGATCAACCCAGCGAAGGTGGTGACGAATATTCTGTTCTTCGACGTAACCGGGACGGCCTGGGCGGCAAAAGAGGTTTCCGCCCGGCTGGCCGCACAGGGCGTCTTGGCCAATGCGGTGTCCGAAACCGCGATTCGAATGGTGACGCACCGCGACGTGGATCGCGCCGGATGCGAACGCGCCATTCAGGTGCTTCGCGCGGTGCTGAACATCTCGGCGAAGACCACTCTGTGCTGACAGGGGTCTATTTTTTCTTTTGTGCCGCCCGCGCTTCCACCTGACGTCCCAGCGCGTCAAAGTATTGGCGGCGATAAGTGCTGTCGGAAGGATCGAGCTTCGTGGCCGTGTGGAAAGCCTCGACCGCCGTGTCAATCATCCCCAGCTTTTCCAGGGCATATCCCAGGCCGTTGTAGGCCTCCGCGTCGGCCGGATCGCTGCGGATCGCCTCCAGCATTTCGATCCGGGCGCGTTTCCAGTCCTTGCCCACCAGAAACGTAATGCCCAGTTCGCGGTGCAAATCGGAGTTGGCGGGATCGAGTTTTCGGGCCCCGCGCAGGTGGACGGCGGCCTCGTCGATCTTGCCGAGAGCCCGCAGACGGACCGCGTTTCGGATGTACTCCCGCAGGCGCAACTGAACTTCCGCGATCTCCAGCCCTGCAAACTCCGCCGAAGGGTCCTCCTCGCCCGTTACCTGGAGCTTTTCGCCGGGCGAGGGGGAAATCAGAAGAGACGTATTCCTGCCCCCGGGGCAGACGATGTGAACGTAATGGTCGCCGGGCTCCACCGAGGAGAAGACAATAACGCCGGAATCCCCAGGCCGCGACGGAGGTCCGGAATCGATGTCTGCGGAGCAATCCGCCGCCGGAGCATGGACTTCGACGATGGAGGATTCTGCAGGCTTCGGTTTCTCGCGCGAATAGCCCAGAGACGGCATCAGCCCGAGCACCAGCACGGCGGACGCAGCGAACGCCCTCATAGCTCGATGTTAGCACAGGGAGAATCGAGGGCGGGGCGGGTTTCGTGTATGATAGCTGATTGCTGGAAGGGCGGTTCGTGCCGACGCTCGGTGCGCTTGACCGCGGTTCAGGGAGCGAATCATTCACAGCGTGGACATCGAAAAAGTTCTTGCCGGAGACCGGCGCGCCCTTTCGCGGGCCATTTCCGCCGTCGAGAATGGGGCCGCGGAGGGGCTCGATATACTGAGGCAGGTCTACCCCCGCAGCGGCGGCGCGCTGGTGATCGGCGTGACGGGATCGCCGGGGGCCGGAAAAAGCACGCTGGTCGAAAAGCTGACCACTGCGATGCGGCGCCAAGGGGCGCCTGTGGCCGTTGTTGCGGTGGATCCCACCAGCCCTTTTTCGGGCGGCGCGATCCTGGGGGACCGAATCCGGATGCAATCCCTCTTCCGCGACGAGGGTGTGTACATTCGCAGTATGGCGACGCGCGGCCATCTGGGCGGGCTGGCGGTGGCGACGCAGGACGTGGTGACGCTGCTCGATGCGGCCGGCTTCAGCGTTATCCTGATCGAAACCGTGGGTGTGGGACAGGACGAAGTCGAGATCGCGCGCCATGCCGACCTTACGCTGCTGCTTTTGGTTCCCGGCATGGGCGATGACGTGCAGACTTTCAAGGCTGGCGTGATGGAGATCGCGGACATCTACGTCATCAACAAGGCCGACCGGCCCGGGGCCGAGCGCGTCGAGCAAGAGTTACGCGCCATGCTGGCCATTTCGCCGCGGCGGTCTTCCTGGGAGCCGCCGGTCATCCGCACCTCCGCCACACAGGGCGATGGCATCGAAGAATTGCTGGCAGCCATCACGCAGTACAAGGAACAAGGCGGCCGGGGGCCGCTGCGCGAGCGTCGCCAGGAGCAGGCGCGCGCGCGGCTGCTGGATGTTGTCCGGCAGCGCTTGTTCGAAAGAGTGCTGTCGCATGTATCCGGCGATGCACTGGATCAATTCGTGGAAGAGCTGGCTTCGCGCAAGCGCGACCCGCATTCGGTGGCGGAAGAACTGATTCATCGCCTGAACGACGGCCCAACCAAAGCATAGCGCCATGAAGATTCATCACATCGGCATCGCGGTGGAGTCGCTGGAACGAGCCATTCCCATCTTCTCGAAGATTCTCGGCCGAGCGCCCGATTCGCAGGAGACGGTCGAAGACCAGAAAGTCCGCGTGGCGGTGTTCCATCTGCCCGGCAGCCGGATCGAATTGTTGGAAGCGACCTCGCCGGATTCGCCGGTCGCCAAGTTCATTGCCAGGCGGGGGCAAGGCCTTCACCATCTCACGCTGGCCGTGCCGGACCTGGCAGGGCGATTGCTCGAACTGGAGCAAGGCGGAATTCGTCTGATCGACCGCCAGCCGCGGGGCGGAGCGGGCGGCGAGCAGATTGCCTTTCTCCATCCCACCTCGACGGCCGGCGTCCTGATCGAATTGCTGGACGAGACTCCCCTCTCCGGAAGTTCGAAATGAAACTGGGGGCTTTCGAGATCGAGATTCTTTCGGATGGCTTCATGGCGCTCGACGGCGGGCAGATGTTCGGCGTCGTGCCGAAGGTCCTCTGGGAACGGAAGATGCCAGCCGACGCACGCAATCGCGTCCGGCTGGGACTCAACTGCGTACTGGTCCGCGCGGGTGCGGAGAGGGTGCTGATCGAGACCGGCATCGGCGACAAGTTCGACGCCAAGCTCAGCGACATCTACGGCATCGAAAAAACCACGACGCTCCTGGCGGAACTTGAACAGCGCGGCCTGGCTCCCGAGGACATCACTGCCGTGATCAACACGCATCTCCATTTTGACCACTGCGGCTGGAACACACGCCGGAAGGATGGAACGGTCGTTCCGACTTTTCCTCGGGCGCGGTACTTCATCCAGCAAGGCGAGTGGGAGCACGCGCATCACCCCACCGAACGCGACCGCGCAAGTTACGTGCCGGACTTCTTCCAGCCCGCTGCGCCGCAAACCGAAATGCTGAACGGCGACACGGAAATCCTTCCCGGTATTTACGTCGAGCTAATGCCCGGCCACACGCGCCACATGCAGTGCGTCTGGATCGAGTCGGAAGGCGAGAGCGCGTGTTTGGTGGGCGACCTGATTCCCACTTGCGCCCATCTGCCTTATCCGTGGATTATGGCATTCGACCTTTATCCACTCGAGACCCTGGCAAACCGGCATCGGCTGCTGCCGCGGTTGATGGACAAGAATTCGCTGGTAATCTTTCCCCACGAGGTGCAGGCGCCCTGCGTGAGGCTGCGCGAGGAAGAGGGCAGGATTGTTCCCATCCTGTAAGCGAAACGTAGAGGCGACCTTCAGGTCGCCATCTTGCTGACGATGCCTATGGCGGGCTAAAGCCCGCCGCTGTTTTCGATTCCTCGTCCGCCGGAGGCGGACGCGGAATGACAACGCAAAGATGCTTTCAATGCCCTTGGAAGGGAACTGGGAAAATGCCCAAAGCTGAAATCGGAATTATCGGCGGAAGTGGGCTCTACGCCATGCCCGGCGTGGAGCGGTCGCGCGAGGTGCGCATCGCGACGCCGTTCGGAAAGCCCTCGGACGCCTACGTGGTGGGCCGCCTGGAGGGGCGGGAGGTTGCTTTTCTCGCGCGCCACGGTCGCGGCCATCTCGCCATGCCGTCCGAGATCAACTACCGCGCCAACATATATGGCTTCAAGAAACTGGGCGTCGAGCGCATTATCTCGGTGAGCGCGGTCGGCTCGCTGCGCGAAGACATGCGCCCGCTCGATGTCGTGCTGCCCTCGCAGTTCTTCGACCGCACCAAGGACCGCCCCTCGACGTTCTTCGGCAATGGCCTGGTCGCTCACATCAGCTTTGGCGATCCGGTGTGCGCCGGGATCGTGGAAGTGCTTGCACATGCGTGCAAGTCGCAGAACCTGAGTTACCACCAGGGTGGAACCTACGTCTGCATGGAAGGCCCCGCGTTTTCCACCAAGGCGGAGTCGCACACCTACCGCGCCTGGGGCATGGACATCATCGGCATGACCAATTTGCAGGAAGCCAAGCTGGCACGAGAGGCCGAGATTTGTTACGCCACCATGGCCATGGTGACCGATTACGATTGCTGGCATCCCGAGCACGACGCGGTCACGGTCAACCAGATCATCGAATACCTGAACCGCAACAGCGAACACGCGCAAAGCCTGATTCGCCAGGCGGTGCGCGAGATGCCGCGCGAGCGTACCTGCAAGTGCGGTTCCGCGCTCGCGCACGCGCTCATCACGGATCGGAAGAAGATCCCGGCTAGAACCCGAAAACGGCTGGCGCTGCTGGTGGGGAAATATCTCAAGTAACCTGGCCGGATGTTCAAGAACTCTTTGAAGCTGTCATTCCGAGGAGGTCCGGTGCACTTCATCGGACCGACGAGGAATCTCGCATTGCCTTGCA
>CAZTKA010000111.1:0-11482 GCA_964614015.1 uncultured Bordetella sp. | reverse complement strand
CACGCGGATTATATCGCGCTGCATCTTTACGTGGGCAACAATCAGAACGATTATCCGGATTTCGTCGCCTGCGCGATGGAGTTGCAGAGCCGCATCAAGACCGCCGAAGGGGTCATCGACGCGGCGCTCTCCGGCGTGCGCAACCGCAAGATCTACATCGCCTGGGATGAGTGGAATGTGTGGTACCGGGCTCGCGGAAATTCGCAGCGCGGCCGGCGCATTTTAGAAGAGCATTACAACCTGGAAGACGCGCTTGTCGTGGCGACGTTCCTGAACACCTTTGTCAACAACGCCCACATCCTGAAACTGGCGAACATGGCGCAACTGGTGAACGTGATCGCTCCGATTTTCACGAATGAAACCGGGCTTTATCTGCAAACCATCTACTATCCTCTGCAATTGTTCGCCGCGAACACGCGCGGCAAAGCGCTGGAGCTGTTCGTCGATTCGCCCAAGTACTCCAGCCGCCGCTTCAGCGACGTGCCGTACTTGGACCTATCGGCGAGTCTCGACAACAGCGTGCTGGTGATCAACGTGGTGAACCGCCACCGCGACCAGGCCATCGAGGCGGACATCGAGGCGCAGGACAAGCAGTTCAGCGGTCCGGTGGAGGCGACCGAGGTGAACGGCCCGGACATCAAGTCGGAAAATGATTTCGGCAAGATGACCGTGGGCCCCGTGGCCCGCCGTGCGGCGGCGCAGGGCAACCGCCTGCGCTACAGCTTCCCGCCCCATTCCTACACAATGCTGAAAACCCAGCTGCTGTGAGACCTGCGTGGCGCGGGACTTCAGGCCCGCTTGCCAAACCAGCGGAGCGCCTCGCACGGACGAAAGCCCATCCCACGTTACTTGTGCTTCAAAAACGCTTCGGCGTTCCTGCGGTAGATTTTTTCCTTCTGCTCGGCCGGCAGGCCCAGCGCTTCGATCACTCGAACCGTCTCGCGGATGTACAGCCCCGGCGCCGGCTCAAACGGCACGTCGGAGGCGAACAGCACCTTGTCGACGCCGAAGAAATCCAGGCCGCAGCGCGTCGCGGCGAGCGCTCCGAACAGCGCCGTATCCGCGTAGAACATGCGGAAGTAATCGACCGGCCGCTTCTTCATCGATTTCAGCAGCGACACGTAATCGGCGTTCGAGGTGCGCGAGCCCAACTGGTCCCAGCCGTAGCCGACGCGGCCTTCGAAATACGGGGCCATCGCGCCCATGTGATGCGTCAGGACTTTCAGGTTGGGACGCCGCTCGAAAAATTTCCCGAACACCATGCGCGCCATCGCCACGCTGGTCTCATACGGCCAGCCGAAGGTCCACCAGATTTCGTACAGCGAGCGCTCCTCGGTCTTGTAATCCGCCATGTCCGCGCCGCGCGTCGGATGCATCCAGATGCCGATCTCGCGGCGCGCCATCTCATCGAAGAACGTGACGTACTCGGACCCGTCGAGCGGCTTGCCGTTCACGTTCGTGAAGATCTGCACGCCGCCCGCGCCCAGTTCGTCCACGGCGCGAAAAGCCTCCTTCACGATGCTGTCGGGGTTGTTCATCGCCAGCGACGCGATGAACGTAGGGAAGCGCTGGGGATATTTTTGGCACAGCTCGGCCATGCCGTCGTTGGCCAGCCGCGCGATGCCGGGGGATTCCTTCGGCCCGCCCAGCGCTTCGATCGGCGGAGCGGGCAGCGAGATCACCTGGCAGTATTCGCCAAACTCGTCCATCACTTTGAAGCGGGCGTCCAGGTCCACGATGGTCGGCATCGCTTTCACGCGCTTGCCGATGTCGGGAAGCCCTTTTTCGATGTAGCGGTCGAAGAACGTCTGCGGGAAAAGATGGTTGAAAATGTCGATTTTCATGTAGTACGGCTCAGTGCGCGCCCTGCAACTCTTTGACGATCGAGGAGACAAAGCCCTTGGCGTCGCCGAACAACATGAGCGTCTTGTCCATGTAGTAAAGTTCGTTGTCGATGCCGGCGAATCCGGGGCTCATGCTGCGCTTGATCACCATCACCGTGCGGGCCCGGTCGGCATCCAGAATCGGGGTGCCGTAGATCGGGCTGGTTTTGTCCGTGCGGGCCAGAGGATTCACCACGTCGTTCGCTCCGATGACCAGCGCCACGTCGGTGTTGGGGAAATCGCTGTTGATTTCGTCCATCTCCAGCAGCTTGTCATAGGGGATGTCGGCCTCGGCCAGCAGCACGTTCATGTGCCCGGGCATGCGGCCCGCCACAGGATGGATCGCAAATTTCACGTCCGTGCCCTTCTTGGTGAGCACATCATACAACTCGCGGATCTTGTGCTGCGCCTGCGCCACCGCCATGCCGTAGCCGGGAATGATGATCACGCTCGATGCGGCGTCCAAAATCGCCGCGGCGTCTTCCGGCGTCGCCGAGCGCACCGGCCTCTGCGCCGCTGCTCCACCCGCGCCTGCCACGATCTGGCCGAAGGCTCCGAACAGCACATTGGTGAAAGAGCGGTTCATCGCCTTGCACATGATGATGGAGAGGATCAAACCGGCCGATCCGTTTAACGCGCCCGCGATGATCAGCAGGCGGTTGTCCAGCACGAAACCCATCGCCGCCGCCGCGACGCCCGCATAGGAGTTCAGCAGCGCAATCACCGTCGGCATGTCCGCGCCGCCGATCGGGATCACCAGCAAAATACCGAAGGCCAGCGAAAGCGCGACGAAGGTAGGAAACATCCACGGCGCGGGCGCTCCCGCCACCATGATCACGGCCAGCACCACGGCCACGGCTAGCGTCCCGAGGCTGACGAAATTCTGCCCCTTATAGGTCAACGGACGCGTCGGCATCAGTTCCTGCAATTTTGCGAATGCAATCACGCTGGCGGTCGTCGTCAAATAGCCCAGCAAGGTTTCCAGGCCCAGAGCCGCCATCGTGAATCCGGTGGGCGATTTCTCGTAGAACTCGGCCGTGCCGATCAGCGCCGAAGCCAGCGCGCCGAAAGCGTGCGACAACGCGGTCAACTGGGGCACCGCCGTCATCGGCGTCAGGAACGCCAGCGGAGCTCCGATCGCCGCGCCGATCGCCAGCCCGAGGAAGATCAACGCAAGATTCGCCTTCACCAGCAGCAGCGTGCCGATCACGGCCAGCAGCATGCCGATCTCGCCGATAATGACGCCGCGCCGCGCGGTCGCCGGATGGTTCATCCACTTGACGGCCAGAATAAAGCCGGCCGAGGCCAGCATGTAGATCAGCGGGAGATACTCCCGGACGGTCTCGATCATTTCTCCGGCTCCCGCTTCTTGAACATTTTGAGCATGCGGTCCGTGATGAGATACCCCGCGACCACGTTGAGCGTGGCGCATATCACGGCGGCGAAGCCCAGCCACACCTGCATGGTGCTGGCGTTCTCCGCGCCGGTAATCACGATGGCGCCCACCACTGCGATGGCCGAGATGGCGTTCGACAGCGACATGAGCGGCGTGTGCAGCAGAGGCGAGACGCGCTTGACCAGCTCAAAGCCAAGGAAGGCCGCGAGCATGAACACGTAGAGTCCGAATTCGTAGGCTTGCATCCTATGTCAAACCTTTCCTTGAACCAGCATGGGCGTGCGATCGAGCGGCGCCAGCCCCAAGCCTTCCCGCACGCGCGCGTTCACCACTTCGCCCTTGTGCGCGACCAGCGTGTTGCTGACGATGTCGTCGTCCGGAATCGCATCCAGCGGCAGGAATGCGGCCAGGTGTTTCAGGAAGGTCACGACGTTCGCCGAAAACATCTGGCTGGCGTGATACGGCGCGAGCGCCGCGAAATTCGTGGGGCCCAGAATCGTGACGCCTTTGTGAATCACGGTCTGGCCGGGCTGCGTGAGCTCGCAATTGCCGCCGCGCACCGCGGCCACGTCGACGATCACGGATCCGGCGGCCATCGCTTCCACCATCTCCTTGGTGATCAGGACGGGTGCGCGCTTGCCGGGAACCGCCGCCGTGGTGATGACCACGTCGTGTTCCTTGACCACAGCCAGCATCAGCTCACGCTGCCGCCGGTAAAAGGCTTCATCCATCGCCTTGGCGTAGCCGCCCTTGTCTTCGGCGGCGCCCGCCTCCACCTCCAGGCTCACGAACTTCGCTCCGACGCTGATGATCTGATCCTTCACGGCGGAGCGCACGTCGTAGGCGCTCACCACCGCGCCCAGCCGCTTCGCTGTGGCGATGGCTTGCAAGCCCGCGACGCCGGCTCCGATGACAAACACTTTCGCGGGCGTAATCGTGCCCGCGGCGGTCATCAGCATCGGGAACAGTTTCGGCAGCGCGGCCGCGCCCAGCAGCACCGACTCATATCCGGAAATCGTGGCGAGCGAAGAGAGCACATCCATGCTCTGCGCGCGCGTCGTCCGCGGGATCAATTCCAAGGCAAAGAACGATACGCCCGTGGCCGCCAGTTCGGCGCCTTCCTGGAGCGAAGTGAGCGGTTCGCCCAGGCCCAGCACGATTTGCCCTTTGCGGAACTGTGCAAGGTCGGCGCGTCCGGCCTCGGGGTTGGCGCCGAGGCTGCGGAACTGCGCAATGATGTCGGCCTGCGCGAAGATTTCTGCGCGCGAGGCCAGCGCCGCGCCGCGCGCCGCATACTGCTCATCGGCGTAGCCGGCCGCATAGCCGGCCGACGGCTCCACCATCACCGCCATGTCCGCTTTTTTCAGAACTTCCACGGACTTCGGCACGAGCGCCACACACCGCTCGCCCGGGAAGGTCTCCCTGAGGACCCCGATTGTTCTTGCCAACTCGCGCTCCGTGCTTGGGATTAAAAACTCGCACGCGAAGCGGACGAGTTCTAAGTGTATGATAGCGTTCCGAGAGGGGGTTCGCGCAACTCGGCCTCGCAATGCGAGAATTTCCCGCCCCTGGCCGCACTACACTGAGTGGCTCTCTTTCGCACCCGCTCGGCCGCCGTCTACGGCCTGGACGCGCACCTGATCGACGTGGAGGTCGACATGTACCCCGGCGCCAACCGGGAGTTCGTCACGGTCGGCATGCCGGACCTGGCGGTGCGCGAGAGCCGCGAACGCATCAAGAGCGCGCTGCTCAACTCCGGCTTCGGCTACCCCAACAAGTCGGTGACCATCAACCTGGCGCCGGCCAATGTGCGCAAGGAGGGAGCCGGGTTCGACCTACCCATGGCGCTGGGGATTCTGGGCGCGATGGGCATCGTGCCTGAGAGCGCGGATCACCTGTTTGTCGGCGAACTGTCACTCGACGGCGCTCTGCGTCCCGTGCGCGGAGCCTTGTCGATCGCGGCCTGCGCCCGGGCGCGGGGCATCACGAATCTGCTGCTACCGGCCGACAACGCCGCCGAGGCCTCGGTAGCGGAAGGCGTGCGCGTGTTCGGCGCGCGCCACCTCACTGACGTCGTGCGCATCCTGGAAGCTCCGGAGAACTTCGAACCCCAGCCTCCGCCCCAGCGCGCGGATGCCGCGGCCGAGCCTGCGCGCTCGCTCGATTTCGGCGACGTGCGCGGGCAGGCGACAGCCAAGCGCGCGCTGGAAATCGCCGCGGCGGGCGGCCACAGCGTGCTGTTGCTGGGCCCGCCGGGATCCGGCAAGACGATGTTGGCGCGGCGCTTGCCGGGGATTCTTCCGCCGCTGACCTTCGCCGAGGCGCTCGAGACCACCAAAATCCACAGCGTGGCGGGGGCGCTTCCGCAGGGAGCGGGCCTGATCCAGGAGCGCCCGTTCCGCGCGCCGCACCATTCGGTTTCCGATGCGGGCCTGCTGGGCGGAGGCTCGGGCATGCCGCGGCCGGGTGAGGTGAGCCTGGCGCATAATGGCGCCCTGTTCCTGGACGAGCTGCCGGAGTTCCCGCGCCACGTGCTGGAGCAGTTGCGGCAGCCGCTCGAGGAAGGCTCCGTCACGCTCGCTCGGGCCCAGATGACGCTGCGCTTCCCGGCAAGCTTCATGCTTCTGGCCGCAATGAACCCGTGTCCGTGCGGCTTTTACGGCGATGCGACGCGCGAGTGCCGCTGCACGGGTGCGATCATCCAGCGCTATCTGGCGAAGATCAGCGGGCCGCTGCTCGACCGGATCGATCTGCACATCGAGGTCCCCGCGGTGCCGTACCAGGAATTGCGCGGCGCAAGCCAGGGCCCCACCTCGGCTGAGATCGCCGGACGGGTCAAGCGCGCCCGCGAGGCCGCCTCGGCCCGGGGGTTTTACAATGCCCACATCCCGGCGCGCCAGTTGCGCAAGCTGTGCGCTCTGGATGCCGCGGGCGAGCGGACGCTCGAGATGGCGGTGCGGCGCATGGGCTTGAGCGCGCGGTCGCACGACCGCATTCTGAAAGTCGCGCGGACCGTGGCGGATTTGGATGGGTCGGAATCCGTTAGCGCCAAGCATCTGGCCGAAGCGGTCCAATACCGCAGTCTGGACCGGACCTACTGGCAGTGACCGCTCGCCCTCCGGCGCCGTTACTCCGCCGCTTCCCCGCCCTCTTCCTTGCCTTCCCGCAGCTTGGCGAGCCGCTCTTCCTTGCGTTTGGCGCGCTCGGCGGCGCGCTTCACCAGCTCGGAGCCGACCAGCTCGATCATGGCCTGCTCGGCGCCGTCGCCCCTGCGCCAGCCGAGGCGCACAACGCGCGTGTAGCCGCCGTTGCGCTGGCCGAAGCGCGTGCCCAGTTTGTCGAACAGCTTCTTGACGGCCGCCGGTGTTTCCAGAAACGCCGCGGCTTGCCGCCGCGCGTGCAGGGTATCGCGCTTGGCGAGCGTGATCATTTTTTCGACCAGCGGCCGGATGGCCTTGGCCTTGGGAACGGTGGTGATCACGCGCTCGTGTTCAATGACGCTGGTGACCAGACCCTTCAACAGGGCCTTGCGCGCGCCAACATCGCGCTTCAGTTTATATCCGCCTACTCTGTGTCGCATGGCTCGATTCCTGCGCCGCTATTCGGCGGCCGGCGCTTCTCCTTCCTCCTCGGATGCGTAGCCGGCGGCTTCCCCGATGGACGCCGGCGTTCCGGACGGTGCAATCAAGCGGCCCTGCGAATCGAACTTCATTCCGAAACTCAATCCCAGGTTGGCCAGAATCTCTTTGATCTCGTTCAGCGATTTGCGCCCGAAATTCTTGGTGCGCAGCATTTCCGCCTCGGTCCTTTGCACCAGATCGCCGATCGTCTGGATATTCGCGTTCTTCAGACAATTGTAGGAGCGGACGCTCAGTTCAAGTTCTTCGACCGAGCGGTTGAGCACTTCGTTAGCCTGGCCCGCGGCAGCCGCGACCGGCTCTTCGGCGGCCTCCGGCAACTCCTCGAAGTTGATGAAAATGGTCATGTGATCCTTCAGCAGCTTGGAGGCCTGGCCGATGGCGTCGGCCGGCGAAATGGCGCCGTTGGTCCACACTTCGATCGTCAGCTTGTCGTAATCGGTCACTTGGCCGAGGCGCGCGGCCTCCACCTGGAAATTGACCTTGCGGACCGGAGAATGCACCGAATCGATTGGGATGTAGCCCACCGGAAGGTCCTCATCGTTATTGCGGTCCGCGCCGACGTAGCCGCGGCCGGTGCGCACGCGCATTTCGATATTCAGCTTGCCGCCTTCGCCGATAGTGGCGATGTGCATGGTGCGGTCGAGCACTTCCACGTCGGCATCGGTTTCGATCTGCCCGCTCAGCACTTGGCCCGGACGGTCGCACTTCAGCCGCACCGTGCGCACGCCTTCGGTGGCCATCTTAAACGGAATCTGTTTCAGGTTCAGGATGATGTCGGTGGCGTCCTCCACCACATTGGGAATCGGGCTGAACTCGTGCGCCACCCCCTCGATGCGCACAGCGGTGATGGCCGCCCCCTCAATCGAGCTCAGCAGCACGCGCCGCAGGCTCGTCCCGATGGTCGAGCCGAAGCCGCGTTCGAACGGCTGGGCCGTGAACATGCCATAGCGGTCGGTGAGCGTTTCCGTATTGGCGACGAGCCGCTTCGGTTTCTGGAATCCTTTGAACATGGTTCGATAAGCCCCTTACTTCGAGTACAACTCGACAATCAACTGTTCATTCAACTGGATCTGCACCAGGTCTTCGCGCTTGGGAACGCCGACCACCTTGGCGCTGAGATTCTCGCGGTCCACCTCCAGCCAGTTGGGGCTGGGCGCGTGGGCCGTGGCGTCGCGCGCGTGCAGAATGGTCGGGTTCTTCCGGCTGGTCTCACGCACGGAAATCACGTCATTCGTCTTGACGAGATAGGAAGGAATGTCGACGCGCTTGCCGTTCACGTCGATGTGCCCGTGACGCACCAATTGGCGCGCCTGCGCGCGCGAAGTGCCGAAGCCCATCCGCAGCACGACATTATCGAGGCGCCGCTCGAGCATCTGCAACAGATTGTCGCCGGTGATGCCCTTCATCTTGCTGGCCTTCTCAAACAAGTTGCGGAACTGGCCTTCCAGCACCTGATAGTAGCGCCGGGCCTTCTGTTTTTCGCGCAACTGCAAGCCATAGCAGACGATTTTCGCCTTGCGCGCCTGGCAGTGCTGGCCGGGAGCGAAATTCCGCTTCTCGATGGCGCACTTCTCCGTGTAGCAACGCTCGCCTTTGAGGAATAATTTCATCCCTTCGCGCCGGCATTGCCGGCAAACGGGACCGATGTATCTTGCCACTTGAACTTCCTACCTTTCTGCTTCGATAAGGTGCGGTTTACAGGCGACAGCCCTTCCTCCCGCTTGCTCCACTCACTGGCCCGGGATCGCGGCCCCCGGCCCCGGTTCCTTACACTCTCCGCTTCTTCGGCGGGCGGCAGCCGTTGTGCGGGATCGGGGTCCGGTCCCGGATGGAACGAACTTCGATTCCGGCGGTGGCCAGCGCGCGCACTGCCGATTCGCGCCCCGCTCCCGGGCCGCTGACGTTGACGTCGACCGTCCGCAACCCGGATTCCTTGGCCTTGTTGGCCGCCGTCAAGGACGCCTGCTGGGCGGCGAACGGCGTGCCTTTGCGCGACCCGCGGAAGCCCAGCGAGCCGGAGCTCGACCAGCTCAGCACGTTGCCCAGCGGATCGGTGATGGTGACGATGGTGTTGTTGAAGGACGCCTGCACGTGCACAATGCCCACGGGTACGTGGCGTTTTTCCTTCTTCTTGAAGCTCTTCTTTTTTCCCGTCTTTGCAGCCGCTTTTGCCATTTTCGTCCTGTATGTTCCGCTGAATTACGTCTTGGTCGCCTTCTTCTTGCCCGCCACGGTGGCGCGCCGCGGACCCTTGCGGGTGCGCGCGTTGGTGTGCGTGCGCTGGCCGCGGACCGGCAGCCCGCGGCGGTGCCGCAGCCCCCGGTAGGAGCCCATTTCGATGAGCCGCTTCACGTTCATCGAAAGCTCCTTGCGCAGATCGCCCTCAACGGACCCTTCGGCCTCCAGGATCTGGCGGATGCGGTTCACTTCCTCATCGCTGAGATCGGCGATCTTCTTGTCCGGACTTACGCCCGCGCGGTGGCAGAGCGAGAGGGCGCGCGTGCGCCCGATTCCGAAAATGTAGGTGAGCCCGATCTCCGTGCGTTTCTTCGCCGGTAAGTCAACGCCTGCTAAACGCGCCATCGTTCCTTGTTCTCCCTAACCTTGCCTCTGCTTGTGCTTCGGGTTGACGCAGATCACGCGCACAACGCCTTCGCGGTGCACCAGTTTGCACTTCGGGCACATGACTTTCACTGACGCTCGCACCTTCATGAAGATTTCTCCAGCAGTTCCACAATCCGGGCGCGGGTCTTGTCCCGCGCCGAAAGCACCACACGCACCCGGTCACCGGGCCGCAATCTCACGAAATTCCTCTCCGCCGCTCCGGCCGCGTGCGCCGTCACGACCGCATCATTCTCCAACCGAACCCGGTACGCCGCGCTTGGCAACAACTCTGTAACCCGGCCCCTGGCGTCCGGCGTCTGGCGTATCCCTCTCACGGCCGCGTCAACACCCACGGCCCGTTGGCCGTGATCGCCACCGTATGTTCGAAATGCGCCGAGTATTTTCCGTCCTCGGTCACGGCGGTCCACTTATCCGCCTTCACCCGGCTGCCCGGCTTGCCGGCGTTCACCATCGGCTCGATGGCCAGCACCATGCCTTCCTTCAAGCGCGGATTTTCGCCGCGCCGGTCCACGTAGTTGGGCACCTGCGGCTCCTCGTGCATCTGCGTGCCGATGCCGTGGCCGACGAACTCGCGCACCACGGAAAAACCGTGCGCGGTCACGTGCCGCTCCACCGTGCCGCAAATATCGAACAGCCGGTTGCCGGGCCGCGCTTTCTCGATCGCCAGCTCGAGCGCCTCGCGCGTGACCTCCATCAGCTTCCGGGCTTCCGGCGAGATTTCACCCACGCCCACGGTGATCGCCGAATCGCCATAATACCCATTCAATTGCACGCCGGTGTCGATCGATACGATATCGCCCGATTTCAGGATCCGCTTCTGCGAGGGCATTCCGTGCACGATCTCGTCGTTCACCGAAGTGCACAAAACACTGGGGAACTTGGTTCCCGCCGACGGCGTTGAATACCCTTTGAACGCGCTCCGCGCGCCGGCATCCCGCATCATTTTTTCCGCAAGCACGTCCAGGTCGTAGGTCGAGACCCCCTCCTTTACGAGCGGACGCAGTTCTTCCAGGATTTTCCAAACCAGCATTCCGGCGGCCCGCATTTTTTCCAGTTCCGCCATGCTCTTTCGTACAATCATGCTGCTTCGCCGCGTTCCTTACGGATGTAACTCTCGATCTGCCGCGCGATCACCTCAGGGGCCCGGTCCGCTGCCACGTCCAAGCAAGGATAGCCGCGCCCCTTGAGGAACGCCAGAACAGGAGCCGTCTGCTGCTCATAGGCGCGCAAACGCTCCCGGACGACTTCTTCGCGATCGTCTGGCCGGATTTCCAACCGCGCCCCATCCTGGCTGCACGTCTGCTTGGAAGCATCCGAAGCCAGATTGTAGAGCGCCCCGCACACCGGACACTGCCGGCGGCCGGAAATCCTCCCAATGATAACATTATAGTCGACTTCCAGGTGAACGACCACGGCCGCCACCCGGTCCGACGCCAGCTTCCCGGTCAGCCACTCCGCCTGCGAAACCGTTCGAGGGTAACCGTCGAGAATAAACCCGTTGCTGCAATCCTGCCGCGCGGTCCGGTCCGCCACCATCTGATTGACATCCTGGTCGGCAACCAGGCCTCCGGCCTGCATCAACGACCCGACACGCCGGCCCAGTTCGTCTCCCGAAGCGACACGCTCCCGGAGCATGTCTCCGGTGGAAATATGAGCCAGGCCCAGGCTGCCCTTGAGCAACCTGGCTTGGGTCCCCTTGCCGGAACCGGGAGCGCCGAACAGAATGAGGCACAGGCGCTGCATTATACACTGCTGCGGCGTCCCCGGATCCGCCCCGCCCGCGGCGTAAATCCTTCGTAGTGGCGCATGATCAACTGAGCCTCGATCTGGTTGACCGTATCCATCGCCACGCCCACGACGATCAGCAGCGAAGTGCCGCCGAAATAAAACGTCACGCCCAGGCCATCCAAAAGGAAGCGCGGGAAATTCGCGTCGAT
>CAZTKA010000110.1:0-11763 GCA_964614015.1 uncultured Bordetella sp. | reverse complement strand
TAGATGATGCCCTGCTGGCAGCGCTGCACGTCCCAATCGGCGTTTTGCAGCAGGCGCAGGATGATATTTTCGACGTCCTCGCCGACGTAGCCCGCTTCCGTCAGCGTGGTCGCATCGACAATCGCGAAGGGGACGTCCAAAATGCGCGCCAGCGTCTGGGCCAGCAGCGTCTTGCCGGTGCCGGTCGGCCCGATCAGCAGGATGTTCGACTTTGACAGCTCGACGTCGCCCGACCGCTGCTTGTTCATCTGGATCCGCTTGTAGTGGTTGTAAACGGCCACAGCAAGCTTCTTTTTGGTGGCGTCCTGCCCGACAACGTACTGATCCAGATATTCTTTTAATTCCAGCGGTTTAGGAAGCTTATGCGGGGCGGCGTAATTCTGATCCTGGCGATCGTCTTCCAGGATTGAATTGCATACGGCGATACACTCGTCGCAAATATACGCGCGGGGGTAATCTGACGGAGAGGAGATCAGCTTTCCAACAACATCCTGGCTTTTGTGACAAAACGAACAGCGCAGCGAATCATCGGAACCGGCACGTTTCACGAGGTCTCCCAACGAACAGAGGCGTCAACTACTCGCAACAATCTCAGTATAGCTGAGATCCGAAAAACACGGAGCCGGAGCGTATCCGTCCGGAAAGACCCCCGGAAGGCCCCAGGACCGGCCGCTCACACCTAGGCAGGGCAGGCTTCCCAGCCGGCCACTGACAAGCAGCTGAATTCCGTACAATACAATTGCACCTATGGGGAGCCTCTTCGGGCCCATTCTAGTCGTCGCCGCGCTCTGCTGCACTGCCACCGCCCAAGGCCTCCTTCCGGTCACCATGCCCAAGCAGGCGCTCGGGTTCAACATCGGCGACGATTACATGCTCGCCAGCTATACCCAGCTCGAGGCCTACTGGAAAACGCTCGACGCCGAATCGGATCGCATGATCCTGGTTGATATCGGCGCAACTGCGGAAGGCCGCCCGCAGTACATGGCGATTGTCAGCTCGCCCGGGAATCTGGCCAAGCTCGATTACTACAAGGACATCTCGCGGCGGCTGGCTCTGGCTGAAGGCCTGAGCGAAGCGGACGCGGCGGCGCTGGCGCGCGCCGGCAAGGCGGTAGTGTGGATCGACGGCGGCTTGCACGCCAACGAAACGGCAGGCGCGCAGCAGTTGATCGAGATGGTTTATCAGATGGTCAGCCGCACGGATCCAGAAACCATGCGCTTCCTCGAAGACGTGATCCAGCTCTACGTGCTGGCGAATCCAGACGGCCAGGAGCTGATCGCCAACTGGTACATGCGGGAGCCGGAACCCGAAAAACGAAGCTTGTCCGGGCTGCCGCGGCTTTATCAAAAATACATCGGCCACGACGACAACCGCGATTTCTTCTTGTCGAGCCAGCCCGAAACGACCAACATGAACAAGCAGTTGTTCATGGAATGGTTCCCGCAGATCGTGTACAACCACCATCAGAACGGCCCTCCGGGCACGGTGGTCTTCATTCCGCCCTTCCGTGATCCGTTCAACTACAACTTCGATCCGCTGGTTCCGTTGGGCGTCGAAGCCGTCGGAACGCAGATGCATTCCCGGCTGGTCAGCGAAGGCAAGGGCGGCTCGGTGATGCGCAGCGGCGCGAGCTATTCCACGTGGTGGAACGGTGGCCTGCGCACGATCTCCTACTTTCACAACATGATTGGCATCCTGACGGAGGTCGTCGGCGACCCCACGCCGATCAACATCCCGCTGGTGCCTGAACGGCAGCTGCCGCAGGGGGATCTACCCCTGCCGGTGCCTCCCGGAAAGTGGCATTTTCGCCAGTCGATCGAATACGAGATCAGTCAGAACCGCGCCGTGCTGGATTACGCATCGCGCTACCGCGAAACGCTGCTCATGAACATCTACCGCATGGGCCGCAATTCGATCGAGCGCGGCAGCCGGGATTCATGGACAATTACGCCCAAGCGCATCGAGGCCTTAAAAGCGGAGGCGGCCAAGATTTCCGGAAGCCGGGTTGCCCCGGAGCTTTATGATACGCTCCTGCATGATCCCAAGGCGCGCGATGCGCGCGCCTATATCATCCCGTCCAATCAGCCGGACTTCCTGACGGCGATCAAGTTCGTCAACGCGCTGCTCAAAACCGGCATCACGGTGCACCGCGCCAGCTCCGCGTTTGAAGTAAACGGGAAGCAGTATCCAGCGGGCTCCTTCGTGGTCAAGACAGCGCAGGCATTCCGGCCGCATGTGCTCGACATGTTCGAGCCGCAGGATCACCCCAACGACGTGCGCTATCCGGGCGGGCCTCCCGTAGCTCCTTATGACATCGCGGGATGGACGCTGGCCTTGCAGATGGGCGTGAAGTTCGACCGGATTCTGGACGGGTTCGATGGCCCGCTCACGCCGGTGACGCGCCTGCTTCCGCCTCCGGCGGCAGTCATCAGCGGCCCGGAGAATCCGGCCGGTTATTGCATGGGTCACGAGACCAACGATGTCTTCACCGCCGTGAACCGGCTGCTCAAGGCCGAGCAGACTGTGTTGTGGATGCAGGCCGACCACGCCTTCTGCACGCCGGCGTCTTCCGCGACGCGGGAGCTGCTGGCGAGGGTGGCGGCCGAACTGGGCGTGCCGGTGAGCGCTGTCGCGGATCCGCCCACAGGGCTCGCCTGGCGGCTGAAGCCGGTGCGGATCGGACTCTACGACCAGTACGGGGGTCTCGTCTCCTCGGGCTGGATGCGCTGGTTGCTCGAACAGTTCGAGTTTCCGTTCCAGGTGGTCTTCCCCCAAACATTGAACACCGCCAATCTGCGCGAGCGCTTCGATGTCTTGCTATTCCCGAACGAGGCGTACGAGGCGGGCAGGCGCGGCCCGCCGCAACCGCGCCCGGAAACGATCCCGGCGGAGTATCGCGGCTGGCTCGGACGCATTACTCCCGAGGAAACGGCGCCGCAGTTAAGGCGCTTCGCCGAGGCGGGCGGCACGATTATTAGCATCGGGAGCTCCACTGCCCTGGCCGGTTTGCTAGGGGTTCCCGTGACGGATCATTTGATCAAGCCGGCCCCGGACGGCGGCACGCGTCCGCTGGCGCGCGAGGATTTCTATGTGCCCGGTTCCCTGATGCGTGTGAAGGTGGATACGACCCATCCGCTGGCGCATGGCATGGCGGGCGAGGCGCTAGTGTTTTTCGAGAACAGTCCCGTGTTCCGGCTGCCGCCCAACGGCGTGCGGCAGGTGGCGGGCTATTTCGGCTCCGACCTGCTGGTGAGCGGATGGGCCTGGGGACAGCACTACCTCGATGGCGGCACTGCGGTGGCGGAGGCGAAGCTGGGCGAGGGCCAAGTGATTCTGTTCGGACCGGAGGTGGCCTTCCGCGCGCAATCCCACGGCACCTTCAAGCTGTTGTTTAACGCTATATGCCTTGGTGCGTCGGCCAACATGACTCCCTGACGGCCTCTGCGTGCTTGGTGCAGCTCACTCATGCCGAACATGGCCGCCGCGTGGGGCTGGTGGAGGAAGCACGGCTTCATCTCTTGTCGACCTTCCGGACTGTGTACGATTTCGCCCGGGCGGCGGTGGCGGATCTGGCGCCGGCGGCGGCCGATCCGCGGATGCTCTCCCACGGGAAGATTCGCACCTGCGCCATCGGCCCGGAGCTGGTCATGGACGCGCCGTTCGATGATGTGCGCGGTGCGGTTCGCGTGGAGCGCGTGGGCGCCTGCCTCTGGTCGCGCGAAGTGGCCCCGGCGAGGCGCACGGGCCCCTCTCGTTTCAGCGCCAATACTTGGGAAGGTTGGGTTTCGTGTCGCGCACGATAGCCAGAATATTGGCGCGATCCTGGGCGGTGAGCCGGGCGAATTTCTCACTCCGCTCCTTGCCGCTCAGCACATCGTAGAGCCGCTGGTAGATTCGTTCGCGCACGCTCTCCGGCAGGTTGTCGAAGATGTCGCTGTAAATCATGTAGCTCAGCGGATATTTGAACAGCCGCGTCTCCAGGTCGAAATCCCGCAGCGAGCGGCCATGCTTGTCGCGCGGGCCGCGTTCCTGGAAGGTCTTGGTGAACGTAGTCACGCCCGCCACCTTGTCCAGCAGCCTGGCCTCGTCGGCAAACAACATGGCGGTCGCGATCGACTCGATGTCGGTGTCCAGCTGCGCGCGAGCCTGAATCTCTGCCGGGTTGTTGGGATCGAAGAATTTGGAGACTTGGTCGGCGGCCAAAATCCGCGCCTCCCATCCCACACGGGTCAGCAGGTTGGTCATGCGCGTCTGGTGTTCCAGCGTCAACAAGGCGACGATATCGCTATACGGGCTCAGGTACGGCGCGGTATCGAATTTCTTTGACAGGTCCGTGATGTTTTGCGTGTCGCGCGTTTCCAGAAGATCAGGATGTGCCCGGTCGCGGACCACAGCGTTGCCACGATGCAACTGCCCGCCGTGCGTGCCTGTCACATACCATCCGCCCCAGCGGTCCTGGAAGCGGGTGCGGTGATCGGTGGCGGGCATGCCCATCTTGGCGTACGGCATGCCGCCGGTATCTGGATACACGGAGGCCACCATGATCCCGGGAACGCCCGCTGTGGCCGGGCCGTGATGGCATTGCAGGCAGACGTCGCGGCGTTCGGCCCTGGGCTTGTCGGTCTTCTCGTTATCGAACGTGTAGAACATGTAACCCTGCACCGGGTCGAGCGTGGCGAGCTCCAGTACGTCACTGCCCTGGACGTAGCCCACGGTCGCAACGTCATTGAAGTAGATCGCGCGCGGCGTGCGCGGAGAGATTTTGACAGCCTGGAAGCTGGTCTTGGAAAACACGAAGGCTTGGGAATCGACGTTCACGTCCAAAGCCTTCAGCAGGGCCGGCAGGTAACCGAACTTCTCGTCGAATTCGAGCTTCAACTCACCCCTCTCGATGCGCTCATTCAAGCGGACCGCCGGATCGGAAACAGGATGGTCGAAGTAGTTGATCGCCGGATGATCGGCCCGCAAGATCGAGTTCTCGCCCGGCATGATCTCGTGCTGGGCCCACAGCCCGCCAGCCGCCAACAGCAGCGCCGCGGCTGAACTGAGGAGCCAGTATTTTCGCAGCGTTTTCATAGCACTTGTCTTTTACGCACGTTAAGGTCCATTTTCATCTGGGCCATCTCCCGCCAGAACAACGATTTGCAGACCCCAGCCCGGCGAGTCTCCAGCGGAAGCTGGGCGAAAATGCACGCAGCAGCCGCGCCAATTCGCGCCATATCACGTTGCACTTGCTTCCAGCCCCTTTATACGTCAGCATAGCCTAGAAGCCGCCATTTTATGCACCGTATTGCCGCCTATGCCATTCTGCTAAGCGTGATCACTGCTGTTGGATTGATGCGCGCCCAGGTCAAAAGCTTCTCGCCCGTCACGCAGCAGATGCTAGAAAATCCGAGTCCGAATGACTGGCTGATGTTCAGCCGCACCTATGACGCCCAGCGCTACAGCCCTCTGAACCAGATCAACCGGAACAATGTCGCTCAGCTCCGCATGGTCTGGAGCCGGGGCATCGGCGCCGGACAAACCGAAACCATCCCGATCGTCCATGACGGCGTGACGTATGTGGCGCTGCCGGGAGCGGTGGTGCAGGCTCTCGACGCCACCACCGGCGATGTGCTGTGGGAGTACAAACGGCCTGTGCCGGCCAATGTCGCCGCGCAGGCGCGCACGAAGACGCTCGCGATCTACCAGGACATCATCGCCTATACGGCTCCGGACAGCTTCGTCGTCGGCCTCGATGCGCGCACCGGCGAGCTGCGCTGGGAAACGAAAGCCGCAACGCGCGGCCACACCTCCGGCCCGATCATCGCCGACGGCAAGGTGATCTCTGGCGGAGCCTGCGCCGGATCCCGCGAGGCCTGTTTCATCTCAGCGCACGACGCGTTGACCGGCAAAGAGCTGTGGAAGTTCTTCACCACCCCCGCCCCGGGCGAGCCTGGCGATGAATCCTGGAACGGAGCGCCCCTCAACCGCCGCCTCGCTTCCACCTGGGGCATCCCCGGAGCCTATGATCCCGCGCGCAAACTGCTCATCTGGGGTGTCGCCAATCCGATGCCGGATCAGCGTTCGGACCGGCACGGCACGGCCGATGGGACTTCCCGCACCGCGCCCGCGGATCTTTACAGCAACTCGACGGTTGCGCTGGATGCCGCGACCGGCAAGCTCGCCTGGTATTACCAGCATCTGCCGGGCGACGACTGGGATCTGGATCACACCAATGAACGCATCCTGGCCCGCGTGCGCTTCGATCCTGATCCGCGGCACGTGAAGTGGATCAATCCCAACATCCGGCGTGGACAGGAGCGCGACGTATCGGTCAACATCGCCGAAGGCGGCGGGTTATCGGTGATCGACCGGATCACGGGCGAATTTCTGTGGGCCACGCCGTTTCCGTTCGATTCGCCGAATTTCGCCATCGGCGATATCGACGTGCGGACCGGGCGCAGCAGCATTAACTGGGACCTGGTGATCAAGCAGCCGGGCGAGACGAAAATCGTGTGCTACTGGAACACGAAGAGCTACTGGCCGATGGCGTATTCGCCGCAGACCAATTCGCTGTACACCTCCTGGATCGACAACTGCCGCGAGATCACGGCGGCTGGTCCCGGCGGGCGCGGCCGATGGCGCGTGGTGCAGCGACCGGGCGGCGATCCCCAGGCGCTCACGGGCTTGGCGAAGGTGAATCTCACCACCGGCGAGACGCTGCGCTTTGACGTGGGCCGCGCGCCCGGCAACGGAGCCATGCTGGTGACGGCCGGCGGCCTCGTCTTCCACGGCGACATGAGCCGCCGCTTCCGGGCCTTCGACGCCGAGACAGGGCGCCAGGTATGGGAATCGGTGCTCGGCGGCAACATCTCGGTGAGCACAATCACCTACGCGGTGAACGGCAAACAGTACGTGGCGGTGATGACGGGCGACAACCTCAAGGTCCCCGAGCTGGCCGCCGAGGTGCCGGAGTTGAAGACGCCCGGAGGGCATAACGCGATCTACGTGTTTACCCTGCCGTAGGGGGCAGATTCCGATTAGCCGGCAAGCCACCAAGCGGCCCACGTAAAGCAGCGCCTCGCCTGCGCTACCCTGGGCAGGGGAATGACCGACCGCCTGCCTTTCCGCGCCACGGCTTACGCGGCCCCCTATGATGGGATCCGCAAGCTGCCGGTCAGCGTGCTGCTGGAAAATGTCCGCAGCTTGTACAACGTCGGCGCCTTCTTTCGCACTGCTGACGCTGCCGGCGTCGAGGCCTTGCATTTGTGCGGATACACGGGCCATCCACCCCAAAAGCAGCTTTCAAAAACCGCGCTCGGGGCGGAAGAAACCGTGCGCTGGGATCACACCTGGGATGCCGTCGCTCGCGTTCTGGAGCTGCGCGAGCGTGGCTACGAGATTGCCGCGATGGAAACCAGTGTGCGCTCCATAGACCTCTTTGATTGGGCCCCGCGGTTCCCGGTCTGCGTCCTGTTCGGGCACGAAGTCGACGGCCTGAGTGAAGCGCTGCGCGGGCTGGCCGATACGCACGTGCGCATCCCCATGCTCGGGCGGAAGCATTCGTTGAATGTGGCGACGGCGGGCGGCGTGGTGATTTACGAGCTGTTGCGTAAGTTCACTCGGGCTAGCGCGGCCTCGCGCGCAAGCTAGCCCGGAAAGCGGGGAAGCAGCCCCCGCATGTTAAAATCACCAAACACCCCTTCTCATGCTCTGGAGCAAGCTTTTTATCCCTACTCTCCGCGACGATCCGGCGGAGGCCGAAGTCCCCAGCCACCGGCTGCTGCTGCGCGCCGGCTATATCCGCCAGCTCGCCGCGGGGATCTACAGTTACCTGTTTCTCGCCCAGCGTTCGATCCTCAAGATCACGAAAATCGTGCGCGAGGAAATGGACGCCATCGGGGCGCAGGAATTCCACATGCCCGCGCTGAATCCGGCCGAGGTGTGGCAGGAGTCGGGCCGCTGGGATGTGATGGGCGACAACATGTTCCGCCTCAAGGACCGCTTCGGACGCCCCCTGTGCCTGGGCATGACGCACGAGGAAGTGATGACGGCGACGGCCCGCGGCGAGCTGCGCAGCTACAAGCAACTCCCGCAAATCTGGTACCAGATCCAGACCAAGTTTCGCGACGAGCCGCGCCCCAAAAGCGGCCTGTTGCGCGTGCGCCAGTTCACGATGAAGGATTCCTACTCCTTCGATATGGATCCGGCCGGCCTCGATGTGTCCTACGAGAAACATCGCCAAGCCTACTGCCGCATCTTCGATCGCTGCGGCTTGCGCTATGTCGCGGTGGAGGCGCACTCCGGATCGATGGGCGGCAGCCAGTCGCACGAGTTCATGGTGGAAACCGAGGCGGGTGAGGATTTCGTGGTGCACGCCCCCGGTTATGCGGCGAACCTCGAGAAAGCCGTCAGCATTCCGCAGCCCCCCGCGGCGCCGGACCCCGAAGGCGACCTCTCGCCCGAGCTGTTCCACACGCCGAACGTCAAGACGATTGCGGAGGTGGCGTCGTTCACGGGGCTGCCGGAAACGTCGCAGATGAAGAGCCTGGTGATGGTAGCGGAGGGCAATCCCGTGCTGGTGGTTCTGCGCGGCGATCACTCTCTGAGTGAAACCAAGCTGGCAGGCGTGCTCGCCGTATCCGAGGTGCGGCCCGCGCACCCGGAAGAAATCCGCCAGCACTTCGGCGCCGATGCGGGTTCGCTCGGGCCGGTCGGCGTCACCGGCATACGCATCCTGGCCGACGAAGCCCTGCGCGGCCGCCGCAACATGATCTGCGGAGCCAACAAGAACGACTATCACCTTCGCAACGTCACTCCGGGCGAGGACTTCCGGCCCGAGTATTTCGATCTGCGGCAGGTGGTGGCGGGAGACGCCTCCGTGGTCGACGGCGCGCCGCTGCGTGTTTCGAAATCCGTCGAGGTCGGGCACATCTTCAAGCTCGGCTACAGGTACGCGAAGTCGATGGGTCTGCACGTGACCAACGAGGCCGGCGAGGAGATCACCCCGATCATGGGCAGCTACGGCATCGGCATCGAGCGCATCCTGTGCGCGGCTGTCGAGCTGTATCACGATCAGGACGGCATGGCGCTGCCGCCCTCGATTGCGCCGTTTACGGTGATCATCACGCCCGTCAACATCGCCGACGAGGCGCAGCGCGAAGCCGCGCGCAAACTCTACGCCCAAGCCAAGGCAGAGGGTTGCGACGCCCTGCTCGACGACCGCGACGAGCGCCCCGGCGTGAAGTTCAAGGATGCCGATTTGATCGGCGTCCCCTGGCGCATCACGTGCGGCAAGAAGCTGGCGCAGGGAATCGTGGAAGTCGTCGAGCGCCGCGGCAAGACGACCACGGAAGTGCCGGTGGGCGAAGCCATCGCGTTCGTGCAGCGGCGCCGGCATGAACTCGTGAAGTAAATGGACTGGAGCGCCATCCGCGCGGAGTTTCCGGCGCTGGAGCGCTGGACGTACTTGAACACGGCCACCTACGGCCAGGTGCCCCGCCGCGCCATGGAGGCTTTGACGCAGCATTGGCAGCGCCTTGCCGAGTTTGCCTCCTGCGACTTTCTGGACTGGTACACGGACGCAGACCGCATCCGCGCGGCGTGCGCGCGTCTGATTCACGCTTCGCCCGAAGACATCGCGTTTGTGCCGAATGCCGCCGCGGCGCTTTCGATCGTGATCGCGGGATTGCGGCTCCAACCCGGCGACAACATCGTCACATTGGACGGCGAGTTCCCCAATTACCAGTACATGGCGGCGGCGCGCCGCGTGCGGTGGGAAGAACTCCGGTGGGCCATCGACGCCCGCACGCGCCTGGTGGCCTTCAGTGAGGTGAACTATTCGACGGGCTTCCGCCCGCCGCTGGATGAAGTCCTGCGCATCACGCGAGAGCGTGGCGTGCCCCTGTTCCTTGACGGCTCGCAGAGCGTCGGCGCGCTGAGGTTCGATGTGACGCGCACACCGGTCGACGTGCTGGCTGTGCACGGCTACAAGTGGCTGTGCTCGCCCACGGGCGCCGGTTTCGTGTACGTTTCGCCCGGGATGCGGCGCCGTTTGCCTCCGAACATCATCGGCTGGCGCAGCCACCGCGACTGGCGCAACGTTTCGAATCTGCATCACGGCACGCCCACATTTAAGGATTCGGCGGAGAAATACGAAGGCGGCGGGCTGCCCTTCTGGCTGCTGTATCCGATGGAGGCGAGCGTCAATATGATTCTTGAAATCGGGCCCGAAGTCATCGAGCGGCGCGTGCTGGACCTGGCGGCCTCGATCCGTTCGGTGCTCACGGAGCTCGGCGCTGCTGTAACGGACACGGGATCGCAGATTGTGATCGCGCGCTTCCCGGATAACGACGCCGGGGAAATCGTGCGCGCGCTGCGGGAGCGCAACGTAACCGCCGCGGCGCGCCACGGGCGGCTGCGCCTGTCGCCGCATTTCTATAACAATGAGGACGACCTCGCCAGACTCGCTTCCGCTTTGCGGCGGGCCTAAGATCCGTTCAGATCCGCGCTGCTCCCGCTACACTAAAGCGTGGAGCAATTCACTCTCAACTGGGCCCCCGAACGCCGTTCCTACACCGTCAGCGAACTGACCGGCGAGATGCGGGCTGTGCTGGCGCGGGAGTTCGCCGACATCCACGTCTCCGGCGAGATCTCGGGAGCGAAGCTGGCCGCCAGCGGCCATTACTACTTCACGCTGAAGGACGAAATCGCCCAGCTTCGCTGCGTCTGTTATAAGATGACGGCGCGCTATCTGAAATTCAAGCCGCAGGACGGCGTCGCCGTGATCGCCCGCGGCCGCATGGATTTCTACGACGCGCGCGGCGAAGTGCAGTTAATCGTCGATTCGCTCGAACCACAAGGCCACGGCGCGCTCCAGCTCGCCTTCGAGCAGTTGAAGACGAAGCTCGCCGCCGAGGGCCTGTTCGATGGTGCGCGCAAGCGACCGCTTCCGTCGCTGCCCGAGCGCATCGGCATCGTGACCTCGCCTTCGGGCGCGGTGATCCGCGACATTCTGCACATCCTCGAGCGGCGCTGCCCGGGCCGTCACGTTCGTCTTTACCCGGCGCAGGTGCAGGGCGAGGGCGCCGCGGCGCAGATCGCCGCGGGCATCGAGTATTTTTCCTCTTCGGGATGGGCCGAAGTCGTCCTCGTAGCGCGCGGCGGCGGATCGCTTGAAGACCTGTGGGCGTTTAACGAAGAGCGCGTTGCCCGCGCCATCGCCGCTTGTCGCGTGCCGGTGATCTCGGCGGTCGGCCATGAAACGGATTTCACCATCGCCGATTTCGTCGCCGATCTGCGCGCGCCCACGCCGTCGGCCGCGGCTGAGCTCCTGATCGCCACGCGCGCCAGCCTGCTGGACGGGTTGACCGCGACCGAGTATAAGCTGCGCCAGTCGATACGGCTCGTGCTGGCGCTGGCCGCGCGGCGGCTGCACCGCGCGGAAGTCGATGACGTGCGCTTGCGGCACGCGCTCGGGCGGCGGCAGCAGCGTCTCGATGAACTGGATTACCGGCTGCGGGACCAGATGCGCCATGGTCTCGAGCGCCGCCAGCGGGCGCTCGAATCTGCTACGGCGCGTCTGGCGCGGCGGGACGTCCGCTTGCGCCTGGCGGCGGCGCATCGAAAACTGGAGTCGCTCAATGGCGTCCTGCGGCATGCCGTCGCGGCCCGCCTGGGCCGGGCGCAAGCCGCCTTCGGACCGTTAGCCGCGCAGATCGAACAACTAAGCCCGCTGAAGATCCTGGAGCGCGGGTACGCCATCGTGGAGCGGGAAGGCAA
>CAZTKA010000109.1:9378-11912 GCA_964614015.1 uncultured Bordetella sp. | reverse complement strand
TTCACAACCGGCGCCGTTCTCGCAGGGCACCACGGAAGTGGTTCCAAAAACCACCGTTCGAGCTGCAGAGTCATCCGCACGCAAGGTGGAATTGGGCGAAGGCGCCACGGTGGATGACCTGATCGCCGGACTGCAACAGATTGGCGCCACGGCGCGCGACGTGGTGGCGATCCTCGAAGCGCTCAAGGCCGCCGGAGCGCTCGGCGCCGAACTGGAGGTCCTGTGATGCCTGGGTGCGCCGGCGTCCCGCCGCCAATCGCTGTAGCGGCCGTGTCCTCACCGCCGCCTTTCGTGACGGGCCCGACGCGGCGGTCGGAGGCCGCCGCTACAGTGGCCGATTCCCCCGACCGCCTCCAGCTTCGCAAAGCCAGCCAGGAATTCGAGGCCATCCTGATTGCCGAGTGGTGGAAGTCGGCGACGGCGGGTTTCAAGGGATTATCGGATGAAGACGAAACCGGCCTTCAGGCGTTTGGCGAATTCGGCCAGCAGGCCATGTCGTTGGCCATCGCCCAGGCGGGCGGCCTGGGGATTGGCCGGATGATGTTCGAGCGGCTGTCGGGGAGCGCCGGCGTCCCGCCGGCTGTTCCATGGCCGTCCCGGCCATGAGGCAGGGGGCGCCGTCCGTGCCACGCTGGAGCCGCCAAGATGCCGGCGCACCCAGGGGCATGGGAAATTTCTAATCCGACTAAAGTCCGCTTCGCTCCTGCCGATAGCAGCTAATGGGTAAGAGCGAAGGAGTGGATGAGATGAGAATCGACCCAACCATCACCTCGAAGCTGGGGCCGGCGGCGGAACGAGTGCCGGAAGCGGGGCAGGCCACGGCGACGGAGCGCCAGCACGCCGCGTCGCGCGCCGCCGACACGGCCACCGTTCGATTCGACCATGCCCGACTGGAGCAACTGAGGGCGGAACTTGACCGCGTGCCGGAGATCCGCCAGGAGCGCGTCGACGCACTGCGCAGCAAATTGCTCGGAGGGAACTACAAGATCGACGAACATGCGGTGGCCGAGGCGATCTGGGCCGACCTGCTGCCTCCGGCCCGCCCGGGCGAGTGAGGTAGCGCCGGCCTTCAGGCCGGCATGGATGTGGCCATTGCACGATGCTGGTCTAGAGAGTCTGATTGATAACTCTCCGGCAGGCGTCGTCGCGGCGACCTTGAGGTCGCTATCCTCCATGCGTGGCGGGCTAAAGCCCGCCGCTACGGCCCAGCGTGGCGGGCTAAAGCCCGCCGCTACGGCCCGGGACTACCCTGGCGGGAGGCAGATAGGCAGGTGCAGTGATGAGCGAGCTGATGGCGGCGCCGGTCGAACGCACGATCGATTCGCACCCTTACCGGCGCGATCCGCGTCCGCGCCGCGCCAAATCCGAAAGCCAGCCCGCAGCGGCGGCGCTGCCACGGCCGCCGATTCCGCCGGCGACCGAGGACGAAGCGCATACATTGGATATCGAGGCCTGAACGCATATGCAGCAGGAGATGGAAGAATTCTTCGGATTGCTGGAGCGGCGGCTCGCGACGCTGCGTCTGGTGGCGGAAGGCTTACGCGACTCGCGCGAGGCCTTCGCGGAACTGAAGCTCGATGCCATTCATCAGCACATCGCGCAGCAGGAACGCTTCGTGCGCGACATTCAGACGCTCGACACTCAGATCGAGGCACTGGGGCAGAAGCTGGCCGCGCAGGCCGGGCTCGACCTGCGTTCGCCGGCGCTCGAAGATCGCCTGGCCCCCGCCGACGCGCAGCGGCTGCGCCTGCTGCTGGCGAGCCTCAGCTCGATTCAGGCCGACGTTCGGCGCCTCAACAAGGTGCACGCCGAGCTGCTGCGCCGCTCGCGGCGCACCGTGGACATCCTGATGAACGTGGTCGGCAATCCGACCGGGACCTATCAGCCGCCGGCGCCGCGTTCCGCCCTGGCCGCGCCGGTGGTGACGGGGAGTTAGCCTATGTCGAGCCTTTTTGGAAGCCTCTCGATAGCCCTCCGCTCGCTGCTGGCGCAGCAAGGGGCCATGGTGACGACCAGCAACAATATCGCCAACGTGAACACGCCGGGCTATGCGCGCCAGCGGGCGGTGCTGCGCGAGGAGTCACCGGTCTTCTTGGGCTCGCTGCTGTTCGGCACCGGCGTGACGCTCTCCAGCATCGAAAGCATTCGCGACCGCATCCTGGAACTCCGCCTCGACCAGGAGACGCAAGGACGGGGACGCCTGGAAGCGTATCTGGGCGGAGCGCGGCAGATCGAGAATCTCTTCAACGACGCGGCGGGCACGGGGCTGGAAGACGTGCTGAGCAAATTCTTCGCCAGTCTTCAGGCGGCGAGCGCCAACCCCACCAATTTGCCGCTGCGCCAGGCGGTGCTGGCGGCGGGCGAAGACCTGGCGGCGGCCTTTCGCCGCGCCAGCCAGAGCCTTTCCACGCTTCAGGCGAGCCTGAACCGGGACGTGGCGCAAACCGTGGGTGAGATCAACGCCCTCACTGCCGAGATCGCCGACCTCAACCGCCAGATCTCGGCGCTGAAGGGCGCGGGGCAGGATCCTGCGG
>CAZTKA010000109.1:0-9368 GCA_964614015.1 uncultured Bordetella sp. | reverse complement strand
CGTTGCTCGACCGGCGGGCGCTGCTGATTCGGGAACTCTCCGCCCGCATCGATATCGCCGAAATCGACGCCAACGGCCACAGCCTGACGCTGACCACCACGCGCGGCACGGCCCTGGTGGTGGCCGAGCACGCCGTCGAGCTCCAACTGCAAACCGATCCCTTCACCGGTAATAGTCTGGTATATGCCCAGAACTCGAATATTACAAATGCCACTACTGGCGGACGCCTCGGCGGAGTGCTGGCGGCGCGCGACCAGGCGATTCCCGCGGCGCTAGGCGACCTCGACAACCTGGCCGCGTCGCTGGGCGCCGCGCTCAACGCTCAGCATCGCGCCGGCTTCGACCTCGCGGGCGTGGCGGGCGGAGATCTCTTTGCGCCCTTCACGCCCACGGCAGGTTCAAACGCGGGCGCGGCCGCTGCGTTCACCTTCGTGCTCGCCGATCCCGCGAAGCTGGCGGCGAGCGCCGACGGAGCGCCGGGTAATACCGACAATCTGCGCGCCCTCGCCGCCCTGCGCGATCAGGGAATCGTGCAGGGACAGAAGCCGTTCGACTTCTATGCCCAGCTCGTCTTCCGCGTGGGCAACGAGGTCAAAAACGCCCAAGACGAGCTGGACGTCCAGGAAATCACCCTGCGCCAGCTTGAGAATCAGCGTTCCGCGCTCTCCGGCGTCTCACTCGACGAGGAGGCGATGAACCTGATGCGTTACCAGCGCGCTTTTGAGGCCTCGGCGCGCGTGGTGAGCGCCATCAACGAACTCACCGAAGTGGCGATCAATTTCGGAAGGTACTGATGTGAGCCTGCGCATTCCCACCGACCACTCGCGCGACCTGCTGGCGGCGCTCGACCGGCTGCGACGCGACCAGCAGCAGGCGCTGATGGAGATCTCGACCGGACGCCGGCTCAACGCGCCTTCGGATGATCCCGCCGCCGTCTCCCTGCTGCTCTCGAATCACGCCGAGGCGCGTCGTGTCCAGCAGACCCACGCCAATCTCGCCACCGTCAAGGGAGCTCTCCAGACGGCCGACTCCACGCTGAACTCGGCGATCCTGGTGCTGAATCGTGCCATCACGCTGGGCGCACAGGGCGCCACCGGCACGCTCTCACCTGAGAACCGGCGCGCGCTCGCCGAACAAGTGCGCGGCCTGCGCGAACAGATGCTCACGCTCGCCAACGTCACCTATCAGGGCAATTACCTCTTTGCCGGAACGGCTGTTACCGCAGCGCCCTTCGTGGCCGATGCGAGCGCCACCTCCGGCGTCGCCTACCAGGGCGACGGCGGCGTCGCCAGCATCGATGCGGGCGAGGGTCAAAGCCTGCCCATCAACATTCCGGGCGACCGGCTCTTTTCCGGTGGTTTTCTGGCGCTCCAGCACCTGGCGGAGGCGCTCGACGCGAGCACCGGCATCGAGGCCGCCACGGCTGAGGTCCAGACGGCGTTTAACACGCTCAACTCGCAGCGGACGTTTTACGGTTCGATGCTCAATCGCGTGGAGTCGGCGGAGGCGTTTCTCGACCGCACTCAGCTCCAGCTCGCCGAGCAGGAGAACACGCTCGCCGCCGCCGACCTGGAATCCGCCGCCTCCCGCCTGGTCCAGGCGTCCAACACGCGCGAAGTCGCCCTCGGCGCCGCCGCCCGTACCAGCCAGCTCAACCTGCTGGATTTTCTGAAATGATCACTGGGTGAGCCGGCGTTTCTCTGGCTGTCCATCCCGGCAAGACACCCGTGTCACGCGCATCCTGCGCGTGGGACAGCGGCAGGAGCCTGATGATCTCACGGGCTAACGCGTGGATTTGAGCGCCGCCGCCCAGGCGCGGGCCGCCACGATCTGCCGCCGCTGCAGGTTGAGTCGTTCGCGTTCCGCAAAGAGTGCGGGTTCGAGGCGGGTGAAGAGCTCGTGCAGCTGGCGCAGGTGCTGGACGTAGTCGGAAAATTCGGTGGAACGGGCGACGGGGCTGCCGGGCTCGGCGATGAGCGCGCCCACGGCGCGCAGTTGCTGGGCCAGAGATTCGACCTCGGCAGGGCCGGGTAACTGGCTGAAGTCGCCTGAATCCGGGGCCGGACACTTGGCCAGGAAAGCGCGCAGCGTCTGATTGGCGTGCCGGAGGGAGACGTGTTCCATCAAGGCTCTCCGTAAAAGGGAATCAAACCGCAGGCGGCGCCGGGTGGGCGCGATCCACTTCCGCCCAGGCCTCGCGCAACGACGTGAATTCCGCGATGAGCGTCTCGACGGTGGCGCGTGAATTGCGCACCGACGCATCCAGGACCTGTCTCTGCACGGCGGCGTAGAATCCGCTCAGGTTTCGGGCCACTTCGCCGCCGCGCTCGAAGTCGAGCGACCCCTGAAGCTCGGCGGTAATCTCGAGCACGTGATTCAGCGCCCGGGTGCGCTTTTCGATGTCGTGCGCCTCGATGGCCTGCACGGCCCGATGCAGCGAGCGCAACGCCGCGTCATAAAGCAGCACGATTAGGTGCACCGGCCCCGCGCCGAAGGCCGAGTTCTGCTGGTAAGCGCGGGCGGCGTGGGACGAGGTCATCATCGCAGGCTGCTCAGTTGATTGGAGATTTGCGACAGAAGCGTGGGAAGCTGGCGCAGCAGCGCATCCACGCGGCTGAACTGCTCGGTCAGCGCGGCGCGGCGCAACTCGAGCCGCGCTTCGAACCCGCTGATCTGGTCGGCCAGCGTGTCGAGCGTGCGATTGACGCCCGAGAGCGCCAGGTTGAGCGGCCCGTCCACGCTGTCACTGAGGGCATCGAGCGCCGTCGCGAAGTGGCGCGCGAAGCCCGCCGGCGCGAGCCCTTGAAGGAACGTGTGAACCTCGGCGAAGCGGCCGGCCAGCGCCTCGTCGAGCTCCGAGTTGTTGATCTGGAGCGTGCCGTCGTTTTGCACGTCCACCCCCAGCGACGCCAGGCTGACGATGCTGCCATTGCCCGGGATGGAGAAGCGGACGGCATCGAGCAGTTGCTGCTGGAGCAGGCGTACGGAAGCCTCGCCGGCGAGCGCACCGGCCTTGCGCGTGGCCGCGTCGTAGCGGAATTGCGCGTTGAGCGCGCCGGCCAGCTCGTTGTAGGCGGTGACGAACTGCTCGACGGCCTGCCGCGCGCGGCTGGTGTCAGGCTTGACGGTGATCGTCGCCGGCGCGGTCCCGGTCGGCGCGGAGAGCGTCAGCGTCACGCCCGCGATCACCCCGCTGACGGTGTTCGAGGCGCTCTCAACTGGAATGCCGTTGACGGTCAGCGAAGCGTTCGCACCCGCCGCTGCCTTATTAAAGGTGAGGCCCGTGGTGTTGTCCGAGATGGTGAGGTCGCCCGCCAGTCCGCTCGATTGGCTGAGGAGCGCCAGACGCGCGCCGTTGGCGTCGTTGATGAGGCTCGCCGAGACGCCCAGGTCGAGCCCGTTTATGTGCGCGGCCAGTTTATCCAGCGTGTTGTTGGTGGCGTCAACGGTGACCGTGACCGGCGTGCCGCTGCCGATTTGCAGCGTGAAGCTGCCTGTGCCGAACTCCGTCGAGCCGCTGGCCAGCGCGCTGGTGTAATACGACGATGTAGTGGCGAGCGCCGTGACCGCGATCGTGTGCGTGCCGGCGACGGCGGAAGCCGCGGCCGTGGCAGAAAGGGCTGCGGCATCGGAGGTCGTAACGGTTTTGGAGTTAAACTCGCCGGAAAAATCCTTGAGGGCGTCCACGGCGGTGACGAGCGAGCCGAGCTTGGCCGAGAGGTCGCGCAGCGCCGCCGCCTGGGCATTGAACTGGGTCTGCTGGACTTGCAGCAATCGCACCGGCGCGCGGTCGGCATAGAGGATCTGCTCGACGAATGCCTGCACGTCGATGCCGGCGCCCGAAGTGGAACTGATCGAATTGAATCCGCTCGAACCCACGCGATGGACTCCTGGCAACAGCCGTTCTCATTCCGAAGAGCCCCGAAGCGTTCCACGCGGCGACGTGGAATCTCGTCCTGCTTTCCACTCCAGCGCGAGATTCTTCGTCCGCCGGGAAGGCCTCGGAAGGACAAGGGCAAAGGTCTGGTGGCTCTTCATCGTGCTAACTCTTGACGTCCACATGGCGCGCCGCCGCCTCCAGGCGGCGCAGCAGTTCCTCAACCTGCCGTCCGGCGCGGCGCACTTCCTCCGGAGGAATCTCCCGTACTACCTCTCCGGTCTGGGTGTCGATCACCTGGTAGATCACGCGCCGGCGCTCATCCAGTTGAAAACTCAAACTGTGCTGAGGGATTTCGGGAGCCGCGGGCGCGGATGCGGCGGTGAGCTGCGATGGGGGACGGGATTTCTCGGGCGCCCGGCCGCCGGGCGTCTGCGCTTGGTCCATGCTCCCAGCCCCGACGGGTGAAACCGGATTGATCGTTTCAACGCGCATCGGTGGTCACCTCCGAACGCGAGAAGGCGGGGCTCTGGCGAGCCCCGCGTCCCGCCAACCCGCCCTGGCTACCGGAGGAGCGCCAGGACGGCTTGCTGCTGCGAATTCGCCTGCGCCAGCGCGGCGATGCCGGTCTGATTCAGGATCGAGAATCGCGACAGGTTGCCGACCTCCTGGGCGATATCGGCCGCCCGAATGCCGTCCTCGGCCGCCGACAGGTTCTGCACCTGGTTCTGAATCACGTTGGCCGCCGCCTGGAGTCGGTTGATGGTGGCGCCCAGAGTGCCGCGCAGAGCGGCCACGTTGGCGATGGCCGTGTTGATGGCGGTCACCGCGCTTTCGGCGTTCGCGGCGCTGGTGAGGTCCTCGCCGCTCAGGTCGGACCCGTTGATGCTGGAGGCCGAAAGCACCCCGACCGTGACGGTGATGGAGCTGGTCGAGCTCGCGTCGGTCAGGAACACGGACGTGGTCGACGCGGTGAAGACCGACGTGGCGTTGAACGTCGCGTCCGTCCCGATGCGCGTGATCTCGTCCTTGATGGCGGTGAATTCGGCGTCGAGCGCGGTGCGCTGCGCGTCGCTCACCGTGCCGGTGGCGGCCTCGGCGGCCAGCGTCACGGCACGATTGAGCAGCGTGGTGACTTGGGCGAGGGCGCCGTCGGCCACCTGCAGCGCGCCCACCCCGTCGTTGGCGTTGCGTGCCGATTGGGACAGCGCGCTGATGTTGGCGCGCAACCCGTCGGCAATGGCCAGACCCGCAGCGTCGTCCGCGCCCGAGTTGATGCGCGAGCCCGACGCCATCCGGAACAGCGTCTTCTGGAGATTCATCCCCGTCACTGACAGCTGGTTCTGCGCGACGAGGGCGGGAATGTTGTTGAGAATGCTCAGTGCCATATAGAGGCTCCTTTGCGGTTCGATGTCCCGCTCTCGGCGGGATGCCGTTCGGGGGAGCGTCCTCCGCGCGCTTCCGAAGCGGACTTGGTTCGGTGAACCGGAATCACTTTCCGTGTTCACAGGACCCTATCGGCACCAGCGGCGGAAGCTTTACGGCCTAGGACGGTTCGGGGCACGAAAGAGGCCGTGACGCGGGCCGCCTGGGCCGAGACTTCGGTGAGCGCCAGGCTGAGGCGCTCGTGGCGCGGGTAGCGATCGAGTCCGCATTGCAGAAGATGCAGGGCGCGAAGCCAGTCGCCGCACTTGACGCGCAGCGCCGCGGCGCGCAGGTAGCATTCGGGCGCGGGACCGGGGAGCGACAGTTTCCGTTCCGCGCATGCCGCCGCTTCCTCCAGGCGGCCCAGCCACACGCAGGCGGTGACGGCTCGATCGTAGAGTTCTTCGCGTTCCGGATGGGTTTCGATGGCCCGGCGCAGGCGGTCGAGCCCTGTCTCGACGCGCGCATCGCGCACCTCCGCCAGCCCCAGCTTGCTGGCCGCGGAAGCGTTCCGCGGGTCGCGTTCGAGCACGCGCCGGTAGGCGCGCCGCGCCGCCTCGAATTCCCCCAGGTTGTAGTGCGCGTCGCCCTCCGCTTCCGCGGTGAGCGCGGTGCGGTATCCGAGCGATTCGGCGCGGCGAATGCGCGCCAGCGCCGCAGCAGGATTTCCCAGCCGCGCCTGCGCCAGGCCGGCAAACAGCCAGGCCACCGCCAGCTGTGCGTCCAGCTCGCAGGCCCGGTCAAATAGCCGCGCCGCTTCCGTGTCGTTGTGGAAGTTGTCGAACTCAACCAATCCCAGTTCAAAGTGCGCCTGAGCGCTCTGGGGCATTTCGCGAATCTTCTCCCGTCCCAGTTCGCGGTACAGATGGTTCTTGCGCGCGCGCGTCGCCGCATCCGCGGCCAGGCCGAAGTGGTGGATCACAAAGCCGGCGCGGCCCAACCGCCCGCCGCTCGCCCGCAGCGCGTGGCCCACGGTTTCGTGCACGCGTCCGGTAAAGACGATCTCGGGCCGCCGGCGGAAGAGGCGCACGTTTTCATGCTCCACATAAGCGGGGAAAGCGCGAGCCTCCGACAACGACGAATTGTTCGGAGTGGCAGGCTTGTCCCAGAGCCGCTCGCCGAGGCTGGTGACGTAATTTCGAAGCGTCACCAGATAACCGGCGGCAGCCTCCGAACCGATCAGCGCGGGAATGGTTTTCGCCGCCTCGGGATCGAGCATCTCGTCGGCATCGAGCGCGAGCACCCAGTCGGATTTCACGTGTTCGAGGCAGCGATTGCGCGCGCGCGCGAAATCGTTCTCCCACGGAATGGCGACGACCCGTGCGCCCGCGGCGCGGGCCACCGCCATAGTGCCATCGGCGGAGCCGGTGTCGGCGATCACCATTTCATCCACCAGCCCGCGAACGCTTCCCAGACAGCGGCCCAGGATGGCCTCGGCGTCGCGCACGATCATGGATAGGGCCAGCGTGGACATCCGATTCGAGCCTCCGCGGGAAGTGAGGGGACCCCCGTGGGCGCCACCGTCGCCTTCGGTCCGCGCGTACGCTCCCGGGGCAAAGGTCTTCCGAGCTTACGGGTGCCGGGAAGATTCCGTTACGGGGCGCCGCCGAATGCCGGAAGAGTTTGCCCCCTTAACGGCCCTCGTGCCGCTTCCGGCGCCGCTCAGTGCAGGTGGAGGACCACACCTCTTGCTCCTCTATCGGCCGAGGGACGGCGTGCCTGAAGGGCCTCGTCCTGAAGATGGCAGGGTCGTGATGGCCAGCGCGGAAGCAGGACCGGGCAGCAATTTCGCCGTCCCCCGGCAAAAAGTGCCGGGATGCCGCCCATTTCCAGCCGAGGCGCCTCACGGTGTCCTGTTCGCGCCTTCGGCGGCGCGGAGTTGCCAAAGTTCTTGCGCGCCGGGCCGATAGGATGGAGTGCAGCGCGCCGTGCCGCCGCCTCTGGTGACAGAATGGGTCGGCGGACCGGCGGAGCGACCCGAGCCTTCGGTTTGCTTCGAGCGGCGGGCAAAACCCATGATTCATCTCACCCGGCTCAATCACGAACCGCTGATTGTGAATTCCGACCTGATCGAATTCATCGAGTCGGCGCCCGACACGGTGATCACCATGATCAGCGGCGAGAAAGTGGTGGTGCTGGAGAAAGCCGAGCAGGTCGTGCAACTCGTGCTCGAATTCCGCCGGGCCCTGCTGGCCGGGACGCCGCGCACCGGCGCCACGGGCAGCCTTCCGGTGCTGGCTGGATCCGAGGCGGCGGGCAGGACGGGCGACGAGGAGTCGGCGAGTGGATAAGGCAACTTTTGGTGGCGTGGTCGTCGCGCTCGGCGGCATCCTGCTGGGGCTGACGCTCGAAGGCGGCAGCATCGGCCAGATTGCCCAGCCTACTGCCGCCTTGATCGTTTTCGGCGGAACGCTGGGCGCGGTGATGGTGCAATTCCCGCTGCCGGTCGTGATGGCAGCCTTCCGGCGGCTGAAGGGGGTCTTTTTCGACGGTGGCCAGGACGCGCGTGCCGTGATCCGCGAACTGGTGGGCTACGCGAACAAGGCGCGCAAGGAGGGCGTGATTTCGCTCGACAGCGAACTGCCCAAGATCAGCATCCCCTTTCTCAAGAAGAGCCTGACCCTGGCCGTGGACGGCACCGCGCCGCAAGACCTCCGCAAGATGATGGAACTGGAGCTCGATAATCAGGCGGAGCACGAGGAGAAGATTCCCCAAGTGTTCGAATCGGCGGGCGGGTTCGCCCCTACCATCGGCATCATCGGCGCGGTGCTGGGCCTGATTCAGGTGATGCAGCACCTCGACAACATCGAGGAAGTGGGCAAAGGCATCGCCGTGGCATTCGTCGCCACCATCTATGGGGTGGGCGCCGCCAATCTCTTTTTCCTTCCGGCGGCGGGCAAGATGAAGATTCGCCTGCGCGGCGAGCAGGTGCAGCGCGAAATGATCCTGGAGGGTGTGATCTCTATTCTGGAGGGGATGAATCCGCGCATGTTGCAGACCAAGCTGCTGGGGTACCTGGCGGATCATCAGGAAGCGGCGGAGGAGAAAGCCCAATGAGCCGGCGCAAAAAGCACGCGGCCCATGCCAACCATGAGCGCTGGCTGGTTTCCTATGCGGACTTTATCACGCTGCTGTTTGCGTTCTTCGTGGTGATGTTTGCCTCCTCGCAGGTGGACCAACGCAAAGCCGGCAAGGTGTCGCGCGCCATTCAGGAAGCGTTCCAGCAGCTCGGCATCTTCGAGACTTCCAACACGCGGATGCCGCTTTCCACGACGGACCCCATGCCGCTCAGCAAAGTGCAAATGATCGAGAACGCCACCCACAACCAAAACTTTCAGAGACTGATGAATGACTCCCAGGGAAAACCGGGCACGCCGGTCCGGCGGATGACGCTCCCCGATTTGCGGCGCGAACTGGAGCGCGTGCTGGGTGAGGAGATCCGGCGCAACGAAGTGTCCATCCGGGTGACGCGCGACGGGCTGGTGGTCAGCCTGCGCGAGATCGGGTTCTTCGACAGCGGCTCGGCCGCATTGCGCTCCGACTCGCTGCCGGCGGTGGACCGCATCGGCAAGGCGCTGGCGCAACTGGTGAACAGCCTCCGCGTCGAAGGGCACACGGACAATGTGCCCATCCGCACGGCGCGGTTTGCCTCCAACTGGGAGCTCTCCACCTCGCGCGCCACGGAGATTGCGCGGCTGCTGATGACCCGCTACGGCATCCCGCCCGAGCGCTTCGCCGTCGCGGGCTACGCGGAATACCGTCCCGCCGCTTCCAACGACACCGCCGAAGGTCGCGCCGCCAACCGACGCGTGGATATCGTGATTCTGCCCGAGACCCCGATGCCGGATGAGACGGTGGCGATTGCCAGCGCGCCGCCATCGCCCGGCGCCGTTGCCAAGCCATAACACTGGCCCCGCGACGGGCCATTCGGCACAGCCGCAGGGCCGCCCGACCATGACTCAAAAGCGACTGGTGCCGGAATCCCGATCCTGCCGCCCGACGGGAAGGCTCGTGTGGTGCGTCTAACGGTTCTTTACAATGGTGGATGTCCTTCGTGGTCTCCTCC
>CAZTKA010000108.1:0-11991 GCA_964614015.1 uncultured Bordetella sp. | reverse complement strand
GCCGGGATCCTGCTGTACGAAGCGCGCAGGCAGCGTGGATTCGCATGAGTTTGTTCGACAGCGCGCCGCTGGCGCCGGGTGATCCGGCGGGCGACAAAAACCGCCCGCTGGCCGAGCGGATGCGCCCGCAGCGTCTGGAAGACTTCGTAGGACAGAGACATATTCTGGGGCCCGGAAAACCGCTGCGCGTGCAGATCGAGCGCGATGAGTTGCAGTCGCTGATTCTGTGGGGCCCGCCGGGCGTGGGCAAGACCACGCTCGCGCAGTTGATCGCGAAGATGACGCGCTGCGATTTCGTGCCCTTCAGCGCCGTGCTGAGCGGCATCAAGGAAATCAAGGCGGTGATGACGAAGGCCGAACGCGTCCGCAGGATGGGCCGCCGCACCGTGGTGTTTGTGGACGAGATCCACCGCTTCAACAAGGCGCAGCAGGATGCCTTCCTGCCGCATGTCGAACGCGGCGACATTATCCTGATCGGCGCCACCACCGAGAACCCTGCTTTCGAGGTGGTTTCGGCGCTGCTCTCGCGCACGAAAGTGTATGCGTTGGAGGCTCTGGCGATCGAGGACATCGTGGGTTTGCTCGAACGCGCCCTGCGGGTGCTGGACCTGACCGCGCCGCGCGAGGTGCTGGAGCAGATCGCCATCCACGCCAACGGGGATGCCCGGGGCGCATACAATTTTCTGGAGCTCGCGGCGCCGGTCGCCAAGGGAGGGGTCGTCGGCAGGGAAACCCTCGAATCGGTGCTGGGGCGCAAGATGCTGCTCTACGACAAGGGCGGCGAAGAGCACTTCAACCTGATCAGCGCGCTGCACAAGAGCATCCGGTCCTCGGATGCGGACGCGGCGCTGTACTGGCTGGCGCGGATGCTGGTCGGCGGCGAGGACCGGTTGTACATTGCCCGCAGGCTGGTGCGCATGGCGATCGAGGACATCGGGCTGGCGGACCCGCGCGCGCTGGAGCAGGCGATCGCAGCCCAGCAGGCGGTCCATTTTCTCGGCGTGCCGGAAGGCGATCAGGCTCTGGCGCAGGTGGCGATCTATCTGGCCGTCGCGCCCAAGTCGGACGCAGCCTACCGGGCGCTGAATGCGGCCCTGGAGACGGTGGAGGCTTCGCCCGCCGATCCGGTTCCGATGCAGCTTCGCAACGCTCCGACGCGCGCCATGAAGCAGTGGGGCTACGGCGCAGGCTACCAGCACGCGCATCAGTTCGAAGATGCGATGAATCGGATGCAGTGCCTGCCGGACCGGCTCGCCGGGAAAGTATTTTACGAACCGGCGGACCGCGGCGTCGAGCAGCGGATCGCCCACCGCCTGGCGGAGATCCGGCAGCGGCGCGGGCCCAGCTCCGGCAGCGGCGCCAGCGGAAAATAGTTTTGCGGTACTGGATCGAAAGTCACCTTGGCAAGTACCGGCGTACCCAGGCGAATTGGACCTTAGAATCTATTGTTCGGCCTCAGCAAAACCACCAGAATGATCACATAGAAGGCTCAACATTCTGACCATGATGATGCCCAAGCCGCAGTCTTCAACGGATCGCCGTCATTCCGACCGTTTTCCCATCCAGCGGGAGCTCCGCTACCGGACCCTAAGCAAGCGCGGGGGTGATGAATCGGGGGAGGGTTCCACCGTAAATATTTCGAGCGCTGGAGTTCTGTTCACCACGCCCAAGGTGCTGTTGCCCGGCCGCCGGCTGGAGGTATCGATCAGCTGGCCCGCCCAATTGAATCAGAAGTGCGGGCTGCGCCTGGTGGCGCGCGGGCGCATCGTGCGCTACGTGGATGGAGTCGCCGCCATGGAGATTCAGCAGTACGAGTTTCGGACGCAAGCCGCGGCGAACGAGCCGGCCGTGTGTGTGGCAGTGTCGTGTTAGCGTGTTCGCGCCTTCTCACTTGATCGCGCCGGCGCCGCCCTCCGGCGCGTTTTTTTGACGCGGACCGGGCAGCCTATAATGGCCTAGTGAACCTTCCATCAGCGGCGCGGGTCACGGCCGGGGCCAGCGCCGAGATCCCGGAACAGGGCCGGCTGGTTGTTGACTTGGCCGGCCGGACGATCGGCATCTTCCGCATTAAGGGCCGCTTGTACGCCTACGAGAACACCTGCCCGCATCAGGGCGGACCCGTGTGCCAGGGTCTGATCATCCCTGCCGTGCGCGAGTTGCTAAATCAGGAGAATGCCTCCACGGGCTATGCGTTCGATGAAGACGAGATGCGCATTGTGTGCCCGTGGCACGGATACGAGTTCTCGATCGAATCCGGCGCGCATCCCGCGCAGGCGGAGATCCGCCTCCAGCCGGTTCCGGTGAGCGAGGAGAACGGAGTCGTATATGTCGACCTATGACGCCGCCGAAGTCCGCAAAGCCGTGACCGAGGCCACCCGCATGTATGCGGCCGCGTGCGAGCGGGCGGGCACGGAGATTCCGCCGCTCGATTCCACTGTTTCGACGACCGATGCGCTGACGCTGGCTTGCGCCCTGCTGCGTTCGCAAGGCCTGACGCCGTTCGATCTGGCGCTGTGGTTCGGGCGCGGGGCGGCCCCGGCCGGAGGTGCGCCATGAGCGGCATCGCCGAACAGATCGCGCAAAAGCGCGCCACGCAGCAGATCACCACCAAGACCGATTCGCGCGAGATCCTGGCCAACGCGCGGCGCGACATCGAGCGCTTCGATCTGAAAAAGTACTTCATCGTGGACGTGGACTCGCACCATGTCGAGTTCGATTCCTGGGACGAAGTGCTGGACCACATCGAGGACCCCGTGCTGCGGCGCAACGGCAAGACCATGGCCGCGCTGTGGCCGAACGCGACCAACATTGCGCTCAGCAATCATCCCCCGGGGTTGACGTTCCAGGACGTGCACGGGCGTATCCCCCATCAGATCCAGTTGGGCGAAGAAGTGGATACCAGCGATGGCCGGCACCGCGATCTTACGCTGGTGCGCCGCGCCATGGACTCGATGGGCATCGACATTCAGGTGCTGTTCCCGCAGCCCATGCTCGAAATCGGAATGCACCCGTCGGCCGAGATCGAGACGCAGTTGATCTTCGCCTATAACCGGTGGTTCACGTCGCGCATACTGGCGCATGAGTCGCGCCTGAAATCGATGCTCGCGCTGCCGTTCGGAAGCCCGGAGGCGAGCCTGCGCACCATTCGGGAATTCGCGGGCAAGCCGGGCGTGGTTGGATTCCTGGTCACCGGACAGCGCCAGGTTCCCGTGTATCGCGCCGATTACATGCCGGTCTACCGCGAGTTGGAGGAGCGCGGGCTGCCGCTCGGGTTCCACGCCGGGCCGGATTACATGATGGGAAAACTGCTGAACCGTTTTGTGTCGGTGCATTCGCTGTCGTTTGTGACCTGCAACATGATCCACTTGACCAACTGGATCATGAACGGACTGAACGAGCGGTTTCCGAAACTGAAAGTCATCTGGATCGAAAGCGGCCTGGCGTGGCTGCCCTTCATGATGCAGCGCTTGGATCACGAGTTTCTGATGCGGCAGTCGGACGCTCCGCTGCTGAAGAAACTGCCGAGCGAGTATATGACGGACATGTACTACACCTCCCAGCCGATCGAGATGACCAACATGAGGCTGCTCGAGTCAACCCTCGAGGCGATCCACGCCGAGACGCAGTTGCTGTTCAGCTCGGACTGGCCGCACTGGGATTTCGACGTGCCCGGCAAGATCGCGGGGCTGCCGTTCTTGAGCGAGCAGGCCAAGCGGAATATTTTGGGGGAGAACGCGCGACGGGTGTTTGGGATATAAAGAAGGAGTCGGAAATCAGAAGCCGGCAGACAGGAGTCAGAATGTTACGCTCGCTTGCGCTCGCGCTCACATTGTCGACAGCGGTAGTTGCAGATGAGTCCGGCAGGCTGCTGCGGATCGATCACTACGTTCCAGTGCAGTCAGCGGTGCCGGCCATGGCCGGACAGACGGCGCAGCTTTACGTGCGCGAAGTGGTGCAGCCGGCAACCGTGCTGCGCGGCGGGCCGGCGGCGGATCGCGTCGTGCTGTTCATTCACGGCGCGGGTACGCCCGCCGAGGTCGCCTTCGACGTTCCGTACTCCGATTACAGTTGGATGGCGTATCTGGCCAACGCGGGTTTCGATGTGTTCTCGATGGACGTGACCGGTTACGGGCGCTCGACGCGGCCCGCGCCGATGAACGATCCCTGCAATTTGAGCCAGCAGCAACAGACGCAATTCCTGACGAAGACGTGCCCGGCCAGTTATCCCGGCAACATGACCACGATCGCCAGCGACTGGAACGACATTAACGGCGTCGTCGATTACGTGCGCGCTTTGCGCCGCGTCGAAAAGGTCAGCCTGGTGGCATGGTCGCTGGGCGGACCGCGCTCGGGAGGATACGCCGCGCAGCATCCGGAGAAGGTGCACCGGATCGTGGTGCTGGCTCCGGCCTACAACCGCAACGCAGCGGCGCAGGCGCCGAATCCGCTGCCCGCCAGGGGGACCGTGTTCAACATACAGTCGCGCGCCGAGTTCATCGCGAATTGGGAGCGCCAGGTGGGTTGTCCCGGCCAGTATGAGAAAGAAGCGCTGGAATCGGTGTGGAGCGAGATGATCGCCTCCGATCCGGTGGGCGCGACCTGGGGCGGAGGCGTGCGGCGCGCTCCGCAGACGACCAATTGGGGATGGGGCCAGAGCGTGGTGGCCAAGATGCAGACGCCGATGCTCCTGGTGGCGGGCGTGCACGACAAACAGGTGAATCCCGCCAGCGTACGGAATCTCTACGACGATCTTGGCTCGAGGCAGAAAGTGTACGTCGATCTGGCCTGCTCCTCGCACAACGCCATGTGGGAACGAAATCACCTGCTGCTGTTTCAGGCGTCGCTTGAATGGCTGACCTCGGGCACTGTCAACGGAAAGACGGAAGGCATCGTCGAAATGGGATACGAGGCAAAATGAAGTTTCGCTGGGGACTCGCCGGGATTCTGCTGTTCGGTGTGGGAGCCCTGGGCGTGCTCTATGCGCAGAAAGAATTCCGCGAATATCCCGGCCAGACGCCCTGGCCTTTGCCTCCCGATTACCGGGAGACGCGGGAATGGGTGTGGGCGCGGCTGCGGTATCAGAACAACGCCATCTTCGGCGGATTCTTTGGAGGCGGCTTTGGCGGAGGAAGGCGCGGTGGAAGGGGGTCCGGCTCCTGGGCGACCGATTATCCGAAAGGCGACCGGTACTTGATTCAAGGCTTGCGGCGGCTCACGCTGCTGGATGCGCGCTCGGTCGAGCAGACGGTCGATCTGGATGAGACCGACGATGTCTACAACTGGCCGTTCCTCTATGCGGTTGAAGTCGGGCGCTGGCACCTGGATGATGAGGAAGCGGCGAAGCTGCGCGACTTTATCGATCGCGGCGGCTTCTTCATGGTGGATGATTTCCATGGAGAAGAGGAGTGGGCCGCCTTCATGGCCAGCATGGAGCGCGTGTTCCCGGACAAGGACATCGTGGATATCCCGGATGAGGATCCCATCAACCGCACTGTGTTCGACCTGAATCCGCGCATTCAGATTCCCGGGCGGCAGTTCGTCAACAGCGGCAGCACGTCGGAACGCTACGACGGCGCACCTGCGCACTGGCGCGGGATCTATGACGATAAGAACCGCCTGATCGTGGTGATCGTGCACAATTCGGATTTGGGTGACGCGATCGAGTGGGCGGACCTGCCATACTTTCCGGAGATGTTTTCGCAGGCCGCCTTCCGCGTGTTGTCGAATTACGTCATCTACGATTTGACGCATTGACCCGGCATCCCTCGGTTCTGCTATAACCACGAGAGGACAGGAGATTCCATGAAGATCAAGCTTGCTTTTCTGCTTTGTCTCCTCCCCCTGCTGGCGCGGGCCCAGGGCCTGCTGGCCGGGGAACGGGAGGCCAATGTGAGCGCCATCCCCAACGTCATCGCCGCCGGAGCCAAGTGGGAGCTGGTGTGGGCCGATTTCGTCACGGCTGACGGCATGGTCGGGACGCCTGATGGCGGCATCCTGTTTGCGCAAGAGCAGACCGACAAGATCATCAAGCTCGACGCGAATCACAAGCAGTATACGGTCATCGAGAACACCAACGGCGCCGGAGCTGTCGGGATGGACAACGAGGGCCGCATCTATGCCGTCCAGCGCGCCTGCACCGAGCCGCTCAATTCCGAACTGCCCGGCTGCAACGAGCTCACCACGGTCAGCATTCTCTATCCCGAGCGCCGCGTGCTGGCCAACAGTTTCTCCAACGGTGCTCCGCTGGGCCGGCTGAACGATATCATCGCCGACGGAAAAGGAGGCGCCTACTTCACCGTCGGAGGTGCGTATTACGTGAATGCCAAAGGCGTTGTGAGCACCGTGGAGGACAAGGACATCCGGTCCAACGGCATCATGCTCAGTCCGGACGGGCGCACGCTGTATGTGACGAACAACACCGAAGTGCTCGCCTTTGATGTGCGCCCAGACGGCTCGACGGCAAACCGCCGCGTGTTCGGCAGCCTGAATGGCGACAACGGCGGCGACGGGATGGCCGTGGATTCCGCCGGCCGGCTGTATGTGACCGCCGCGCAGGGTGTGCATGTCTTTGCGCCCACGGGTCTGCATCTGGGGCTGATTCCAACCAAACGGCGTCCGATTACGCTGGCGTTTTCCGGGCCGGACAAACGGATGCTTTACGTCGCACAGATGGGCGCGGTCGGGCCGGACGGCAAGGAGTGGACGACGCCGGAGGGCATCCGCAACACGGCGATGACGATGTACCGGATTGCGATGATCGCGCAGGGGATCACCAGCCGGCCCAAGTAGCGCGGATGCTGGTAAGTGCTTGATCTAACGCGCGTTGCCCCTGCCTTCCGGCACTTGACAGAGCGGTGCTCGAAGCGTAACCTACACAATGAGGTCGATTCCACCCATGAAACATGTTCGTGCCTACAGCGCGCTGGCTATGGCCGCCGCAGCTTTTCTAGCGATGACGTTTGGACCCGCCCCCTTAGCGGGACAGGGAAAAGGAAAAGGCGGAGGCGGCAAAAAGGGTAAGACCGTCGAGTTCAAGATGCCGGAACGCGGACCAATTCCGCGCACCGCTGACGGGCAACCCGATTTGAACGGCGTGTGGATGCGTCCGTACACTCCGGATATCAGCGCCAGTGCGGCGAATCGTACCGGCGCGCCGCTGGTCTTCACCGAATGGGGGCAGAAGAAGTGGGAGGAATACGATCCCGCGGAAGGCGATTATGCCGGCGCGTGCCTGCCGTTCGGCTTGATCCGCTCGATCGGCGCGCCGCATCCGATGCAGGTCGTGCAAAGCAAGAACTGGATCGCGTTCCTTCATGAGCAGAACACCTGGTTCACCAAGGTTCCTACCGACGGGCGTCCCTTCCCGCCCGACGATCAGATCGACCCGACCTGGTTCGGGACAACGCGCGGCCGCTGGGAGGGCGATGTGCTGGTAATGGAATCCAAGGGCTTCAATGGCAAGACGCGTCTGGACACGAACGGCCATCCGCACAGCGACCAGATGACGGTGCGCGAAACCTGGGAGCTGATGAACAAGGATCAGGTCTACTACACGATCACGATCAACGATCCGAAGACCTACAAAGAACCACTCTTCAGCCAGCGCGTGTTCACGCGGGACGAGAACGCCGAGGTGATGGAGTACTCCTGCGAAGAGAACAACAAGAGTCTGTGGGAAGGCCGGATCAAGCCGCCAGACTACGACAAGTGGTTAAAGTGAGAAGGAGTCAGAGGTCAGGAGCCGGACTCAGAATCTGACGGGCGGCAGGCTTGGGCTTGCCGCCCTTTTCGCTTCCTGTGCGCACAGAATGTGCAGGCGCGACTGGTGAGCAATCAGACGGACTTCTTCATTGGCGCCGGCCTGCCGGGGCTGAGAGGGTTGCACTAGCCCGATCGAGTTGGGCGCCCGGCGGTTCGGATAACTTTACCGGATTTTTGCCAGATCCTTCTCCATCGCGTACGCGTTCTGCCGCGCCTGGTTCTGCATGGGTCCGGCGATGGCGGCCGATTGGTTGCTGAACTTGATGGCCTCCTGGATCTTGGGGCGGCTGTTGGTCAGCAGGCCGATGCGGTAGTTCGCCAAACCGAGATAGAAAAACGTCGGGCCGGTGAGCGCGGCCTGATTGCCGATCAGCGGAACGGCGGCCCGCAGGTACCGGTCGCATTCCGGCCACAGCTCGCGCATGCAGGAGCCCACCCCGGCGATGTAATTGCCACGCCCCGTCAGGCCGGATTTTTTCGTGTTCCAATCGGCGTCAGACATTCCTTCGGGTTTGGCCTTGCGGCCCAGCGTGCTCAGCAAGCGCGTGGCGTAGGTGATGGCCTGGTCGGCGCGCTGCCTGGTCAGGTTGCCTTCGGCCAGCGCGTACAGGGCGTCTTCGCTATCGGGGACCGATGCCAGAAGCTTTGTCGCGCCTTCAATCTGCTTGTCGGCGCCGGAGCGGGCAAGGGCGGCGATGTAGACCGGCGCGGCCATGGAAATGTACGTGCTCTTCGGGTTTTGCGTAATGAGGGTTTCCACCAGATCGACCACCTGGGCCGGCGGCAGATCGGGCATGAGAGCTGTCGCGCCCAAAGCGTATTCCGTGTAGGCGTCCGTGCTCTTCGCGTATTCCACGCGCTGCTTCCAGTATTCCACTTCGGAGGCCTCGGCAGGCTGCGGCTTGGCAGCCTCCGCGCGAGCGAGCCGGGAGGTCTCAACGGCCCACTTTTTCACGTCGGCGGCATTCTTGGCCTCCTGGGCCTTCTTGAGCGCATCGTAGGCGTCGGAAATTTCGTCGGCCAGGGCGAGGCCCGTCAAGCAAAGCAGCGCCAGAACGGCGCTGGATACTTTGAGCAGGGAGATGTATTTCATGACAAAACTCCTGGGTGGCATTATACCGCTGTGGTGCACGCCGTGGGCACGCTATAATCCGCTTGTCCATGCTTGTTGCTCGCGGTTCCGCCGTTCCCGTTCCTCCCGCGGCGCCGCTGTACTGCGACGTCAGCCTGCCGGTGCCGCTCGAGCAAGCGTTCACCTACAAACTGCCGGAGACCCTGCGCCATCGCGTGGCGGTAGGATGCCGCGTGCTGGTCCCCTTCGGATCGCGGCAGTTGGCCGGTGTCGTTCTGGCCACGCACGATCAACCACCGGCGGCTGCAACGCGGGAGGCCCTGCGCCTGCTGGATGAAGAGCCGGCGCTGGATGAATCCCTGCTCAAACTGGGGCGCTGGATCGCGAATTATTATTGTGCTCCGCTGGGCGAGACCCTGCGGGCAATGACGCCGCTGGCCGCCGATGTAAGACGGGGGCGCGTATATGGGCTGACGGTTTCCGGGCGCGGCGCCGCGCGCCAGTTGCTGCTCGGGGCGGCGGAAAGCGAGGATCGCGCCGTAAAGATCCTGCGCCTGCTGGAAACTCGCGCGCTTTCGGCGTCTTACCTGGCGCAAAAGGTGAAGGGCGCGGCGGCGCTGCTGCGCTCGCTCGAAAAGAAGGGACTGGTGATCTCCGAGGATGTCGCGGCGGCCCGCGATCCGCTGCGCGCTTCCGCGGCCCGCCTGCGCGTCCAGTTCCGGGCGCGCGGCGAGGAGAAGCTGCCAAGACCGGAGCGCGAATTGCTCGCGTACCTGGAATTGCATCCGGGCCAGCACAACGTGGCCGCGCTGGAGGAAAGTTTTCCGAAGGCCAGCACGGCGGCCCGGGCGCTGGCCCGCCGCGGGCTGGCCGTGCTTTCGCGGGAGCCGGTCGCGGCCGCGCTCGCTCCGGCGCGGCCGCCTCACCTTCTCAACGCGCATCAGCAGGCGGCCTTCGACGCGATTCGCAAATCGATCGTTGCGCGCGCTTTCAAGCCGTTCCTACTGGAAGGCGTGACGGGTTCCGGAAAGACAGAGGTGTACCTGAATGCGATCAATGCGGCGCTGGCGATCGGGCGCGGGGCCCTGCTGCTGGTGCCCGAAATCGCTCTCACGCCCGCCGTCGCCGGACAGTTCCATTACCGCTTCGGGGAAAACGTCGCGATTCTCCATTCGGCGTTTCATGATGCCGAGCGCGCGCAGGAATGGCGGCGCATCCGTTCCGGCCGGGCGCGTGTGGTGGTGGCGACGCGCTCGGGGGTGTTCGCCCCGGTCTGCGATCTCGGCCTGATCATCGTCGATGAGGAACACGACCAGAGCTATAAGCAGCAGGACACGCCGCGGTACCACGCGCGCGACGTGGCGGTGGTGCGGGCGCGCGATGCGGGCGCGGTAATCGTGCTGGGCTCCGCCACGCCGAGCCTCGAATCGCGTTACAACGCGGAGCGCGGCAAATATACGAGACTTACTCTGCCGGAACGCATCGAGCAGCGCCCTCTACCCACCGTCCGGCTCATTGACATGCGTCAGGAATTCCTCGAAACGCGCAAGGCGGCGACATTTTCTCGCGCGCTGGTCGAAGCGGTGACGGAGCGGCTGGAAAACGGCGAGCAGTCCATGCTGCTCCTGAACCGGCGCGGATTTTCGAGCTTCGTCGCCTGCCGCGCCTGCGGCGAGCGCCTGCAATGTGCGAACTGCTCGGTGACGCTGACCTATCACCGCCGCGACCGGCGCATGCTGTGCCACTATTGCAATTACGCCGAAAGAGTTCCGGACCGCTGCCCGAAGTGCGCCAGCGAGCACATCCAGTTTCTCGGCACGGGCAGCGAGCGCGTCGAGCAGGAGCTGCACGCCGCATTTCCGAAGGCTCGCGTGGCGCGGCTCGACCGCGATACCGTCGGGGCAAAGCGCGACTACGAAACCATCCTCACCGGATTCCGCGAGGGCCACTTCGACATCCTGGTGGGCACGCAGATGATCGCCAAAGGCCACGACATTCCGAATGTGACCCTGGTGGGGATCGTGAACGCGGATATCGGCCTGGGGCTTCCCGACTTCCGGGCCGCCGAACGCACGTTCCAACTGCTCACGCAGGCGGCTGGGCGCGCGGGGCGCGGCTCGACGCCAGGCATCGTGCTGATCCAAACCGGGTTTTCGGAACACTATGCCGTGCAGTGCGCGGCAGCCCAGGACTACGGCCGTTTTTACGCCAAGGAAATCGAGTTCCGCAAGCTGATGCACTATCCGCCGTTGGGGGCGCTGGCGAGCGTGCTGGTGGGCTCCAGCAACGAGGAGGAAGCAATCACGCGCAGCGCGGCTCTGGGCCGCCTGCTGAACCCGCCCCCGGAGGGCGTGCGCGTCCTGGGTCCAGCCCCAGCGGCCGTGGCGCGCGTGAAGACCGAGTACCGGTTCCAGATCCTGCTGAAAACCTCGAGCCGCGCGCGGCTGAACGCGGTGCTCGGCGAGATCCGGCGCTTCGCGGCGGCCGAGAAATGGAACTCCACGATGCTGGCCATAGACGTGGACCCGGTGAGTTTGCTGTAATCGTGGGCTTGCCGGACTTCGAAATCGTGGAAGCGAATTTGCGGGCCGCCATGCGCTTCTTCGGCGAGGCGACCGGCACCGGTGAGGTCCGCGGCCTGGGTGGCGTCATCGGCGTTTATTCCGGGCTGGATTACGGTGTGTTCAACATCGCGATGCTGGAGGGCCCGCTCCCGCCGGAGCCTGACGGGATGGAAGAACGGCTTGCCCACTGCCGCGCCTTCTTCGAGCCTCGCACGAAACGCTGGTCGTTCTGGCTCTGCGAAGATCTGCTCCCCCCTGGAGAGCTGCGGGCCGTGCAACAAGCGTTGCTGAGCGCGAATCTGCGGCTGATTTCCAATGCTCCCGGAATGATGACCGAAGAACTGCGGCCTTCCGCGCGGCTGCTTCCGCAACTCGAGTGTCGGCAGGTGGCGGACCGGCGCACGCGGGAGGACTTCGGTTCCCTGACCGCGACGAACTTCGATATCCCTCTGCACATCGCGCGCGCGGTGTATTATCCGGAAAACGCTTGGCGAGGTTCGTATCGCGGCTTCGTAGGCTATGACGGCGGCAAGCCTGTTTCGATTGCCGCGGTTGTCGCAGCGGCAGAGTCACTGGGGATCTATTCGCTGGCGA
>CAZTKA010000107.1:0-11998 GCA_964614015.1 uncultured Bordetella sp. | reverse complement strand
GGGAGCGAAATCGCGCGAGTGTTTCACGATGCCCTCGCGCACTTCGAACGTCAGGTTCAGGCCGGGAAAGCGCGGGTAGGGATTCTCGAATTGTTCGACGATGCGCAGCGCATGCAGGTTGTGATCGAAGCGTTCGCCGTGACGGCGCATGATGCGGTCGAGTTCATCCTCGCCTGCATGGCCAAAAGGCGGATGGCCGATGTCATGCGCCAGAGCGAGTGCTTCGGTGAAATCTTCATTCAGGCCGAGCGTGGAGGCCACGGTGCGCGCGATCTGCGAAACCTCGATGGTGTGGGTCAGCCGGTTGCGGAAATGATCGGAGATGCCGGGCGGGAATACCTGCGTTTTATCTTCGAGGCGGCGGAAGGCGCGTGCGTGGACCACGCGGTCGCGATCGCGCTGAAAGTCGTTGCGGTAGGGATGCGGGAATTCCGGATAGCGCCTGCCGCGCTGACTCGCGTCCGGAAACCGGAGATGAGCCAGCGGGCAGGGCACGAGTCGCTCGGCCTCAGTTGGATTTCGGCGCCGGCTCGGCCGTCTTGGTTACGGGCGGAAGCGCGGCAATCGCGGTGACCGCGGCGCTGCTGACGGCCACGCGCGGCACATCGCGCAGCGGCTCCAGGATCTTGCGGGCCTCAGCCGGATCGCGTCTGGCCAGCACCCGGCCATAGGCGAGCAGCGCCTCTTCCTGGCTAACCAGCGCCGAAGAGTCTTCCTCCGACAGAGCCTTCAGGATTTTTTCCGCTTCCTCGTTCTGGTTCTGGCCGGCGAGCAGTTCGCCCAACGCCAGTTGCGCCACGCGGCGGTATTCCTTGGGTGCGGAATCGGCGGCCTGGCGATAAAGTTTGATGGCTTCCTCGGCTTCGCCCTTGTCATTCTTTGCCGCGGCAACGTAGAGTTGCGCAATCGCGCCCTCCTGCGTTCCGGGATAGTCAGCCGCGACTTTGGTGTAGGCCCGCAAAACCGCCTTGTCTTTTTCTTCCTGCGTGGCGAAGTTCAGCAAGGGTGGTTGCGGCGCCGCGGAGATCACGGCATCCGCCACGCGAATCGCATCAGCCAGGGCCTTGGCGCGCGCGGCGGCTTGACGGCCGCTGTATGTCCAGTAACCCGCGGCAGCGATCAACACCACCAAGCCAATCGCACCATACAGCTTCACTTGTTTCTTGTGCCCGGCCAAATACTGAACGGTGTGCCCGACCTCCTGGGCAAACTTGTCCGTTTTCAATTCCTTGCGGGTACGACGATCCATTGCGCGGAGACTCCTTGCGCGAGCCGAGCGGCCCCCGCAAGTTGCCATTGTAGCAGGAACGGCTGAGCGCGCGTCAGGCCGTGCTGGTTAGATCACGCTGGATGGCGAATTTCACCAAACCCGCCACGTCGTGGATGTCGAGCTTCCGCATGAGGCTGGCGCGGTAGGTATCCACGGTCTTCGGGCTCAGATCAAGCCGCGCGGCGATCTCCTTGGCGCGCACGCCCTCAACCAGCAGGGAAAATACCTGGTGCTCCCGAGAGCTCAGCGAATCAAGCGGATCCTCCACTTGCGATAAAGGCTTGGCGGCGAAAATGCGGTTCAGCTCCAACTGCGGGGATACATAGATGCTGCCTTCGAGGACCTGCTGGAAGGCTTCCAGGAGCTCCGCCGAGGAAGCGCTCTTCAGCAGAAAGCCGCTCACTCCGGCACGCAGGGCCTCGACCACAGTCTTGCGGTCGCGTCTGGTGGAAAGCACCACGATCTTGGTCCGGCATCCAGCCTCCCGGACCCGCCGGACCACTTCCATGGTGAGCAGATCGGTCAGGTTAAGGTCCAGCACAGCCAAGTCCGGCTGCTGCTCCTCAATGACGCGCAACGCCACTGCGCCCTGGGAACATTGGCCGATCACCTTGTACCGCGGCTGCGCGTCGCACAGGGCAGCCAATCCTTCCCGCACCAGTGTCAAGTCGTCGGCTAAAAGTACTGAGTAGGTTTGGGGTTCGCGAATAGGAACCATAGTTGGGTCTCACTGTTTAAGTGAGACGGCGGGCGCGGAATTCTCTGCAATCTTGCTCAGAGATCCGACAAGCCGATTCCTACACCTCCGGCGCTCGCGGTCAAGAAAACGCTGGGAGAACCCGCGCTTTACTGAAAGCTGCGCACGGCCGCGGCCTCGTCGTCGAACACCTCGAAGACGGTATACAGCTTGGTGATCTGAAGCAAGTCCTTGACGCGCTTGGTGAGGTTCAACAGCTTCACTTGGCCACCCTGGTTGGTGACGGTGGTGAAGCCGGACACCATTTCGCCAATGCCCGAGCTATCGATATAGCTGACTTCGGCCAGATTCAACAACAGCTTTCTTTGGCCGCCGGCAGCCAGATCCCGAATTGTATCGCGGAACGTGCTGGCCCCATCGCCCAAGGTAATGCGGCCTGCTGCGTCCACCACTGTTACGTCACCCACCTGTCGGGTGGTTAGTTTGACACTCACCTGTAGCCTCCTCTAAATGCCGTTATCTGGTCTTCGGCAAATACTTCACCATTCGAACTTCCGTGCCGGCGGGCTGGCGCCGGCGCACTTCAAACTCATCCATAAATGCCTGCATCATCATGACACCGCGGCCGGATTGCCGCAGCAGGTTCTCCTCGGCCAAGGGGTCCGGCACGTCCTTGGGGTCGAATCCGCCGCCTTCATCGCCGATCCGCACTTCCAGTCGCCGGGGCGTGCGCGAGACCACCAGGTGAACCTTCTTCCGGGAATTGAACTTGTTACCGTGGACCACGGCATTGACCATGCATTCGCGAAGGGAGATCCCGATGTGGTGCTGTTCATCTTCGCTGAAACCCATCTCCCGGGCCTCGCGCAGTACGATATCCTCTGCCTGGTCGACGCTTTCCAGCGAGGATTCCAGCACTTCCTCCACGGTGTGCGCCCCCACGCCCTGATGATCCGCCATAGCTACCGGTCCCTGGGCGGCGCACGTGAAACTGGCGGCCCAGTCGAATCGTTACCTTAATCCACTGGCGTTGCCAAAGTCAAGCTCGGCAGCGACGGATTCCTGAACAATCTTGAGCTGGCAGCCGGTGAAAAACCGCCACTGCCGCACGGCGTCGCTACTGGGCTCCGGCGGCTCCCGCCACGACCACGGGCTCCTCCCGCCGCTGGTGCGCGTAGTAGTTCATGTTGATGAGGTTCTTGTACACCTGCCCGGCGACACCTGCGGCGGAACTGCCCGAAGCCGCGCTGCCCCCGGTCAGCAGCACAACCACGGCCACGCGATCATGCCCGACCTCGGTGAAGGATCCGAACCAGCCCAGATGCGTCGGCGTGCGCGTGTCGGTACAGGTGCCGGTCTTGCCATAGACGGGCATCTCCGCGTCGAAGCCCACGCGGCGCGCCGTGCCGTATTCGACGGCCCCCATCATGCCCGGCTTGATTTCGCGGATCAGGTGCCCGATATCGAGCCGGCGCTTCACGCTCGGCACGAATGCCTCCGCTTCCTCCTGGTTCCTGGGGTATTGCAGATAGTACAGCGTGCCGCCGTTGGCGACCGCGCCGACCAGGCTCGCCAGCTCGAGCGGCGTGAGCGTGATGCCGTCGCCAAAGCTCGCCATCATGCCCATCCCGCTGCGGGGCATGGCGGGAGGCAGAATTCCCGGCGTCTCTTCCGGAATATTGAGGCTCGCTTTTTCACCCAGCCCGAAAAGTTTGGCGTAATAGCTGACTTTCTTGAAGCCGAGTTTTTCGCCCAGGCTCGCGAAGTACTGATTGTTGGATCTCGCGAGCGCCTCGGTCATGGCCATCTTCGTATTACCGTACAGCCGGATCTGCGTCAGACGGTCGACGACCGATTCGCTCAGCGCCGCCAGAGCCACCGGGATCTTAATCGTCGAGCAAGGCTGGAAACCTTCCTTGTACGCCGTCTTCTGCCCAACGATCGTGAGGATGCGGCCGGTATCCGCGTCCGTGATAACGACGGAGCCGTTCAAGCGGCCGAGCGCGTCGAGAGCCGCTCGGCGCGCGATGGGATCGTCGCCGTCGGCAACGTCGCCTTCGGCTGAATCGGCGTAGTTCGGCGCCTGCCAGGGACTGCGCCCCGCCTTTTTCGCGGTGGTTTTCTTCGCAGCGGATTTGGCCTTGCTCTTGGGCGCAGGCGCGGCCTTGGAGGCAGAGCTTCGAATTCCGGTCGTGGTGGCCGCCCTGGCCGCGGTCTGGGGCTGAGCGGGGGGCGCCAGCCAAATTGCCGCAGCCCAAGCGAAGCACAACAACAGCAATCGAATACGCAACCGGCTCGTTCCCTCTACATGAAAATCGTCTTCGGCAACCCGAAACTTCATTTTTCCCCACTCGGACCGCCCGGGTCAAGGAAAAATTGCCGGCCCTGTCCGGTCAGTCAGTTGGATAGTGCTAGGCTAGTGAGTTGCACGGGACCATGCCAGCCGCTTCACGGGAGTTCATCATCCGCGACCTGGAAGGCCATTCCTCCACTGTGATCCTGACCCAAGACCGGGTCACGCTCGGGCGCTCCAGCGCCAATCAGCTCTCCTACCCCGAAGACATCGGCTTGTCGCGGCAGCATGTCGCTTTGACGTTTAAGGACGGCCAGTGGACGGTGGAGGATCTCGGAAGCAAGAACGGCACCATGCTCAATGGGCAAAAGCTCGAAGGGCCGGCGCCATTCCGTCCCGGCGACCGGATTGCCGCGGGTCATCTTACGATCGAATTCTCCGGCGCGGCGTCTTCGCAGATCCACCGCGAAACCGTGGAGTTCGTCGATAACGAAGACCAGTTCTCCTCGACGGCCACGACGGTGGTCGCCAGCCTGGACGGAGTGCTGGGTCCGCAGGCCGGAGGGGAAGCCAGCATGGCGGTCTCTGCCGCCGACATGAACCAGACCACGGTGATGACCGGCAACCCGCAAATGTGGGCGCTGATCAAGGCGGGTCGCGAGCTGGCCGGACACCGGCCGCTCGGCGAACTGTTCGAGGTGATCATGGATCTTTCCATGGAAGCGGTGATGGCCGGCCGCGGGGTGCTGATGACGCTCGAAGGCGACCAGTTGAAGGTGCGCGCGGCGCGCGGCGAAGGTTTTCAAATCTCGCGCACGGTGCGCGACCGCGTCCTGAATGAAAAAGCCTCGCTACTGGTGCGCGATGCCCAGCTCGACCAGGGCCTCCGCGAGCACATGAGCATCGTCGAGCAGAAGGTCCGCAGCATTCTGGCCGTGCCGCTGCAAACCAACGACAAGGTGATCGGCCTGATCTATCTGGACACGCCGGACCGCATCCGCGAATTCACGCGGGAGGATCTGAATCTGCTCACGGTGATGGCCAACGTTGCGGCCATCCGCATCGAGCACGCGCGGCTCAATGAAATCGAGGAAGCCGAGCGCGCCATGGCCAAGGATATGCAGCAGGCGGCGCTGATCCAGCAGCGGCTGCTGCCCGACAAGGCTCCGCGCGTGGAAGGACTGGATCTGGCAGCGAAGACCGTGGCCGCGCGCGCCGTCGGCGGCGACTATTACGACTTCATCAGCTTCAGTGACGGCCAAGTGGGCATGATCGTCGGCGACGTGGCCGGCAAGGGTACACCCGCCGCGCTGCTGATGAGCAGTCTCCAGGCGCGCGTGCATGTGCTTTTCGACGACCCCTCCGAGCTTGCCGCAAAACTCGAGCGACTGAACAAGACCACCTGTCAAAACTGCCCCGACAACCGCTTCATCACGTTTTTCATGGGGATCCTGCATCCCAGGACGGGCGATCTGCGCTATGTGAGCGCCGGCCATAATCCGCCGCTGATCGTGCGCGCCAAGGGCGGCTACGAAGCGCTGGGCGGCGGGGGTGTGATTCTGGGCATTCTGCCCCTGGCCAAGTATCAGGAGTCCCTCGCCAAGCTCGGGCATGGCGACATTCTGGTTCTGTTCAGCGATGGCGTCACCGAAGCAGCCGATCCGAATGACAACGAGTACGGGGAGGAGCGGCTGGCGAACCTGATCGCGGAGCTCAGCGACCGCCCGGCCGCCGAAATCGTCGAGGAGATCCACAAGTCCGTGCACGAGTTCACGCGAGGAGCTCCCCCGGCCGACGATATCACGGTGATGATCGCGCGGCGCGTGTAGACGAGCAGGGCGCGCCCGCACGAGCTGAGCGGTTACTCACATTCTTCTCACAGGCGCCGAAGAGATTAGGCGGGTCTCCATGCAGAACGGAATCGATTCCAGAGCCACGCATCCGCTTCCCGCCGGTCCGCCGCCCCCGCGCGCCTCCGGCGAACACCCCTTTGGAGCGCCCGCCTTTCTTGCGGCGATTGTCGAATCCTGCGATGACAGCATCATCGGAACCGATATGAGCGGCACGATCGTGAGCTGGAATCGCGGGGCGCAACGCATGTTCGGCTATCTGCCGGAGGAAATCATCGGCCGGCACATCACGACGCTATTCTTGCCCGAGCAGCGAAACGAGTACGTCGGCGTACTGGTGCGGACGCAAAACGGAGAGCGAATCGACCGCTACGAAGCTCTCCGCGTGGCCAAGGATGGAACGGCTATCCCGGTCTCGGTGATTCTCTCTCCAGTCAAAGATTCGTCGGGACGGCTGATCGGCGTCTCGGCAATCTATCGCGACATCACGCTGCGCAAGCTGCGCTACGAGCAGCTCGCCAGGGCCAAGGACGCCGCGGAAGTCGCCAACCGCGCCAAAAGCGAGTTCCTGGCCAACATGAGCCACGAGATCCGCACTCCCATGAACGGCATCCTGGGCATGACTGACGTTCTGCTGGGGACGGATCTGAGCGCCGAGCAGAACGACTACGTCGAGATCATTCGTTTGTCGGCCACTTCGCTGCTGGCCATCATCAACGACATCCTGGACTTCTCGAAAATCGAGGCCAACCGGATCGAGATCGTCCGCGAGGACCTGCATGTTGAGACGCTGGTTCGCTCCGTGGTCCGCGAGCTGAATATCCTGGCCGAACAAAAAGGGTTGACGCTGACTTTTGTCCTGCATCCCGGAGTTCCCGCCACGCTTTCCGGCGATCCCGTGCGACTGCGCCAGGTGCTCATCAATCTGGCCGGAAACGCGATCAAATTTACCGACCGGGGCAAGGTCGAGATCGGCGTTGAAGCTCTGCCCGGCCCGGCCACACGCTTCAGTGTTCGTGATACGGGCCCGGGCGTCCCTCCAGAAAAGCGGGTCAAGATCTTCGAGGCTTTCACGCAACTGGACGGCGCCTCGACGCGGAAGGCTGGCGGAACCGGCTTGGGACTGGCGATCGCGGCGCGCCTGGTGGAGCTGATGGGCGGCACCATCGGCGTGGAAAGTGACGGGCACTCCGGCAGCACCTTTTTTTTCACGGTGCCCGGATAAGGAAAGGGGCTAAAATAAGAACAGCTCTTTTGATGCCCCCAAAATCCGACCTTTCCAAACTCAGCGTCCGCCAGTTCGCCGAGCAGTTTCGCGGGGAAATGATCCCGCTCAGCAATTCGATCTCGTATTTCTGCGCTTCCGGACCCATGTCCGACGAGGAGCTAAAGGAATACCTGGAGGAACCCGTCGCGGCCCTGCCTCCCAGCATCGTGGCGGCGCTGCCCAAGCTGGCAATTCTTCTGGTCCCCTATCTGGAGCGCGCGGCCGGGCGCGAGGGCGGAAAAAGTCCGGGCGATTATGTTTCGGTGGTGAAGCCCCCGGATACCCGCACGGCGGCCTCCGCGCAACTCAATTTGGGCGGCGAAACGGTCCTGGCCTTTGCCCTCAAGGATCGTGAAATGGCCGAGTACCATTACCGGTTTTATCATCTGTTGGCGAATGTCCTTGCCGAGCAGTGGAGTCCGGAAGCGGAGGCCCGCTACACGCGCTTGCTGCGCGAGGAACTGAACGCGGAGGTGCACGGGGAAGTGGACGAGGCCAGTTGGCGCCTGAAGCAGACGTTGCGGCGTGGCAAATCCGCCGCCGCGGCCAAAAACTTTGGCAAGTACGCGCGCCAGTCCTTTATCGATACGCTTACGCTGTACCTCCATGGGATCTGTTGCGATATCGATGTCGAAACCGGCCCGCGCCAGTTGCCCAGCCGCTACCTGCGCAAGCGCCTGCTGCTGCTCGAAGAATTGTTCCCTCCTCCGAAGGGTTACGCTGTCTTTCCCGAGCGCCTCGACTTGCCTTCCAGCGGAGGGGCGGCCGGCTCTGCGCCGTAACACAGCCACGCGGCGAAAACAAAAAGATTTACAAATATAAATCCTCGTGGTATGCTCGCTCAATTGGATCGGGAGCAGCGGTCTCAGGTCCACTCTCTGGGAGGGGTAGAGGGACGGATCGGGGTATCGGTAAGTGTGTGGTATTGCAGGGTTTACGCATCTTAATGGGCCCGCTCGCCCGAGTTTGATCCGGCACGTCACGGGATCACTCCGGCACCGCGGGCCGGATCAGCAGGGTGTTTGGGAGTCCCCGGATATTTCCCTCGGGGCCGTCCGCCTGAAGATCCTCGACCTGGAGCACGGCGACCAGCCCATGTGCTGCCCGGCAAGCGGGGTTGTGATCGCCTTCAATGGCGAAATCTACAATCATCTCGAGCTGCGCCGCGAATTGGAGGCCAAGGGCCACAGCTTCGAGACGAACTGCGACACCGAGACCGTGCTGGTCGCCTTCCGGGAGTGGGATGTCCTGGCCTTCCCGAAACTGCGCGGCATGTTCGCCGTGGCGCTGTGGAATCCCCAGAGGCGGCGGCTCGTGCTGGCGCGCGACCGCATGGGCATCAAGCCGCTATACATCGCGCGGCGGGGCGCGAACCTGCATTTCGGCTCGGAAATGAAGGCCCTGCTGCTGCACCCGGGCATCCCGCGCGAGTTGGACCCCGCGGGCCTGGCGTCCTACCTGGCCTGCAATTATGTTCCCGGCGAACGCACCCTGGTGAAAGGTATCGAGAAGCTGCCCCCGGGGACCTGGTTATCCTGGGAAGCCGGGCGTGTCACGACGGGGACATACTGGTGCCTGGAAATGCGGCCCGATCCCGCGATCACGCTCGGCGACGCCAAGGAAGAGTTGGATACCCTGCTGCGCAAGGCCGTGCGCGAGCATCTGCTCTCCGACGTTCCGTTGGGCGTGTGGTCGAGCGGAGGGCTGGATTCCTCGACCATCCTGCATTACGCGGCCGAGGCGGCCGGACGGAAACTGAAAACCTTCTCGGTCTCTTTCCCGGGCCGCGAGTTCGATGAGAGTGTCTATTTCCGAGAGGTCTCCCGCGCCTATGGGACGGACCATCATGAGTTCGCCATGGATTTCGATGCGGACCTCGCCGGCATCGTCGAACAGATCGTCCATCATTCCGATGAGCCGAGCGCTGACGCGGGAGCTGTTCCCGTGTGGTTTCTTTCGCAGATGTGCCGCGCGCAGGTCACTGTGGCGCTTTCGGGCGATGGGGCCGACGAACTGTTCGGCGGCTACAACACCTACCTCGCCGACGGCATCGCCGGATACTTGCGCCGCGCCCCGCGCGGCCTGCTCCATCTGGCCACGGGGATCGCGGCGCGTCTGCCGGTTTCCGACCGGAAGATCGGCTTCGACTACAAGGTGAACCGCTTGCTGACGGGAGCGCCCCTCGACCCGGCGGAGGCGCACTTCTTCTGGAACGGAACGTTTTCAAAGGCGCAGCAAGCCTCCCTGTGGAATGTCCCGGAAGGCGCGGCTCCGCCGCCGCTGCCTGGTTCGCGGCGCGATGGCTTGAACCGTTTCCTGTGGGCCGACCAGACCTACTACCTGCCCGACGACATCCTCAACAAGGTCGACCGGATGAGCATGGCGCACTCGCTGGAGGTGCGTCCGCCGTTCCTCGACCACCGCATCGTGGAATTCGCCGAGCGCCTGCCGTTGCGTCTGAAAGTCCGCGGTGGCCGCTTGAAATTCGTTCTGCGGGAGCTGATGAAGCCGCGCCTGCCACGCCCCGTGATCCAGCGGCCCAAGGAAGGCTTCGATATTCCCGCGCATCACTGGATGCGCACGGCGCTGCGCTCCTTGCTGCTGGACACGTTGAACGAGGAGTCGGTCCGCCGCACGGGCCTCTTCCGCTGGGAAACAGTCGAGGGCCTGCTGCGAGCGCACCTGGAGCGGCGCGCGAACTTGGGCTATCACCTGTGGGGACTGATGGTGTTGTGCCTCTGGATGAGGCACTGGAACATCGCGACGTGGGAAAATCGGGAACAGTACGCTCAGTTCGCCGCGGCCGGGTTCCTGACCGGGCGCTAAGGCGGTACCGAAATCGGCGTGCGTCCCGGTTTTCCGTGCGTGAAACTTCGATAGTCCTGCTGGTTGCGGCCGCCGTCTTTCTCGGCTGCATCCTCTCACCTCCCGCTCTCATGGACGACGTCGACGCCGTCCAGGCCACCATCGCGCGCAACATGCTCGACTCGGGTGATTGGGTCACCGCGCGTTTGGACGGAATCGCCTACCTCGAGAAATCGCCGCTGAAGTACTGGATGATGGCGATCGCGTTCCGGCTGTTGGGCGTGCATGACTGGGTCGCGCGCCTGCCGCTCGCGCTTTCGGCGGTGGCGCTCTGCTGGCTGGTATTTCGCGTGGGCGCCTGGGCCTTCTCCCGCCGCGCGGGCCTCATCGCCGGATGCGCGCTGGCGACCAGCGTGGGCCTGTTCCTGTTCACGCGCGTCCAGATTCCCGACGCCATGCTCACCGCCACCATCACGCTGGCGATGTGGGCGTTCCTCCGCGCGCTGGATCCGGAAGAACCGCGGCCTGCTCTGTGGGCCTACACCATGGCCGCGGCCATCGGAACGGGATTGCTGCTCAAAGGGCTGATCGCCGTCTTGTTCCCCGTCGCCGCAGCCGGGCTGTTCCTGTTGTTTACCGGGGAATGGCGCGCGCGCGAAACCTGGCGCAGGCTGCGCGTCTTCGGCGGGGCATGGATCGCGCTGGCGATCGCCGCCCCCTGGCACGTGCTGGCCACGATTCGCAATCCACCCTACTTCGACTTCGCGCTGCACAGCGAACCGGGCTCCTATCGCGGCTTCTTCTGGTTCTATTTTTTCAACGAGCACATCCTGCGCTTTCTCAACACGCGCTATCCTCGCGATTACAACACCGTCCCGCGCCTGTATTTCTGGCTGTTCCACTTGCTGTGGCTGTTCCCCTGGAGCGTGTACTTGCCGGCCGTGGCGAAGCTCCCGTTCCGCCCGGCGGCGAGCCGCGCGGCGCGCCTGCGCCTGCTGTGCCTGTGCTGGACCGGATTCCTGCTGGTGTTCTTCACGTTTTCCTCCACGCAGGAGTATTATTCGATGCCCTGTTACCCCGCGCTGGCGCTGCTCATCGGAGCGGCGCTGACCGAACCGCGCGCGGCCGCCTGGGTGCGGCGCGGGCAGATTGCGCTCACGGCCGCCGCGGCCGCCGCGGCGCTCGCCATCGCTTTCATTCTATCGCGGGTGTGGAATCTGCCCGCGCCCGGCGACATTTCCCGTGCACTGGTCACGCAGGATGTTTCGGCCTACACGCTCTCGCTGGGTCACATGGGCGACCTGACGCTGGCCTCGTTCGCTTATCTGCGGCCGCCGCTGATTCTGGCCGGGATCGCGTTTCTGATTGGAGCGGTCACAGCATGGAGACGCAGCGTGGCCGGAGCGGTGGTGATGATGGTGTTGTTTGTGCATGCGGCGCGCCTGGCTCTGGTTACCTTCGATCCGTATCTATCCTCCCGCCCGTTGGCGGAGGCTCTGAACCACGCGCCGCACGGGACGCTGATCCTCGACAATCAGTACTACACGTTTTCATCGGTCGTGTTTTACGCCGGCGCCTATCGCGGGGAGCGCGTGCTGCTGCTCAACGGCCGCGTGAACAACCTGGAATACGGTTCCTATGCGCCGGATGCGCCGGATGTATTCATCGATGATTCCGAGTTCCGCGAGCTGTGGTCTTCGGGCGGCCGCTACTACATTGCGGTCGAAGGACCGCAAGTGCCGCGCCTGGAGAAACTCGTGGGGCGCGCGGCGCTGCATGAAGTCCCCGCGGTGAGCTTCGATGTGGACGACCGGCA